>JAFBAK010000316.1 GCA_019247795.1 Hyphomicrobiales bacterium | reverse complement strand
GTCGGTTCGAAATTCTCAGGTCTCCAGGGCGGCAGGCCAGGCCCCTGATCGATCTCGATTGGCCCGTCGACGATGACGGTCGACGGCGTATAGCCGTTGTCGAGCGCGGTGGCGTAGACGAAAGGCTTGAAGGCCGAGCCCGGCTGGCGCAACGCCTGGGTGGCGCGATTGAACTCGCTTTGGCTGAAGGAAAACCCGCCGACCATGGCGAAGACGCGGCCGGTCCAAGGATCCATGGCCACGAGGCCCCCGGAAATCTCCGGGATTTGCCGCAAACGATACTGGCCGGGCTTGCCGTCGAGCGGCTCGACGTAGACGACGTCGCCATCCGACAAGACCTCGCGCAGCCTGCCCTTGCGCGACCATCGCACGTTGTCGCTCGTGATGGTGCCGGTCTCCCGCTGGGGAGAGACAGCCCCGCTTGCGAGTCGCGCCGGCTGCAATCCAATCTTGGCTGAGAGATCATTGGCGTCGAGCACGACCGCGAGCTGCCAGGGCTTCACGTCGGTGAGCGCCGGGACCTGGGCGAGCGCCTCGCCCCAGTCGCGCCCGAGATCAACCTTCTGGATCACCCCGTGCCAGCCATGGGATTCGTCATAGCGCACGAGGCCATCGACGAGCGCCTTGCGCGCGATGAGCTGCAAAGCCGGATCGAGCGTGGTGCGCACCGACAAGCCGCCCTCATAGAGCTGCGTCGAGCCATAGCGATCGGCGAGCTCGCGGCGAACCTCCTCGGTGAAGAAGCCGGCAGCGACATTGTTGGGCGAGACGTTGCGCAAGTTGAGGTGGATGTCCTCGGCCTTGGCTTTCTCCACATCCGCTCGCGTGGCGAAGCCGTTCTCGGCCATGCGATCGAGCACCCAGTTGCGGCGCTCGACGGCCGCATCGTGCCTCTCGAAGGGATTGTAGTTGCTCGGGGCCTTCGGCAAGGCCGCAAGATAGGCAGCTTCTCCGAGCGTCAGCTCGTGCACCGACTTGCCGTAGTAGTTGAGAGCCGCCGCCGCGATGCCGTAATTGCCGAAACCGAGATAGATCTGGTTCAGGTAAAGCTCGAGGATCTTCTCCTTCGTGTAGGTCGCCTCGATGCGAAGCGCGAGCAGCATCTCCTTGATCTTTCGATCATAGGTCTGCTCCGACGACAGCAGGAAGTTTTTCGCCACCTGCTGCGTGATCGTGGACGCGCCCTGCTGGCGTCGCCCTTGCCGCGTGAAGTTGGCGATGATGGCGCGCGTGATGCCTTCGGGATCGACGCCGCTGTGGTTGAAGAAGTTCTTGTCCTCGGCGGAGATGAAGGCGTCGATCACGAGCTTCGGCACGTCCTGGACGGGCAAATAGAGCCGTCGCTCTTTGGCGTATTCGGCGATGAGACTGCCATCGGCCGCGTGCACGCGGGTCATTACCGGCGGTTCGTAGTCGCGCAGCTGCGTGTAGTCGGGAAGATCCTGCGAGTAGTGCCAGATGAGGAAAGCGGCCGCACCCGCCCCGACGACGAACACGACCGTCGCGGTGGCAAATAGAAACCCAAGAAATCTGATCAATGATCGCATGAGGTGAACGTTCAGCCACTCACGATTTCGGCCCCTCGCATGGGCCCATGATTTCCGACCCGGTCGTCCCTTCGGACATTCTCATCTGCGCCGCAGGAACTCATGCGAGCCAGGGCGCGGTGAGTCCGGGCGTATCGAAACGGCATCCCGCTTCGAATTGCAAAACGCTCCGGCCGCCCGCGAACTCTTAGCCGAGCGACAGCGGAAAATCCGTGGCGCTTCTGCAACAGTGTCGGTCGTGGGTGGGGCTTTTCTGAGGCGGACACGCCGCGTTCCGCAAAAGCTCGAGCGGCCAGCACTTGGTTCAGTTCTCCTGCGCGGCCGCGGACGCGGCTGCGGCCGGCCGTTCCTGCAAGCGTGCCTCGATCGCATTGGCGATTGCGCGCGAGGCTTCCTCTCGCCATCGCGCGGAGGCGAGGGATGCACGATCGGCATCACTCGACAAATAGCCGAGCTCGACGAGAGCCGACGGAACGTCCGGGGCGCGCAAAACCAGGAAAGCGGCCGATCGCAATGGATTTTTGTTCAATCGAACATGGGGTTCGAGCGACTGGACGAGCTTCTGCGCGAAGGCGACCGAAAGGACCTTCGTCTCGCGGCGCATCAAATCATCGAGGATGGAAACCACTTCCTCATCGTTTTCGCCTGCATCGAGGCCGGCCTGCTGGTCGACGCGGTTTTCCTTTTCTGCGACACGGGCGGCATCGGCATCGCTCGCATGATCTGCAAGCGTATAAACTGTTGCCCCCTGCACATTGGCAACGCCGGTCAAAGTGTCGGCGTGAATCGAGACGAAAAGTGCCGCGTTCTGATCACGCGCGAAACGTACCCGATCCGGCAGCGAGACGAAGGTGTCGCTGTTTCGCGTAAGTGCGACCCGCACATGGCCGCGCCGTTCGAGCTCGGCCGCCAGCGTGGTGGCGAATTCAAGCGTGATCGTCTTTTCGACGTCCCCATTGCCGCCCATCGCCCCCGGATCGAAGCCGCCATGCCCGGGATCGATGACCACGAGCGGACGCGGATCCCTGGAGGAGGCCGCGCTCGCCCCGGACGCGGCGGGATTTCCGGCCGGCGTCGCAGACGGCGTCGAGGCATGAGCGATGCCGGCAAGCTCGTGAAAAGCCTCACGATCGAGCCTTTCGAGATCAATCGTCACGGTCGAGCCCAAATCCTTGAGAAGCGGCGTGTTGACCACGGAGGCGACATGGGCCGGAGCCGCCAAATCGATGACGATACGCGAGCGACCGAAGCCGAAAAGCCCGAAGCGGAAGGACTTGATGAGGCCCGTCCCGCTTTCGCCGGTATGAGCGGGAAGCTGAAAATTCACCTCGGGCAGATCGAGGACCAAGCGATCGGGCTTCTCCAGCGCGAAAGGCGTCGCACTGAGCGGCTGGGATGAGACCAGAATGAGCCGGGTTCCGGTCGCCGTTTGCTCGAGCTTCGCCCCGACCACGACGGCCCGGCCCGCAACTCCTCCGGCGTCCGCTGCCGACGCGAGCGGCACCGCAATCATCGCCGCAAAACAGGCCAAAAGGCCTGAAACGGCTGTTCGAAGGAGGGTTGCGATCGGCGATCCCAAAATGGCTCCCTAAAATGGCTCCCTTGCTCAGCGGCCTCGAAGGCGCCGCTTTTCCGCACAAGCCCCTAGAGGATTAATTAGCGCGTCTTCAATAAGGATTAACGTCCAAAGGTCGTTAATCGCATGTTTCCTGTAAGTTTGTTGCGGGAGCGCCACATCTGGCGAAGCTTGCCAAATGCCCCCACCTGAGCTTAAGCAGAGACGAGCGGTCGATTCTCCGACGTCGCCGGGTTCGAGCGAATCTGTGGGCGTGTGGTGATCGCGGCCGAGGGCGTGGAGTGGCCGCCACCGGCGCACGTGACTTTTCCGCATCACCAGATTGCTGGGACCCGGAAGACCGCTCAGTCGCCCGTAAAGGGCGTTGATCCGTGATTTAGCCGCCCCCTTGTGGCGCGGCTTGGGACAATGAGATGATTTCGGCGTTGCGTGACAGATTTGAAGGAGTGACCGTCTCAGCGGTCTCGTCTTCATTTGCCGCCCATCGAGCGCCGTTTCGAACGTATGGCGATCCTATTCCGCTCCGAGCTCATGCGCGGTCGGCGGAAAATCGGCCCTCCCTACCCTTCACTGCCTTATTGCTCGCGGTGTGGCGCGATCGCGCCTCTTTGCAGCGAGCCGTACAACATTGCGCCGGATCCGTCCGGCGCCCACGAGAAAGATATGCCCAATGGCCAATAAGATGCTCATCGATGCTGCCCATCCCGAAGAGACGCGCGTCGTCGTCGTTCGGGGGCAGCGCGTCGAGGAATTCGATTTTGAATCTGCGCAGCGCAAGCCGCTGCGAGGGAACATTTATCTTGCCAAGGTGATGCGCGTCGAGCCGTCGCTTCAAGCGGCGTTCGTCGACTACGGCGGCAACCGGCATGGTTTCCTGGCGTTCAGCGAAATCCATCCCGATTATTATCAAATCCCGGTCGCCGATCGCGAGGCGCTGATCGCCGAGGAGGCGAGATCCGCACGTGAATCCGATGATGACGAGCCTGGCCCTCGGCGTGCCAGAGGACGCGGGCCGGCGGCCGCGCGCAACAATCGCGACGATGTGATTTCCACGTCGCAAATCTCGGCTCCGGAGGAGAGCCTCTCGGAAGAAACCTCGATGGCGGAGGGTGATGCGAATTCCCGCTCTTCTGACCCCGCCTCCGTCTCGGAACCTTTAGACGAGACCGCCTCGCCGAAGGAGGATGCGGCGGACGAGAGGCAAGAAGCCGGCGAGGCGCCATCCGGGAAGGTGCAATCCGGCGCAGAGCAAACCGGCGAAGCCGAGGCCTCGCGGCCGAACGAAAACGGCGCCGAAGATGCGTCCATCGAGAGTGCCGGCGAGACCTCCGCACAGCCGGAAGCCGAAGAGCTGCGAGCTGACGCAAGCGAAGAGAGGCATGGCGACCCCGGCGTTTCCGACGAATCCGCGGCCGAAGCGGCGCCCGATGTCGCGAGCGAGGCCGGGTCGAACGGAAGCGGAGAACCCATCGAGGCTTCCGAAGCGGCCGAGGCCGCCGTCGTCGAGCCCGTAATCGAGCAGCTCGGCGCGGGAGATGGCCTCGAGGAGGTTCCTGAGCGGCGCCGTCCGATCCGACGCAACTACAAGATCCAGGAAGTCATCAAGCGCCGCCAGATCCTGCTCGTCCAGGTGGTCAAGGAAGAGCGGGGCAACAAAGGGGCGGCGCTGACCACCTATTTGTCGCTCGCCGGGCGCTATTCGGTGCTGATGCCGAACACCGCGCGTGGTGGAGGCATCTCGCGCAAGATCACGAACGCGCCCGATCGCAAGCGGTTGAAATCCGTCGCGCAAGAGCTCGATGTTCCGAACGGCATGGGTGTCATCGTGCGCACGGCGGGGGCTGCGCGAACCAAGGTCGAGATCAAGCGCGATTTCGAGTATCTTCTGCGGCTGTGGGAGAATGTGCGCGAGCTCACGCTCAAATCTTCCGCCCCGGCGCTCGTGCATGAGGAAGGGTCGCTCATCAAGCGCGCGATCCGCGATCTCTACAACAAGGACATCGATGAGATCCTGGTGGCCGGCGAGGACGGCTACAAGGAAGCCAAGGACTTCATGCGCATGCTCGCCCCGAGCCATGCGAAGGCGGTGAAGCTCGACAAAGAGACCGAACCCGTCTTCGCCCGCTTTGGTGTCGAGCGGCAGCTCGACGCCATGTTCTCGAACATCGTCACGCTGCGCTCGGGCGGCTATGTCGTCATCAACCAAACCGAGGCGCTCGTTGCGATCGATGTGAACTCGGGACGCGCGACGCGCGAGCACAACATCGAAGACACCGCCCTCAAGACGAATCTCGAAGCGGCCGAGGAAGTCGCTCGCCAATTGCGCCTGCGCGATCTCGCCGGCCTCATCGTGATCGATTTCATCGACATGGATGAGAAGCGCAACAACAGATCGGTCGAGAAGCGCCTCAAGGACTGCCTCAAGAACGACCGGGCCCGCATCCAGGTCGGCAGCATCTCACCGTTCGGGCTTCTCGAGATGTCCCGACAGCGCATCAGGTCGGGAGTGGTGGAAGGTTCGTCGACCCCCTGCCCGCATTGCGCCGGGGCCGGCCGGGTCCGGTCAACGCCCTCGGTGGCGCTGCATGTCCTTCGACATGTCGAGGACGCGCTCGTCAAAAATGCTTCGCGCAATCTCACGGTGAAGACGCGCACCGACATCGCCCTTTACATCCTCAACCAAAAGCGGCGCCACCTGCGCCAGATCGAGGACCGCTTCGGCGTTTCGGTCAATTTCGTTGCCGACGACAAGCATAATGGCGTCGACTTCTTCGCGATCGAATGGGGAGAGCCCGTCCTGCCGCTGATGGAGGGCTCGAGTTTCGAGGCGCAACCTCGACAGCTCGCCGCTACCTCGCGTGTCGATGCGGAGGACGGCGCTGAGGCGGGCGAGGCCGATACCGGTGCCCGCGAAGAGAGCGAGGAGCGCGCGCCCGCCGACGGCGACGGCTCGCAGCGGCGCCGTCGTCGGCGTCGGCGCCGCCGCGGCGGAAGCGACCGCGAAGGCGAGGGCGCGCCGGCGCATTCGGCGGATCCGCACCAACCCGCCGAGTTTGCGAACGAGAGTGAGGATGCCAGCGAGGCCTCCCAGACGAGAGAGGCGGAAGCCGCCGTCGTTCGCTCGCCGAACGAAGCGGAGCCATCGCGCAGGCGTCGGCGCGGCCGCCGCGGCGGTCGCGCGCGCCGGGACGACAATGAGTTCGCGGCGTCGCCCGATGCTCAAGCGTCGCGCGGCAGCGAGGCGGCCGAGCACGCCGGCGCCGAGCCCTCCTCAAGCAGCGAGGGTGAGCGCGAAAGCCGCGAAGCTTCCGCGCAACCGGAAAGCGCCGAGCCCGAAGCCTTGGAGCCGGCTGGCCAATCCGGAAACGGCGCCGAGACCGAACGCGAGAACGCTGAGGCGACCGCGACGCAGCCCGATGAGCCCGCCTCGATGCAGCCCCGCGAGGAGAGACCGGAAATCGGCGCGCAGCACGATGATGGAGCTCCGGCTGCCGATGCGGATGACAAGCGGGAAGAGCCTGCTCTCGCCTCGACCTATGATCCAGCGCGTGCCAAGCGTGCCGGATGGTGGTCGAGGACACGCTCTCCGTAAGTATTCGCCCATGAGTGACTGAGGCGTGGATGGCCGATCCGAAACTCGGCCATGACGGCTAACGCTCGCCCGTTTTCGCCATGCGCGCACGCGGCGCATCCATGACCTTGCTCCCGAACTACGCGGGACCGACGGTTATTTGAAACGTGATCTCTCGTGAACGGCGGCCGCCGCCATTCCCGATGAGGCTCGAATGGCCGGGCCTCAGTGCAGGATTTGGCTGAGGAAGAGCTTGGTCCGTTCGTGCTGCGGATTCGAGAAGAACTCGGCGGGCGCGTTCATCTCCACGATCTGCCCCTGATCCATGAAGATGACGCGATTGGCGACTTGGCGCGCGAAGCCCATTTCGTGCGTGACGCAGAGCATCGTCATGCCCTCCTGCGCCAGCGATACCATGGTGTCGAGCACCTCCTTCACCATCTCCGGGTCGAGCGCGGATGTCGGCTCGTCGAAGAGCATGATCTTTGGGTTCATGCACAAGGAGCGCGCGATCGCGACGCGCTGCTGCTGGCCGCCCGAAAGCTGGCCTGGATATTTGTTCGCCTGTTCCGGGATCTTGACGCGGGTCAGGTATTTCATCGCCACTTCCTCAGCGTCCTTCTTGGCCATCTTTCGCACCCAGATCGGCGCCAACGTGCAGTTCTCGAGGATCGTGAGGTGTGGGAACAGGTTGAAGTGCTGGAATACCATGCCGACATCGCGGCGCACCTCATCGATGCGCTTGAGGTCATTCGTGAGCTCGTGCCCGTTGACGACAATGCGGCCCTTCTGATGCTCCTCGAGCCGGTTGACGCAGCGGATCATCGTCGATTTGCCCGAACCTGACGGTCCGCAGATGACCACGCGCTCGCCGCGCTTCACATCGAGATTGATGTCGCGAAGCACATGGAAATCGCCGAACCATTTGTTCACGCCCTGCATCAGCACCGCGGATTCGGCATCGCTCTCCGGCTTCGGCGGCTTGGTGTTTGCGGTTTGAGTCATGGACATCGTCGTGTGATCCTTTAGCGTTTATGGGCGACGGAAAGACGCATCTCGATCGCGCGCGAATAGCGTGACATGCCGAAGCAGCATATCCAATACACGATCGCCGCGAAAAGATAGCCCGTCGGTCCGCTGACAGGGGTCGACCATTTCGGGTCTTCGACGGCCACCTCGACCGTCTTCAAGAAGTCGAACATGCCGATGATCAGGATGAGGCTCGTATCCTTGAAGCCGCCGATGAAGGTGTTGACGATGCCCGGGATGGTGATGCGTAGCGCTTGCGGCAGAATAATGAGCCGCATCGATTGCCAATAGCCAAGGCCAAGCGAGCTTGCGCCCTCCTGCTGACCTTTTGGGATCGCTTGCAGGCCGCCGCGCACCACCTCCGCCATATAGGCCGCGGAGAACAGCGCGACCGCGATCAGCGCCTTCACCATGAGCGCCGGATCGAAGCGCTCCGGCAGGAAGTAGCCGAGCATGACCTTGGCCACGAAAAGGACGGTGATCAGCGGCACGCCGCGCGCCACCTCGATGAAGATCGTCGAGGCGACGCTGATCACCGGCAGCTTCGAGCGTCGGCCCAGCGCCAAAAGGATGCCAAGCGGCAGGGCCGCGACGATGCCGGCGCTGGAAATCACCAGGGTGACGAGGAAGCCGCCCCAGAGATCGGTGTCGACGATCGGCAAGCCGAGCAAGGGCAGGCCATACAGCAGGCAATACGCCGCGACCGGGACGATGACGAAGAAGTAGAATGCGCCGAGATCGCGCCGCGGTGCGTCGATCCACAACACCCAGATGAGACCGATGACGCCGAGCAGGAAAACGACGTCCACCCGCCAGCGTTGCGGAATCGGGTAGGATCCATAGGTGAAATAAGCGAGGCGCTCCGTGATCATCGGCCAACAGGCGCCCGCTTCCCGTCCGGTATGGGCAAGGCACGCTTCGCGATCGGCGCCCGCCCAGGTGGCGTCAAAGATCGCAAAGCTCAGGAGTCCCCAGATCATGTAGAGCGCAAAGGCTCCGAAGATGATCGTCAAGGCCGTATTGCCGAGGCTGCTGAACAAATGCATCCGCATCCAGCCGACCACGCCCGTCGTCGAGGCGGGCGGCGCTTGCGGCTCGACCGGCATCGCCGACACGTAGCCTTCGAAAGAGCGCGCTTCCGATACTGGAATTTCAGGGACCGGAATGGAGGGATCGGTGACGGCTGACATCGTGTTTCCCTCAGCGCTCCACGAGCGCCATACGGCGATTGTAGACGTTCATGACGAAGGAGGTGACGAGGCTTATCGCGAGATAGACCGCCATCGTCATGAGCATGATCTCGATCGCCTTCGCCGATTGGTTCAGCGCCGTGCCGGCGAAGATTTGCACGAGGTCGGGATAGCCGATGGCCACCGCGAGCGAGGAGTTCTTGGTGAGATTGAGGAATTGGCTCGTGAGCGGCGGCGTGATCACGCGCATCGCCTGGGGAATGACGACGAGGTTGAGCGTCGGCTTCTGCCGAAGGCCGAGGGCATGTGCCGCCTCGATCTGCCCTCGCGACACCGCCTGGATGCCGGCGCGGACGATTTCGGCGATGAAGGCGGCCGTATAGAGAACGAGGCCGAGCACCAGCGCCACGAATTCCGGGTAGACCTGCAGGCCGCCCGAAAAATTGAAGCCCTTCTGGACGGGCACGTCGAAATGAAGGGGAAGCCCCGAAAGGAAATAGGCAAGCAACGGCAGGCCGACGATCGAGACGAGCGACACAAGCCCTGTCGGATATTGCTGCCCGGTTTTTTCCTGCCGCCCTTTCGCCCAATGGCGAAAAGCGAAGGCGAAAAGGAGCGCGATCACCAAAGCGTAAGCGATATTCTCCGCGCCGGGCGCAAAGGTCGGTTCGGGGATGGTGAGGCCGCGGTTGCTGAGGAAGATGCCGGCGCCGAACGACAAGGCGTTGCGCGGGTTGGGCAAAGGCTTGAGGACCGCGTTGTACCAGAAGATCAGCTGCAGAAGCAGCGGGATATTGCGGAGCACTTCCACATAGATCTGCGAGACCTTGGCGACGATCCAATTGGTCGACAGGCGCGCGATGCCGATGATGAAGCCCAGAATGGTCGCGAGCACAATGCCGATCGCCGAGACCAGGAGCGTGTTGATGAGCCCGACGAGGAAGGCACGCCCATAAGTCGATCCCTCTTCCGATGAGAAGGAGATCAAATGCTGGTTGATGTCGAAGCCCCCCGGCGCGCTCAGGAAATCGAAGCCGAAGACCTGACCTTTCGCTGCAAGATTCGCGCGCGCATTCTCGATGGCCGAATAGAACAGGTAGGCGATGACGAGGACGAGCACCGCCTGCCAGAAGATGGCGCGCGTCTTCGGATCGTTGATGAAGCTTCCGCGAGATGGCGCGGCGAGGGTCGCGGCATCAGCTCGGCCAGACGATCCGATCGTGCTCATCCGTTCCCCATCGGTTTGAAGAAGCCGGGGACGCCGCGCGCCGCCCGGCTCTCACGTCAACGGATTGGCGGCGCGTATTGCAACCCACCCTTCGTCCACAGATTGTTGAGGCCGCGCGGCAGCTTCAACGGCGAACCCGCCCCCACATTGCGATCGAAGACCTCGCCGTAGTTGCCGACCTGCCTGACGATGTTGACGACCCAATCGTTCGGAATGCCCAATCCTTCACCGAACTTGCCCTCGACGCCGAGCATTCGCTTCACCTCGGGGTTCGGTGACTTCATCATCTCGTCGACGTTCTTCGAGGTCACGCCGGC
The DNA here is from genome assembly GCA_019247795.1 of Hyphomicrobiales bacterium. GTDB lineage: Bacteria > Pseudomonadota > Alphaproteobacteria > Rhizobiales > Beijerinckiaceae > GAS188. The sequence continues at coordinate 3,969 of JAFBAK010000316.1, read as the reverse complement.
TTCCTCCGCATCAACCATGGCGAAATGCACCCAGCGCACGATCGTGGCCCACTGCGAATCGCCCTTGCGGACCGAAGAGGCGAGCGGCTCCTTGGAAATGATCTCAGGCAGGATCACATGGTCGTCCGGCGTCGCAAGCTTGACGCGTTCGGCCGCAAGGCCGGAGGCGTCGGTCGTGAAAGCATCGCAACGTCCCGAGTCGTACGCCTTGACCGTCTCCTCATCGCTTTTGAAGGCGACGACCTCGTATTTCATCTTGTTGGAACGGAAGTAATCCGCAAGATTGAGCTCAGTGGTCGTCCCCTGCTGAACGCAAACCGACGCGCCGTTCAACTCGAGGGCCGAGTTGATGTTCATCTTTTTGCGCACCATGAAGCCTTGGCCATCGTAGTAGTTGGTCGCCTCGAAATCGAGCCCTTGCGCGGAATCGCGCGACAAGGTCCAGGTCGTGTTGCGCACCAGCACATCCACCGCGCCCGACTTCAGGGATTCGAATCGGCTCGTCGCATCGAGCGGCACGTATTTCACCTTGGTCGCATCCCCCAATACGGCGGCAGCGATCGCTCTGCAGTAATCGATATCGAGACCGGCCCAATTACCTTGTGGATCCGGGAGAGCGAAGCCCGCAAGACCAGTATTCGTGCCGCAAATAAGCTGCCCGCGCTGCTTCACCTGGTTCAGCGTCTGAGCCTCGGCGCCGCCCGCAGCAAACGCCATGGCCAAGCCGGCCGAAAGCAAAGCGAAAAAATACTTCATGGGTGTCACGCCTCCATATATTCAGGTCGGCGCTCGAAGTGGCAAGGCATTGCGCCATGACCAAGCTGCCCGGCCATCTCATGCAGATTTCACAAAGCGGTCAAGCCCAAAGCGTCGGCTTACGCCGAATGTGCCATCATCTCGATGGCGCGGCACAGCGCTCCAGTCCCGCTTCGTCGGCGTTCAGCGCCGCCTTCTTGACGCGAACTTGCCTCTCCTCGAACAGTGTGTTGCGAAACGACATCGGGCGGCAGTTGCCGCCATCGAGCAAAGAGGAATCATATGGCCGCGCATTCGGGTAAAGGCACGGGAAACTACAGGGCGCGGACGCGCGTCGTCGTCGCTGGCCGCGATCCGGCTGCCCAGCACGGCTTCGTCAACATGCCCGCTTTCCGTGGCTCGACGGTCGTCTACCCGACGATGGACGACCTCATGCATCGTCGTGGGCGGTTTTCCTATGGAACGCGTGGCACTCCAACCACCGAAGCTCTCGAGAGTGCCTGGAGCGACATCGCGGGCGCGGCCGGCACGGTGCTCGTCCCGTCGGGTCTCGCGGCCTGCGTGCTTGCCTTGATGAGCTGCCTGAAGGCGGGAGATCACCTGCTCGTCACCGATTCGGTGTATCGGCCGACCCGCAATTTCTGCGACACCGTGCTGCGGCGCTTCGGTGTCGAGACGAGCTATTACGATCCACTCATCGGCAACGGCATCGCCACGCTCATGAAGCCGAACACGAAGGTCGTCTTCACCGAGGCGCCCGGCTCGCAGACCTTCGAGGTGCAGGATATTCCGGCGTTGAGCGAAGCCGCGCACGCACACGGCGCCGCGCTCATCATGGACAACACCTGGGCGACGCCGTTCTTCTTCCCGCCGCACGAGCGCGGCGTCGACATCGCGGTCGAGGCCGGCACGAAGTATCTCGGCGGTCATTCCGATCTCCTGCTCGGCCTCGTGTCCGCCAATGCCGAATATTGGCCTCGCCTGCGCGAGGCTTTCGACGCCATGGCGATCTGCGCCGGTCCCGAAGACGTATATCTCGCCCTGCGGGGCTTGCGCACGATGCGGCTTCGGCTCGCCGAGCAGGAACGCGCGGGAATCGAGATGGCGCGCTTTCTCGAAAATCGGCCCGAAGTGAAGAAGGTGCTGCACCCTGCCCTGCCTTCGTTCGAAGGCCATTCGATCTGGAAGCGTGACTTTCTCGGCGCCTCCGGGCTGTTCTCGATCGTGCTTCACCCGGTGCCGGAAAATGCGGTTGCCGCCATGCTCGACGGACTGAACCTTTTCGCCATGGGCTATTCCTGGGGCGGCTTCGAAAGCCTCATCGTGCCTTTCGACTGCAAATCCTATCGCACAGCGACCAAATTCGACCCGGGCGGCCGATGCGTGCGTCTCCAGATCGGGCTCGAGGACGTAGACGACCTCAAGGCCGATCTCGAGGCCGGATTTGCGCGGATGAAGGCCGCCAAGGCTGCGTGAGCTGCACCGGCGAAGGAACGCACCTGCCGTCCCTCACCACCTCAGGCTGATCGACCCTATGGCATAGCCCACAACGACCATCATCGCGATGGCGAGCGGATACCAGGTGGCGACGAAGAGCGGCGCATCATCGGTGCAATTTGCGGCGTAGAAAGTCGCCGCGATGCCGCTTGCCGCAAGGCCCGCCACGGCGCCTGAAAGCCCAGGCCGCGTCGGCGCGCCTTGCCGAAGCGCCAAGAGAAGGCATGCCAACGGGCCGACCGCGAGCAAAGGAATGAGGGTCAGACAAAAGCGGGAATTCGAGCCGATGAGACTTGGCTTCCAGCTCGAAGACGGTGTCAGCATCAGTTCGGCGAACACGGCGAGCGCTAATAAGATCGCCGGGATCGCGAGCGCATACCCCCATTCTTTCGTGGGCACTCCAGGGCGCGCGAGGCGCGAGCACAACCCGATCGCCGACGTCGCCAGGCTCAAGGTGATTACGAACTTGAACAGAAATGGCGCGCTCTTCACCGCTTCGTCGATATCGGGCCGAAAGCCGATCGCGAGAAAGAACAGGCTCCCGGCAACGAGCGCCCCGAGAGCAACCGCAAAGGCCAGGACAAGATCGAAGCGCTTGCGCGTCGAAGGCTCGTCCGTAACAAGCGCGTTGATGAGTTCCTCGGTTCTCACTTCGCATCACTCCGGTAACGGGCGGCAAGCGCCTTCAAGGCACGATGCAGCGCTACGCGAACCGCACCTTCGCTCATCTCGAGGCGGTCCGCGACTTCACGAATCGAATCGCCGTTCACCGACACCGAGCGAATGATATCGCGCTGGCGCGGATTGAGCATGGCGAGCATCCGATCCACGTCGCCCGCCTCTTCACCGGCGCTCACCGGCTCCGCCGGAAGCTGCTCGATGAAATTCTCGATCGGCACTTCGGTCTGCCTTCCCCGGCGGCGGAGCATGTCGATTGCCTTGTTTCTGGTGATCGCCGCAAGCCACGGGCCGATCGCCCGTCCCTGATCCCAGGTATGGCGCTTGAGGTGGATCGCCAGAAGAACCTCTTGAACGATATCCTCCGGGTCGCCTCCGCCGCGGCCCAGGCGCACGCATTGCCGCCGCGCCGTGGCCCGCAGATACGGCGCCACGGCGATCAAGAAGCGGTGGTAGGCCGCGCCATCGCCCGCGATCGCACCACGCATCAAAAGCGCCCACTCCTCCTCGCGTTCGGCAAAATCCATATCGCACCGGGTCCTACGTCGCAGGCCGTCTCATTGTTACTCGTACCTTCCACATCTTTCGAGGAGGCGCTTTCGAGCCGGCTAGCATCCGATTCTGAAATGATCGTGAAGGGTGTAACATCAGGGCAGCTAACTTCGAAGAGGCAGCGTGGGCCATGTCGGCTCATCTCGTCCACGGAGAACATAAATGAACAATCGTCACCTGACCCTTGCGCTGGCGGCTTCGCTCGCGTCCACACTGGCGCTGTCGGCCGCCGCCCCCGCTTCGGCGCAGGACGCCAACATGGAGAAATGCTACGGCGTGGCGCTGAAGGGCCAAAACGACTGCAAGGCAGGCAAGCATGATTGCGCGCATATGTCGAAGGTCAGCTATGACAAGGCATCGTTCAAGCTCGTTCCGGCTGGCACCTGCGCTAAGATCAAGACGCCGAAGGGCCACGGCTCGCTCACGCCGGCCTGATCGCCTTTCCTGAACCGCGAGATCTCGTCAACGTTGGAGTTCATCATGATC
>JAFBAK010000289.1 GCA_019247795.1 Hyphomicrobiales bacterium | reverse complement strand
CAATCAATCGTCTTGCGCGTAGGCCGATGCGTCGGGTGGCAGGGCTTGTTGCTCGTTTCGCGACTGGTCCCACGCTGATGCAGCGGCCTGATCGCTCGTCACTTCAGGTTTCGCGGAAAGATCGATATTGGTTTGCTTGATCGCGTTGCCGAGCTCGGCGACGCTGAGCGTCTCGACATCCTGGTGCAGGAAATCGACGCCCACCGTGGAATAGAGCCTACCCAGCGCCTCTTGTGCCTCGGCATAGTTTTGGAACAGCCGCAGCTTGGAATCGACCGCGCTCGCTTGCGCCAGGATTCGTTCCAGATCACCCTGAACGTCGGTCGCGGTACGGTTGGCGATCTGCGTGTAGAGCCTCTGGTCCACGGAGGAGAGCTGCTTCACCCGATCGAATTCCTTGATGGAGGAAAAATACTGCTGATAGGCGATGTGCAGCTTCGCCAGAACGGCCATGCTCATGGCCTGACGCTTCAGCACGGCGAGCTTTTCGGCATTTTCGCGCTCCGGGATGACGAGCGGAGCCGTGAGCAGGTTCGAAAGATAGCCGTTGAGGCGCGCCGCGCCGGCCACCCAATAATGGTGAACGGTGAAGCTGTTGCTGTCCACGTTCGGGTCGGCCGAAAGCGTGATTCCCGGGAGCAGCTTGAGAAGCGCCTTGCGTGTCTCGGCCACGCTGATTCGCGCTTCGTAGCTGGCATTGCGAATGTCCGGGTTGAGCAAGAGCGCGGTGCTTTCCATTTGCCCGACCGGAATTTTCATCGGCTCGAGGCGCATCGAAGCCTCGCTCGGCACCGCGACCGTGTAGGCTTCCCCCGGCGGCAAATTGATCAACGAAGCGAGTTCGTCCTTCGACACCGCCAATGCTTGCTCGTTCGTCTCGAGCTGACGGATCGCATCGAGCAGCGCCTTCTGGTAGCGCAACGAATCGATCGGCGATTTCAGCCCTTCCGTCTCGACCTTGCGGGCGGCGGGCAACGCGCCCTCAGCGGCACGGATCGCGGCCTTGACATCGTTGGTCAGGCGCTGAGCCGCAGCCGCCCGCCAATAGGCCCGCCGCACATCCTGCAACAGGGCTTGCACCGCCTTGCGGCGCTCTTCTTGCGCAATCAGTACCCGGTCGGCCTCTTGCCGGGCAGCGAAATAGCTGACGCCGAAATCGAGAATGCTCCACGAAAGCGTCAGATCGCCCGTGAAGCGGTTGATATCCGAGGAGGTTGACGGGACGAGCGACTGCTGGCGTGTCTGGATCGATTCGCTCGAGCTCGCATCGAATCGATTGCGCGTCGATCCCAATCCGTCAATTGCGACCTTGGGCAAGAGATCGTAGCGGGCAAGATCGAGATCGTTGACGGAGAGCGCTTCTTCCAATGCCTTGACGCGCCCGTCGAGATTGTATTTCAGGGCCCGTGCGAAGGCCTCGTCCAGAGTCACCGATCTCGTGACCGGCTCCTGATCAGCGAACATTTGCTCGCGATCGGCTTGCGCCTCGCTCCACCGCTCTTCGGTGGTGAACGGCTTCGGCGTGAGAGCGCATCCGGCGACGAGCAGCGCACCTGCCGCAACCCCAAGGAAGTAAGCGAGATTGCGCCTCGCGTTTCTCCCACGGACTCCCTCCTTATCGGCGGTCTCGTTCGCCCTCTGGGAATGCCGCATGACCACTCTCCACACGAATTAACGCTAATTGCATTGGAGCGGACAATGGCGGGTTAACCCTAATATTGTCTTAAGTTCGCTTCATCCCAGCGTGGCACTGGATCGATCATGCGCATTCGGAAGCTTGAAAATCTTGATGCGCCCTCTACCATGACGAGAGGCCGAAATTCGCGTTAAACCGATGATGCATTAGCGGACTTATCTCATGCTCGCGCTCGTTGAACTCCCGCTTCGATCTCGTTTGGCGAGAGCCACAGCCCTCTTCCTTTTCCTACTCTGCGTTTTACCTCTGAATGCCGGAGCCTTCGATTCCGGACGGGTGACGGCGTCCGGAACCCATGTTTGCACAGGGCCGACGGCGCGTCAGTGCGTCGTGAGCGGATCCACATTCGGAAATTGCATCGACGCGGCCAACGCCTTGAAGGTGCAGGATTGCTGCCGCATGGACCTCGCCTGCTCGCGCGATCCGAAGACCGGCGCAAAGAAATGCGAAAGTGTTTCGACCTCGATGAAGTTCACCCTCGATTATTGCGTGGCATCGGGCGGCCTGCACTGACGGTCCCGGCGGCCCTTTTGCCGATCTCAACTTAGACCGGATCAACACTGAAGCTTCGTGGCTTCTCGCCTCGATCATGGATATCGAGCATGGTCGTGTAAGCCTGCTCGAGATGGCGACGGAACCGGTCCGTGTCGAAGAGCGGTGCGGTAAGGCGGTTGGATTGTAGTCGCTGCCGATAAGCGGAAAGGAGCGCCGGCTCGCGGGCGAGCTTGAGCGCCAGTGC
>JAFBAK010000189.1 GCA_019247795.1 Hyphomicrobiales bacterium | reverse complement strand
CTCACCGATCTCATCCGCAAGGAAGCCGATTTGCGGCTGGGGAAAATCGCCGACACGGATGATCGGCGATCAGACGCATGATGCGCATTTGGCGCGCACCCAACAAGTCCAAACTCACACGGGAACTTCACGACAGGCAAAGCGTAGACCTGTGCCGGTCGCAGGAAGGGAGAGCCACGCCGGCTCAACCGCGTTGCCGTTCCGGGCAGCGGAGGGGTGCAGCGTTCACGCATCGGAACGGCCTCATGGAGGCTTTGGATGCGTACCCTTGCGATCGGTTTGCTTGTCGCTCTTGCCTCACCTGCCGCCGCTCATGATTTGTGGGCAGACGGCACTCCCGTACCCGACTGGGTGAAGAAGTCGTGCTGCGGGCCCGAGGATGTCCATCACCTCACTGCTCAGCAGGTCCATGCCATGGCAGATGGCTGGCATGTCGAGGGTTATGCGCAGGTACTCGCCTATGGACGCGAATTGCCCTCGCGGGATGGTGATTACTGGATCTTCTACAAGAACTATCCCGATGGATCACAAACTCCGGTCTACTGCTTCTTCGCGCCGCCGCGATCCTTCTGAGCTTCCGGCTCGAGCGCTGACGAGCCAATGCCGCCTCATTCCGCAGCAGCGAGCGCGGCCTTGCGCGTCAACAGGGCGCGTAGCGCGGCGGGCTTCAAGGGTTTAGGGAGAAGGTCGACGTCTTCGGCAGCGGACTTTTGTCTCAATGCCCGATCGCGATCAGCCGTGATTAGAATGGCGGGAACGCGTGTCCCGAAGCGCATCCGCATTGCTCGAATGACGGCGAGGCCGTCCCCCTCGTCAAGATGGTAATCGGCGATGATGAAATGAGGCGCTTTGCCATCGAGCTTCTTCAAGGCGGCCTCCAAATCCCTTGCGACAATGCAGACGCACCCCCAGCCCTCGAGCAATGTACGCATGCCTGAAAGGATCGAAGGCTCGTTATCGATAACGACGACCCGCACGCCCTCATGATTGACGCCCTGGCCCATCGCGAAGCGCCGCGGTGCGAGGCGCTTCGGCGCTTCCCAAGTAACCGGTAGCGAGAGGCGAAACACCGAGCCGCAGCCTGGTGTCGAAAGTACTTCCAAGGGCGTCGCGAGCAGATCGGCGATGCGGCGCACGATCGACAAGCCGAGACCGAGCCCTTGCGCTTGACGCGCCCCTTCCGGAAGGCGTTTGAATTCCTCAAAGATCGCAGTTTGTTGAGCGGCCGCGATGCCGACGCCGCTGTCCCAGATTTCGACGAGGACGCGCGTGCCACGTCGGCGCGCTCCGATCAGCACACCTCCCACGCTCGTGTATTTGATCGCATTCGACACCAGGTTCTGGAGCAGGCGACGCAGCAGCAACCGGTCCGTGCTCACAACAACGCTCGATTGTACGACATGCAGCTTCAGGCCCCTTGCCGAAGCTTGCGGCTTGAATTCACGCTCGAGCTCGCGCAAGAGCTCATTAAGGGGCAGCGGCACCATCTCGGATCGCATGACGCCCGCATCGAATCGCGCGATGTCGAGGAGTTCCGAGATGATCCCCTCGACAACTTCAAGCGAGCCGTCGACATGTCTTGCAAGCTCGGTGGCGCCTGCGGCGCGCGGACGCTCCGCGAATGCGGAAGCGTAAAGGCGCGCGGCATTGAGGGGCTGAAGAATGTCGTGGCTCGCGGCGGCGAGGAAACGGGTTTTCGAGGCATTCGCCTCGTCAGCGAGCGCTTTGGCGCGGGTGAGTTCGGCATTCAGGCGTTCGAGCTCGCGCGTGCGTTCCTTGACGCGTCCCTCGAGCGTCTCGTTGGCGATCGCGAGCTCCTCCTGGGCCAGGACGCTCGCCGTGACGTCCGTATAGGTCGTGACCACGCCGCCGTCCGGCAGCGGATTGGATCGCACCTCGATCACGGCCCGCGACGGGTAGATGCGAAGTCGAACCGGCTCCGTGCTTTCGAACAAGCTTCGCACTCGCGTCTCGACGAAGGCTTCCGCGTCGCCTTCGCCATAAAGGCCGCGCTCCGCGTTGAAGCGAACGATCTCGTCGAGCTTGACGCCGGCCTTCACGACGTTGGCTGGCAGATCATAGAGCTCGAGCCAAGCGCGGTTCCAGGCGAGGAGATTGCGCTCCTTGTCGAAGACGGTGATGCCTTGTCGGGCGTGATCGAGCGCGTGCTGCAGCAAATCGCGCTTCTGCTGCAAGGCGGCCGAAGTGTCGCCCAGGAGCTGCAAAGCATCCCGGCTTGAGACGGTCGGCCGGCGCGTAAGCAATGCGAGCACAAGGCGGGCGGAAGCAGCGCCCACCGCCGATGACAAGAGATGCTCGACACGCCGCACCAGCTCCACATCGGCGGGCGCGCTCAGCGCCGCCGCGGAGCCGGCCCCACCGAGGAAGCCTTCAAAAGCCCGCCGTGCACGATCCGGCCCCAAGAATCGAGCGACCGTGTCTCGCAGCTCGGCAATGCTCACGCGCTCTCGGCGAGCGAAAAGCGCGGGACTTTGGCGGGCCTTGCGGTCGAGAAAGGCTGCCGCCTGAGAGCGTTCCACCCTCGTGAGCTTCCGGCTCAGCGAGCCGAGCACGAGCGCCGCGACATTCACCGAGAGGCTCCAGAAGACACCATGGGCCAGGGGCGGAAGCGTCAGGCCGAAAAGATGTTCGGGCCGCAGCCAAGAAAGATCCATCGGCCCTTGGGCGAGGAGTAGATCGAGCCCCTGACGAGAGCCCGCGAAGCTCGGCAGCAGCAAAGTGTAGATCCAGACCGCGCTTCCTGCGCCCAGCCCCCAAAGCGCACCCCTCGCATTGGCGCGCCGCCAAAAGAGCGCCGCAAGGAAGCTCGGAAAAATCTGGGCGATTGCCGCGAATGACAAAAGCCCAATGGCGGCGAGAGCTTCACCACGGGCGTTGCGGAAATAAAGATAGCCGAGCATCACCACCGCGAAGATGGCGACGCGCCGCACGGCGAGAATGAAGCCTGTCATGTCGCCGATCGCGGCACTTCGCCCGCTCTGACGCCGAGGCGCATCTCGCTGGCGAACGCGCGACGAGTTGAAACGCAAGACGATGGGAACGGCAAGGTGGTTCGAGATCATGATCGCGACCGCGATCGAATCGACGATCACCATCGCGGTCGACGCCGAGAGACCGCCGATGAAGGCGATCAGCGCCGTTGCGGCTTCACCACGACTGAGGGGCACGGCGAGCAGGAGCAGAGCATTGTCCGAGGCCGCGCGAGGCCCGAGCGCGAGACCCGCCGATGCAATCGGAAGGACGAGGAGATTGATGAGCACGAGGTAGAGCGGGAACATCCACGAGGAACGTCGGATATCGTCGATGTTGCGGTTCTCGACGAAGGTGACGTGGAATTGGCGCGGCAAAAGGAGGATCGCCGCGACCGACAAGCCCGCCATCGTGAGGAAGCTCACCGGATCGGCAAGGTGCCCGGGCTCGAATTGCGCCTGAGCCTCTCCCATCGCGGTCGGCAATCTTTCGAACCACGCCGGCGCGACGATTACGACGCCGACGATCAGGAAGGCGCAAAGCTTGACGATGGCTTCCATCGCGATCGCAAGCATTAGCCCGTCCTGATGTTCCGTCGCATCGATATGCCGGGTGCCGAAGGCGACGGCGAATCCCGACAGCACCAGCGCCACGATGAGAGAAAGATCGCCGAAGAGCAGGAGCGCGCCGCCACGCGAGCCTCCTTCGAAGCTTGCGAGGAGCGCAGTCAGCGAGGCCGAGACCGCCTTGAGCTGCAAGGCGATGTAGGGAACGACGGCGATCAGCGCGATGAGCGCGACGGCTGCGGCAACGAGCTCGTTCTTGCCGTAGCGGGACGCGATCAAATCGGCGATCGAGGTGGAGTTCTGGGCTTTGGCGATACGCGCGATCCGGGTCAGGAGCCGTGTGCCGAAAAAGAAGACGAGGGCCGGTCCGACATAGATGGCGAGAAATGCCATCCCGTTTATCGAGGCAAAATCAACCGAGCCGTAGATCGTCCATGAGGTGCAATAGACGCTGAGGCCGAGCGCGTAGATCGTGGCGCGAGGTCGTCCCGAAAGCCAGGGTTTTCCGCCGCGATCGCCGTATTGCGCCACCACGAAGAGGAAGCACAAATAGACGAGTGCCGAGAGGATCACCGCCCAACTGGCGATCATGGCGCATAGCCCTCATGTCCGGCGAGCACGCTGAGCGTGGTCCGCTCCACATGCTTTTTGCCACAAGAGCTCTCGCGAGCGAAGCCTTGCTTGGTCACGCGAGTTTCGGGCATTAACCCAAGCAGCCACAAAGCGTTGACCTTGTCTCCTCCGCCCTTCTAACGTCCGCGCGGGACGGGTGGCTTGCGCATCGCGGCGATCCGGAGGGCCGGAGGGCCGATGTTCGTTCCGAAGCGCTCCAACTTGCGCTACCGCATCGATCGCGGCGATTACCTCGGCGTGATCTGGCTGTCGCTAGGCTCGGTGGCCCTTGCCGAGATCGCCGGACGCGCGCGGCCGGATGCCATCGTGCTCGATCTGCAGCACGGTTTATGGGATCGGCAAGGACTTGAAGCCGCCATCGGCGTCATTGCGCCTGAAATTCCGGTCCTGGTGCGCGTCGCCGAGAACAGTTCTTTCGCCATCGGAGAGGCGCTCGACGCGGGCGCAGAAGGCGTGATCGTGCCGCTGGTCGAGACACGCAAACAAGCGAGAAGGGCTCTGAAGGCTGCCCGCTATCCCCCCCGGGGCGAGCGCTCGGGAGGCGGGGCGCGACCGCTCGCCGATTACGTCGATTATCACGCGGCGTGCGAGCGCGGCATCATCGTGGCTGTGATGATCGAAACCGTGAAGGGCCTCGAGAATGCGCGCAAGATCGCGGCCACTGAAGGGGTCGACCTCGTCTTCATCGGCACCGGAGATTTGGCCCTTTCACTTGGCGGGTTCCCGCACATGGACGCGCGCCATGAGGACGCCTGCCGCGAGATTCTCGATGCGTGTCGACGACAGTGGACACCATGCGGCATCTTCACGACATCGATGCAGGGAGCTGAGAGGCGGCGCGCCCAAGGATACCGTCTCACCGTCGTTGCCGATGACATCGGCCTTGTCGGGCAGGGCTTTGCTTCGGCCACTCGCGCCTTTGCGCAGAAAAATACCCTCGCGACCGCCTCACTCGCGACATCTTCCACGGCCGCCCTCACCACGCGAAGCTGAGACCATCGCACTCCATTCGGGCGCCAGTTGAGATGGGGCGTCCGCCCAAGCTAGGATCACATCGGGAGGAAACACATCATGACGACGGCAGTTCTCGAAAAACTCGCAAAGCAGATCGCAAAGCGGAAAGTCCGTGTAGTCGATCTGACCCAAACGCTAAGACCCTCGACAGCGGTCATCCAGCTTCCACCGAATTTCGCCCAGTCGAGCCCCTTCTCGATTTCGCAAATCTCTCGTTACGACGATAAGGGGCCGGCCTGGTATTGGAACAACATCTCGTGCGGCGAGCACACGGGCACGCATTTCGACGCGCCGGTCCATTGGGTTTCGGGCAAGGATTATCAGGACGGTGCGACCGACACGATCGACGTGCAGCGCTTCGTGGCGCCAGCCTGCGTCATCGACTGCTCAAAGGAGGCGGCGAAGGACGAAAAGTTCCTCCTCACTCCCAAGCACATTCTCGCCTGGGAGAAGAAGCACGGCAAAATCCCGAAAGGGCACTGGGTGCTGATGCGCACCGACTGGTCGAAGCGCACCGACGCGTCGGCCTTCCTGAACATGAAAGAGGACGGACCGCATGTGCCCGGACCGAATGTCGACGCAATGCGCTTTCTCACGCAGGAACGCGACGTCAATGGCTGGGGTGTCGAGGCGGTCGGAACCGATGCGGGCCAAGCCCACTCCTTCGAGCCGGCTTTCCCGGCCCACAACCTCATGCATGGCGCAAACCGTTTCGGGCTCGCGAGCCTTTGCAATCTCGATCAGCTGCCAGCGACGGGCGCCGTGATCTTCGCGGCGCCTCTCAAGATCGAGCATGGCTCCGGAAGTCCGCTGCGGGTCCTCGCTCTCGTCGCTGAATGACGGCGACACCGATGGCGAGGCGCTTTGAGCCTTTAAGCAGCAAGGAGGGACTTTGTTGAAATCCGGAGTGCTCCGGATTCGTCCTTTACTCCCCTCCCCCGGTTTGGTATCGAGCCCGTCTCTCGGGACGGCAACGCCGAACCTCAGGGGCGCATAGCTCAGTTGGTAGAGCAGCTGACTCTTAATCAGCGGGTCCCAGGTTCGAGCCCTGGTGCGCCCACCAACGAAATCAAAGACTTACACCCTAAAATACCGCCCCTTGCTTCCTAAGCTATTGGGCGTTAGTCATCACCATAGGAAGCAGCGCTGCCCCCTTCCGCTTGCCTTGCACCGGCTCCCCGCATCGGGGGTTTGGCGCCTACCGCGACGGGCTCGCGCGTGCGCCATGCCGTCTGGCAAGCCCGCACGGACGCATTGCGAGGGTGGGCCGCTATAGGGGTAGCTGAGAGCACAAAATCAAAGTTCCTGGCGCAGTCCGGCTTGACGCCCCAACCTCGAAGCTCTCGACCGGCATCGTGATGCCGCTTGCCTTGCGCTGGCCTCGACGCTCGACCACGATGCTGCTCGACCACGATGCCGCTCGACCACGACGGCGCCACGCCCACATCGGCGCCACGCCCACATGCTGGCCGGGCGCCTCGGCTCCCTGCGCACTGCCTGTCACACGATGCACGCCGCGCATGAGTGAAGGCGTGAGGCGGGGAGGGGCATAGGGTGGGGTGCCCCCTGCGCATTGATTGCGTTGCGTTCGAACTTGGGGAAGGGTGCCCCGGACCCCCTGCGAGATGATCTTTCTACCCCTCGCGAGAAATCCGCGCCCGATTTCCAATTCGTCCTTCATCCCTCCCCGCCATATTCAAAGCTCCCAATTTTTTGCAGCAAAATTCTGAAATCATTCACCCCCTATTCTTGACACTACGGTATTCACCTGCGGTTCGTCTCATCTCTCCGGAACACTCCTGCACGCGCCCAACCTTTCACTTCGACAATACCGGCCGCCGCCCTGATCTTGATGACCGACATTTCAAAGATTACATCATGGCGCCGCTCCGTGAGATCGATCACGGCCCCCTGTCCGCGACGTCGAGCGGATCGCGGCCCCAGTCGGCCCGCACGTCTCAAGTACACTCTTGTCGATGTCGGCCACCCAGACGTGCGCACCATTCCTGGCAAAAGCGTCCGCCGTCCGGCGTCCGATGCCGCTCGCGCCGGCGGTGATGAGTACGCGCTGGTGGCATTTAGATCTCCTATTTTCGAGCGAGCTGGCGGGAATGAATTGAAGATACCCGATGAGTTCAAGGCCCAAGCCTCGCCATGACCACGCAAAGCAAGAAGGGTCGCGTCCAAGGGGCTTCCAGTAGCGCGATCCTCATGCATTGTTTTCGCTCGGCCCCTTTTTGTTGGCCGTAAATCGCATTCGATATTTGACCCAAAGCGGCCCTTTATCCGTCGCAACTTTATCATACAAAAACTCGCCTTCGATTGCCGCTCGTCGGCTCAGCATTGTGAGCTTCTGCGCCGCGAGAAAATTGTAGAACGCCTCCAATGCTTCATGATGCGTTCTGGCTCTTTCGAAGGTAACTGCCGTTTGCTTTGTTCGGCCATCGCCAGAAATTGCGCCCCGGACCGAGAATATTACGCTAAGCTTGGCGCCCTCCTGACAAGCAATCTCAACCCATGAAGCTATTTTGATTAGATAACCGCTCGCCTCTTTGTTGAGTTCGTCATCCGCTAGCATCGCGCAACGTTCGATCATCCAATGGGTCCTACCCAAATCGGGACCAAGCTCTTCCACATGCGACCGCATCTGCCCGATGCCAAGCTGTCCACTCGAAACTAACCTATTGCTTCCATAATTCGGATGGACAAACTCGCATAGCGCTTCGTAATCGCGACGAGCTGAGTTGATGTGCTGTGCGAGAGATTTAATCATGTCGTGAACGTGAACTGCCCCCTTTTCGTTATAATATAGCTGCTTCGCGACCTTGCGGTGTCGTTCGATGGTTTCGCGCAGGTTCTTGATGTCGGCTTTTTTGGGAAGTTCGTTGACCGCTTTTTTTAACGCGTTAGTTTGATAGGCCAGCGCCGCCGTATGCTCGACAAGGGACCGGGCCAGATTGAACAGGACTGTTTCGTTCTTACTCACCAGTGCTGCGCAAATTCCGCGGGCAATCTCTCTGATCTTGTATCGACCGACAAGGAGCAAGTGAAAGTGGTCGCGAGCAAAGCCATGCATGAGTCTTCCCGCCTCAGACGTGTCGGTCGCACTGGTCAAAGATTGAACCTTCTGATCGCTGCCTTTCATCAAAAGGTCGAAGTCCCCAAGAGCTACCCATGCTTCGTCCCTGTCGACAATATTGGAAAGATGGGGGTGACCAGGGACTTTCAACTTTCGTCCTCCTTCGGCCTCGGGGGCCAATGATCTCGCTAAGCTTTATACTAGCGCCAAGTTACTCGATCACCTCGTCGGCTTTCCCGATCAACGAAGTTGGCACGTCGAGGCCCAGCGCCCCTAGCGGTCAGGCGGGAGGTCCAAAAAACTGACGGCTTAGGCAATAGGTAGTGCTTCCACTAGACGATCTGACACCAAGCAATCTCGGTAGGGAAACATGGCTCTTACTAATCCTTCATTCAGATCGGGCCTACGGCGATATGCCTCAGACAATGCCCCTTTGGCAGGTTCGAGGCGGCCAAGCGATTGTAAGATCTGGGCTTGTGTGATGTAGCAGCAGAGCGCTTCGGGCTTGAGCTTCGTCGCTTCGCTTATCAGCGGTAAGCCGCGCTCAGGCTCGCCCAGTTGGAGCCAATTAAGCGCCATGTGCGACAAGAAGAATGCTCGGAAATAGTGCGCCGGCGCAAGCCTAAGGGTTCGCTCAAGAATTTGATTTGCCTCGCGAACCTCTCCGTAAAACGTCAAAACCCTTCCGCACGGCCCGAGTACATTAACTGAGTTGCTGTTGAGGGCTAAGGCGCGCCGTGCGCAGGCCAACCCATCATCGTGATTTCCTGCGTAGGAAAGCGCGACCCCATAAAGACATTGGCTGAGCGCGTCAGCGGGGCTCAAAGCCGTCGCCCGTCGTCCCGCCTCCATCAGATTGCCGATATCGGATGCGGCATCTTCGGTCCAACCGGCGAACAGCTCTGCAATGTAGGCATTTGCGAGATACTGGTAGGCCGCGACGCTTTTTGGGTTGATCTCTAAAGCGCTGCTTGCACATGCGATAGCCGCTCGGTTGCCGACGTGGGTAAGTTCGACGATGTGCCACCCAGCCGCCCGGAGCGGCGACAGCACCGGATCGGGCGCACCGGTATGTGGATCGCCGCGCACCAGTGTGACCCAGAGCACATGCTCGAGAGAGGCGACTAGATCGCGAGTGATCTCGTCTTGCAGATCAAAGGGATTGGAGTAATCGCGGTCGTACTTTTCGGCCCAAAGGTGGTTGCCTGACGCTCCGTCAATAAGCTGCGCAGTAATGCGAACCCGATGCCCAGCTCTCCGAACACTCCCTTCCAATATGTAACGCACGCCCAAATCCCCGGCGACGCGTCGGACATCTATTGAGTGACCTTTGTACGCAAAGCTGGAATTGCGCGAGACGATCTTGATCCAACGGAATTTTGAAACGGCGGTGGTGACATCTTCTGCCAGGCCGTCGCAAAAGCCCTCAATTTCGTCGTCGCGGCTCAGGTTATCAAATGGCAGAACCGCGAGGGTTGGCCGCGCTTCGTGATCCCTTACGGAGGGGCTGCCAACCGCGCCGGTCTTACGTTGATGGTCACGTGATCTCTCGCCCGCTGGCGTTTCAATTGCGTCAAGTTCAGCCTCCTGGGCAAGCGCGGCAATATCCTTCGCTCCAACCCCATAAACCCCAACTGCTCGCGCGATGTTCTTGACGGTTTGCTCCCCGAGATCGGCAAAGGCGAGTGAAAGTTTGTCCCTGATCTGATCGTTCGCAGTTCGGGAGATGCACAGACCTCCTGGCTCGCAAAGTGCCTCAAGGCGGGCCGCGATGTTCACACCGTCCCCGTAAATGTCGCCCTCATCGATGATAATGTCGCCAACGTTGATGCCGATGCGGAAGACAATTCGCTTGTCTTCAGGCACGCAGGCGTTGCGCGCAATCATGCCTCGTTGAATGTTAATGGCACAGATGACCGCATCGACCACACTGGGGAACTCGATAAGAATGCCATCTCCAGTCGTCTTTACGATCCGACCATGGTGACGAGCGACTGCTGGGTCGGCCAGCTCTCGGCGGATGACCTTCAGGGCGCGCAGGGTTCCCACCTCGTCGGCGCCCATCAGGCGGCTATAGCCAACGACATCGCCCGCGAGGATTGCAGCTAGCCTTCGCTCGATGCGCTCGTCATTCATTGGGACGCCTTAAGCAGGGTCGGGTAATGGCATACTACGCTTCATGTCGGGCTGCGGAGCAAGCGCGGTCTGTGAGCGGCCAGGCGCGAGACAATCGCCGCTCGTCAGCCCTCCGGTACTCCAGCGGCTCGAAGTGAAGCCAGCCGTCGTTCGCAATGGGGAGTGTTCCATTCGGCCATCTGTGCACGCGCCGTGGCCAATGTGCGGCCGGGATCGAGCTCCAAGAGCGCCCGTGCCGCCTCCCTCGCTTCGTCCATTCTGCCAAGCAGAACAAGACAGTTGATCAAATGGCTCCAGGCAAACCAAACGCGGCCCGCTCCGGCCGCGATTGATCGACGGATGATATTTATCGCCTGCTCGGCTTCACCCAACTCCATCATCGCGATGCCCTGACCAAGCAAGAGGAAACGCAGGTCAGGATCAAGCGGGCTGAGCCGAATGGCGCGGACCAGCTCGTCTCGGGCTGCGGAATAATCACCCACAAAGTTGCGGAGCCAACCGCTTACCCTGAGGGCGTGCGCGGAATTTGGATTGAGCAACATCGCGCGATCGAGTGCTATCCGGCCAGCCTCAACATCAAGGCCCATGGAAGCAACCGCAAATCCAGCGTAGGACAAGGTAGTGGGATCATCCCGAGCTAACGCGAGCGCCGATCTCGCGAGATCAATCGCTTCGGATTTCTCCGTGCCGCTCATGGGGTAGGCTCCGAGTTCCACCATTTGCATAACGCACGAAGCCGCCAGAGCTTTGGCCAGGGCGAAACCTAGGTCCAGCGCAATCGCTCGCCGTAGCAGGTGCAGTGCCTCTTCGAAGTCCACGCGGGTAAACTGGTAATGGTGGTAGAGCGCCCGCAGATAGAGGTCGTAGGCATCCAGGCTCTCGGTGGGTTTATTCGCCGCGCGTTCGATTTCAGCATTCCGCAATGTGGGCTCGATCGCGCCGGCCACGCTTTCAGTCACTCGGTCCTGCAAATCGAAAATGTCATCCAGAGTGCTGTCGAACCGGTCGGCCCAGACATGCACTCCGGTTGAGCCGTTGACCAACTGACAGGTAACGCGCACGCGCCCACCCGCCTTGCGCACGCTGCCTTCGAGCACGTAACGCACGCCAAGCTCGTGGCCGATTTGCCGCACATCTTGCGATTTGCCCTTGTAGACGAAGGAAGAATTGCGGGCGATGACGAAGAGCCCGCCGATGCGCGAAAGTGCGGTCGTGATGTCCTCGACCATCCCGTCTGCAAAATATTCCTGCTCAGGATCGCCGCTTATGTTCTGAAAGGGCAGCACGGCGATCGACGGCTTGTCAGGCAGCGGGAGAGTGGCAGGATCGATTTTGGTGGACCCTACTGCTGCAGCGGATGGCGAAATCCGGTACGCCCGAACTGCTCGGGCAATGTTCTTGAGCTGCTGCTCGCCCATGTCATGCGCTTGGAGGGCGATCTTGCCCGCCACGTCCTCGTGCACGCGCGCCGATATGCAGATGCCGCCCCGCTCCGCCAATGCCTCCAGTCGTGCGGCGATGTTGACGCCATCGCCGAGCAGGTCGGACCCTTCCACGACGACGTCGCCCTGGTGCACGCCGATGCGAACTTCGATATTTTTGGCGGGCAGAGCTTCGCCATTGCGCTTGTGCAGTTTTTTCTGGATGCCGATCGCGGCCTGCAGAGCCTGGACCGCGCTCGGGAATTCAGCGAGCAGCCCATCACCCATCAGCTTGAACACGCGTCCGCCGTGCTCGGTAAGGATTGGATTGACGATTTCTCGGCGAATTTCACGAAGGGCGGCGAGCGTTCCTGCCTCATCCTCGCCAATGAGTTTGCTGAAGCCGACCACGTCAGCCGCGAGGATGGCGGCGAGGCGGCGCGTGGTCATTCGGGGAGGCCGGCCGTTCGAAGCCCAACAAGAAGGGTTTCTCGATGAGCCGCGAATTTAAAGGGCGTGCGATCAGCGTCGCGCAGAGAGCCGTTCGGAAAAGTGGCCAGATACGCGCCGACGGCTGAACGAGCCTCGTCAAGCCTACCACTATGTGCAAGGCCAGCGATCAACAGCAAATGCGCGCGGTACCATTCCTTTTTTCTATTGACGGATTTCTGAGCCCATTCGACCGCAACGTTGAAGTTGCCGGCGATGAAGTGGGCCATTGCAAGGCCCGAGTGGCGGAAGAAAATGCTCGGATCGCGTGGATTAGATCGGATAGCCACCTGCGTCGCCTGGATACTTGCTTCTGGTTCTCCAGCATACGCAAGCACCGATCCCAAACATCCGTGTGCCAACGCATAATTTGGATTGAGCTCTAGCGCCCGCCGAAAGGCCGCGATTGCCCGGTCACTTTCACCCAGTTCGGTCCATGCGTTGCCGAGCGCCCAATGCGAATATTCATCCGTGTCGTCAAGACTGATTGCTTTCAACGCAAGGTCGCGAGCGCGAGCAACTTCCTGACGTGCATTCGGGCTCCCCCTCATTTCAGCGAGATGCTCGACAGCCACAGACAGAACTGCATGCGCGCGTGCGCTGCCTTGATCTAGACGAAGCGCTTCTTCGGCAAGCTGACGTGCCTCTTCTAAGGCAACAACATCTAGGTCGTAGATGCGGCGAAGCGCTCGTTTTAGAACGCCCCAAACGTCAATGCGCTCGCGGCCGACAACATCCCCCTCAAACAACTCAACCTGCATCTGTACACTTGCCGCAACCGCGCGAGTGATCTCATCTTGGACATCGAAAATGTCGGTGAGTTCTCGATCATATTTTTCAGCCCAAATATGGTGGCCGGTGCCGGTATCGATTAGCTGCCCCGTGATGCGGATACGATTGCCCGCCCTTCTTACGCTTCCCTCAAGGACGTATCTTACGCCGAGTTCACGTCCAACCTGCTTCACGTCGATGTGCCGCCCCTTGTAAGTGAAAGTCGAGTTTCGGGCGATGACGAAGATTGAGTGTATCCGCGACAGAGCAGTGATGATGTCCTCCGTAAGCCCGTCAGCGAAATATTCCTGCTCGGGATCACCGCTCATATTCTGGAAAGGCAGCACGGCAATCGAGGGCTTGTCGGGTAGAGGGAGCGCCCTGCGCTCCGCTGCATTCGGCCTCCCGGCTTCGATCTCATGGGTTTTCTTGGCGATCCTATAGACCCTCACTGGACGAGCGATGTTCTTCAGAGCTTGCTCGCCCATGTCCTCGAAGTCGACATCGAGCTTGCGATGGACCTGATCGTGAACTGCCCCCGAGATGCAAACGCCGCCAGGCTGAGCTAGGCCTTCGAGGCGTGCCGCGACATTGACCCCCTCGCCGTGAATGTCGGCTTCATCGATGATGATGTCACCGATATTGATGCCAATCCTGAAGACGATCTGCTTCTCCTCAGGAAGTTCTACATTCCGAGCCAACATGCCATCTTGAATTTCTACCGCGCAGGCCACCGCATCGACCACGCTCGGAAACTCTATGAGGATGCCATCTCCGATCGTCTTTACGACCCGGCCGTGATGGGCAGCGATAGCAGGGTCGGCGAGTTCCCGCCGAATGGCCTTAAGTCTCCGCAGAGTGCCGACCTCGTCGAGGCCCATGAGCCGGCTGTAGCCGACCACGTCGGCTGCAAGGATTGCAGCAAGCCTTCGCTCGACGGAGGCATCATTTAGCATGTCGGCCAACTTCACCAAAATTACGGGTTCAGCATAAGCGCCCCGACATGACCGGCAAGTGGTCGTGGGCGGGACGGGGCTTATAATAGCGCAGCTTAAGAGTAGAGATCGGAAGCGAACGACGACAATAGCAGTTGTTTTCGTCGGCGATTGGTTCTACTGCCGGCGGCCTGCTCGCGCTTTTGAACGCCCGGAGCAAAGCTTCAAACTTATGGAAACATTATTCCGGCAAGCCGGCTTGCCGTAGCGCATCGATCAATTTGGCTTTATAGGCCGGCTCAAAACACCACATAGTATGGTACGCATTAGCTTCGGTGATGGTGAAGCCGGGCCTCATCTTTAATAAAGTCGCCACATGCGCCTTCGCTTCGTCGAGCCGCCCAAGCGGCGGCAACATATAGATCATCAATAAGTGGCTAAGCCAATACTGCTCGACGTAGAACTTCTGCAGCGCATCTAACGCTTCTTCGTAGCGGCCATGGAACCAATTGTCTTCGGCGATGACGGTCCACCACCACTGCGGCGTATCGGGCGCGGTCAGTACAATCGCCTTTTTGACAAGGGGCACACCGATATCCCACTGACCGGTAAAGCCGATAAAATTGCCCAGCACCCCAAGCACAAATGCGTCATTGGGATTAAGTGCTATGGCGCGCTCGGCTTCCACACGTAATTGCTCGGGCTGACATGAAAGAAAAAACGCGAGCGCGAGAGAACGTCGTGCCGTGGCGTCCTCGGGCGCGAGCTCGACGGCCCGTGTAGCTGCCGCCATGGTCAAGG
>JAFBAK010000175.1 GCA_019247795.1 Hyphomicrobiales bacterium | reverse complement strand
GGTTATTCTCCTGGATAAATAATTCCGTGAGGAACTGGTCATTTCCATCCTCGATCGTGGCCCCCGTGACGATCAGAACCGGAGCAGCTCCACCGGCATAGGTGTTGCCCCCCGTTGCAATGATTTGGTTTCCAGTGCCGGTAGTGGGCGTGACGAGTGTAGGCTGGGGGGACGTATGCGTCGGTGTTGGCGTCAGGCTCGGTGACGCGCTCGCGGCGTGCGCCGGGGCGCTCGTGGTACTCGCAGAATGGCTCGTGTCTGTATGGTGCGGATCGAGCACCAGATGCGAGGCAGCCGTGTGCGCGCCCGCGGCGTCGTACATGACGCGCGGCTCCAAGGGCATGAGCCCGGCAAGGGATTTGCGCCTGCGGTTCGCGGCAGCCTGCTTCTTCGCAGCCGGCGGCTTCGGGCGACGCGTCTTCATGGTAGGCCCCTCATTTCACCCCGGGCCGCTACTGCGTCCCGGGACTTGAAGTTCCGGTGACTCGCCTGAGATCACACGGCTCCTCGCAATTAGACTACCACGTCTAATTGGTCTTATGCGAGTCTTGACGGCATCACGGAAACGTGAGAACAATAGCCGGTTAACGCGACCTTTGGGCTAATTCGCGCGTAGGCAGGTGTCATTCCCAGCCGAGCATGAGTTGGTGACATTCCCGGCCGAGCATGAGTTGGTGTCATTCCCGGCCGAGCGCGCCGAAGGCGCGCGAGGGGAAGGGAACCCATCTTCCCCCACGACTTCCTGGTCCCCCTTCCCGAGGCTCGCGATGCGAGCCTCGCCGGGGGTGACACAAAGGTTTTCGTCAAAACGCCATCAATGACATCCGGCCCGCAGAAATGAATAAGAGCTACTGTGTCTACATCATAACGAACAAACGCAATGGCACGCTCTATATCGGCATCACAAGTAACCTGCCCCAGCGTGTGATGCAGCATAAGTGCAGGGCGGTGCCCGGCTTCGCTTCACGTTACGGCCTCGATCGGCTCGTCTGGTTTGAGATTCACGCCGAAGTGACCGAGGCGATCGCGCGAGAAAAGCAATTGAAGGGCTGGAACCGTGCTTGGAAGATCAAATTGATTGAAAGCGCGAACCCACAGTGGAGTGAGCTCGACGCGACGATCCTTTAATGGTGTCCATTCCTGGCCAAGCGCGAGTTGGTGTCATTCCCGGCCAAGCGCGCCGGAGGCGCGCGAGGGGAAGGGAACCCATCTTCCCCCACTGCTTCCTGGACCCCCTTCCCGAGGCTCGCCTTGCGAGCCTCGCCGGGGGTGACACGGTGGTCGGGGCGACACAGACGGTGCAAAGGGCCGTGTCATTCCCGGCCGAGCGCGCCGAAGGAGCGCGAGGGGAAGGGCACCCATCTTCCCGCACCGCGTCCTGGACCCCCTTCCCGAGGCTCGCCTTGCGAGCCTCGCCGGGGGTGACACGCTGCCCCTTGACGATCGGCGCTTTCGGCGGGCAAATCTCATCCATGACCAGTTTCGTTCAAGCGAGCCCCACGGCGACGCGCAAGAGCGGCGAGATCAAGCTCCATGGCCCGGAAGCCTTCGCGGGCATGCGGCGGGCCGGGCGGCTTGCGGCCGAGGCGCTCGATCTCCTCGTCGACTTCGTGAAACCCGGGATTTCGACGGCGGCGATCGACCGGTTCGTCCTCGATTTTGCCTTGTCGCACCAAGCCTATCCGGCAACGCTTCTTTATCGCGGCTACCGCTACTCGGTGTGCACCTCGATCAACCATGTCGTTTGCCACGGCATGCCGAACGACAAGCCGCTGCGCGAAGGCGACATCGTCAACATCGACCTTACCTTCGTGCTCGACGGCTGGCATGGCGATTCGAGCCGCATGTACCCGATCGGCGCCATCGGCCGGCGGGCCGAGCGCCTTCTCGAAGTGACGCACGAAGCCTTGATGCGCGGCATCGCGGCCGTGGGGCCGGGCGGGACGACCGGCGACATCGGCCAGGCGATCCAGGATTACGCCGAGACGGAGCGCTGCTCGGTGGTACGCGACTTCTGCGGCCACGGGCTCGGCCGTCTTTTCCACGACGAGCCGAACATCCTCCACTATGGGCGGCGCGGCGAAGGCGTGCCGTTGAAGCCCGGCATGTTCTTCACCATCGAGCCGATGATCAATCTCGGACGGCCGCAAGTGAAGGTGCTCTCGGATGGCTGGACCGCCGTGACGCGCGACCGCTCGCTCTCGGCGCAGTACGAGCACAGCGTCGGAGTGACGGAGACCGGCGTCGAGGTGTTCACCTTGTCGCCGCGCGGCCTCGACATGCCGGGGAGATCGCCGTGACGCGGCGCTCAACTCAGGAAATGAACGTTCCGCGTTGCGGCCCGCAACGGATCAAGTGCACCGTCGCCGCAACTTCCGCATGAACGAAGGCGCAGGCTCAGGCGCGCCCGAGCCGCCACCGCACTATCTCGGCCATCGCGAGCGCCTGCGCGACCGCTTCGTCAAGGCGGGCGCCGAAGCGCTCCCAGATTACGAGCTCCTCGAGCTTCTCCTGTTTCGCGCCCTCCCCCGGCGCGACGTGAAGCCGCTTGCCAAGACGCTCCTGCAGCGCTTCGGCTCCTTCGCCGAGACGATCGCGGCGCCGCGCGAGCGCCTTACCGAAATCGAGGGCCTCGGCGAAGCCGCCGCGATCGAGCTCAAGCTCGTCGAGGCCGCGGCAAAACGCCTCGTCAAGGGCAGCATCGCCGAGCGCGAGGTTCTCAGCTCGTGGAGCGCGCTCGTCGCTTATTGCCGCACTGCCATGGCCTTTTCGGAAAAGGAGAGCTTCCGCATCCTCTTCCTCGACAAGCGCAACGGCTTGATCGCCGACGAGGTGCAGCAGACGGGCACGGTCGACCACACGCCCGTCCATCCGCGCGAGGTGGTGAAACGGGCGCTCGAGCTCTCGGCGACGGCGCTGATCCTCGCGCACAACCATCCTTCCGGCGATCCGAAGCCGTCAGGCGCCGATATTCGCGTGACGCAAGAGATCGCGAAGATCGCCGGTCCGCTCGGGATTCTGGTGCACGACCACATCATCGTCGGCCGCAACGGCCATGTGAGCCTCAAGGAGATGAAGCTGATTTAGTCGGTCTCCCTTTCGTGTCACCCCCGGCGAGGCTCGCCGCGCGAGCCTCCGGAAGGGGGTCCAGGAAGCGGCGGGGTTATGGGTTCCCTTCCCCTCGCGGCCTTCGGCCGCTCGGCCGGGAATGACACGCCCTTACGCTCGCCCCAGCTGTGTCACCCCCGGCGAGGCTCGCAGGGCGAGCCTCGGGAAGGGGGTCCAGGAAGCGGCGGGGTTATGGGTTCCCTTCCCCTCGCGGCCTTCGGCCGCTCGGCCGGGAATGACACAGGTAGCGCTCGGCCGGAATGACGCAGGCGGCGCTCGGCCGGGAATGACACACATGGCCCAAGAAGGTCAGAACCGCGCAGGCCCTGATCACACGAGCGCCATCACGGCTTTCACCACTGCCAGGATGAAGCCGAAATTGAGCGCGAGGCCGAGCGCGCCGAAAAGCGCCGCGAGCGCCATGATCACACCGTCGCGTTCCACGAGCGCAAGTCCGATGAGGCAGGTCGCGATTCCCATCGGGATCTGCCCGATGATCGGTGCGGCGCAGACGAGGCCGATCGAGACGACGAGGAGCAAGAGGCCGGCGCCGCGCAGTTCCCAGGAGAGCGGCACGAAGCTCAGGCGCCGCCGCGAGAAACGCTCGAGCCTGCGCAGCACGGGCGTGGCGCGCGCGAGCGCGGCGTCGAGCCGATCATGCTCGACCGAGGCCGCGAGCGCCCGGCGCGGCAGCCAAGGGTGGCGACGTCCCCAGATGATCTGAAGCGCGATGACGACGAGGAGCAGGCCGCAAACGAGAGGGATCGGCGGCGGCATCGGCAGCACATTGGGAAGGCCGAGGACAACCATGAGCAAGGCGAAGCCGCGGTCGCCGAGAGACGCGACGATCTCGCCGAGCGTGACACGCACCCCGTGAGTGTCCGCGGCAATCTCATTCAAGATATCGGAAGTGTGGCGGGCGTAGTTCACGCGCAAGTGGACTTTCAGAGAATTTCGATTTCGGATGGAAGACGCGACCCCACGCCGCGCAGGGTTCTAGCCGATCTTTGCGCAAAGCAAAAGCGTCTGCACGGTGACCCATTCATCTGCGCAACCGTTCATGAAAGCTTTAATGTCAGCATCCAAGACTGGCGCAGTATAAGAGCGGCCGCGGCAGCGCCGTACGTGTCACCCCCGGCGAGGCTCGCGACGCGAGCCTCGGGAAGGGGGTCCAGGAAACGGTGGGACGTTATGCAGGCGGATGGATTGTGGGTTCCCTTCCCATCGCGCGCCTTCGGCGCGCTCGGCCGGGAATGACACCCCGTTCCCACAGCGTGTCACCCTCGCACTGGGCCGGGAATGACACCCGCCGTACTCGGCCGGGAACGGCATGCTCCGTCAATTCAGGACGTATTCCTTGTCGCGCAAGTCGAGCTCGCAAGGCTTGATGAGCTTCGAATGCGCGACGCGCACCGAGAACAAAGGACCGTCGAGCTTTCGGGCCCAGAAAGTCAAAAAATCGTTGAGCACCGGGAAGCGGGGCGCGACGTCGTAGTCTTGCCAAACATAGGTTTGCAGGAAGACCGGATGATCCGGCAGTCGGTAAAGTATTTCAGCAGTCGTCAAGCCGTAGCCGGCGAGCTGCTTGAGGAAAGACTTCGAGACCATGCCGTCCTCCTTGCGAGCGAGGACGCCCGCGCCCCGCTCGCATGATCGGGGCAGGAGCTTAACCCATTGTTCCGCCGGAAGGTTCCAAGGCTCGCGAAGGCCGCGATATGCACCATATGGAACCAAGAAACCTGCCGCTGGACAAAAGACGCAAAAGCCGTGCCGTCTTGATTCGGCTCGCGATCATCCCACGCTCTTCGCTCCGCGACAACGAAGTGGCGACGCGAAATGGCGGTCGCTTTGACGAGCGGCGATTCGCCCGTTTTTACTCGGCCGCCTGGACGGAGGCGCGCGCCGTGACGCTCGGCTCGATATCGCGACGCGGGAAAAGGAGCGCGCCGACGAAGATGAGCGCGCCGCACACGGCGAGCACGCGGTAGGTGCCGGTGAAGCCACCCGTCGCATCATGCATTTTCGCCGCCATCGTGACGGCGAAGGCCGCGACCGCGAAATTGAGGAAGTAGCGCACCGCATAGATGCGTCCGCGCAGGCGATCGGGCGCATACCTCGCCGTCATCGCCTCGTTCACGGTCACCTGGCCGAATTGGCCGAGCATCGCGAGCATCGCCGCGGCCGGCGCGGTGAAGCCGAAAGCATCGGCGAGGAAGTAGAGCCCGACCATCTGCAATCCGGAGGTGACGAGGAACACCGTTCCGAGCGAAAAGCGATCCATGGCGCGCCCGACCGTGAGCTGAGCGAGCGCGCCGACGATCGTGACCGCGGTCGTCACCGCGCCCGCCGTGGTTGCCGAATGCACAAGGTCCGGGAGGCGCTCCTCGAAGAGCTTGGGGAAGGTGACGCTCGCCACATTGAAAACGAGGCCGGCGGCGAAGGTGCAGAAGAAAAGAATGCCGAACACACGAAATACAGTAAATCTCGAGTATTGCTGGGCATGGATATTCTTGCGCGTTCCGCGCTCCGCGGCGTCCGGCACGGTGAGCATGAAAGCCGCGCCGATCACCAAGGCGGCGATGCCGGGAAGAATGAAAGCCAAACGCCAGCCGAAAGCGTCGCTGATGGCGCCCGTGATGAAGGGCGCCGAGGCGATCGCGAGATTGCCGAAGACGCCGTTCAATCCAATGACGCGTCCCAAGCGCTCCGGCGAAGCGCTCGCCACCATCATCGGCGCGCCGACCGGGTGATAGATCGACGCGACGAGGCCGATGGCGCCAAGGCCGATGGCGAGTGTGAGGAAAGAATTCGTGGCCGCGGTGGCAAGACAAGCAATGCCGGCGCCGAAGAAAAAGATGATCATCATGCCGCGCCGGCTCCATTTGTCGCCGAGCCAGCCGGATGGCAGCGAGCCGAGACCGATGAGCACGAACGCGCCGAGCGAGAGCTGCAGCAATGTGCCGTAACTCACCTCGGGAAATGCCTTTTCCAACGCGAGGATCGTCGTCGGATAGATGAGCATGATGTAATGATCGAGCGCATGGCCGATATTGGCGAACACGATGATGCGGCGCTTCACGTTCTCGGGGACGGCAGACATCGGCAAAGCCTCGCTGGTCAATGCGGCTGCGCTTATACATCGGTCGGCGGCCGGCGAATAGCGAATGGTGAGTGGCGAGTAGTGAATAGCGAATAGCGAATAGCGAATAGGCGAGTAATAGAGAGTTGAAGTTGTCTGGGTGTTCCTTATAACCAGTTGTGTCACCCCCGGCGAGGCTCGCAACGCGAGCCTCGGGAAGGGGGTCCAGGAAACGGCGGGGTTGTGGGTTCCCTTCCCCTCGCGGCCTTCGGCGCGCTCGGCCGGGAATGACACAGCCGCCGCCGTGTCACCCCCGGCGAGGTTCGCAACGCGAGCCTCAGGGAGGGGGTCCAGGAACGGCGGGAGTTATGGGTTCCCTTCCCCTCGCGGCCTTCGGCCGCTCGGCCGGGAATGACACAACCGCCGCCGTGTCACCCCCGGCGAGGCTTACAACGCGAGCCTCGGGAAGGGGGTCCAGGAACGGCGGGAGTTATGGGTTCCCTTCCCCTCGCGGCCTTCGGCCGGGAATGACACAGGCACGAGCTCGGCCGGGAAAGACGCGGGCACGCTCGGCTTCCCTAGCCGTCGCCGGAGAGCGTGCCGATCCGACCTCGGAGCTCGGCGAGCGCGCTTGGGGTGTCGGCATCGATGAGGATGGCGGGGTCGTCGATCTCCATCACCATCACATCGTCTCGTCCTTGCAATAATTTGCGTGCGCCCATGTCGCCTTGAAGATGTGCCACCTGCGGAAAGAGGCTACGCGAAAGGAGCACGGGATTGCCCCATTCGCCACCGAGTGCGGGCACGAGTGCAACAAGCTCTTCGTTTTTTTCGAACTCCGCGATGAGCAGGTCGAGTGTCGACGCCTTGATGAGAGGCATGTCACCGAGGCAGATGAGCGCACCTCTCGCCATCCCCGGCAGGGCGCCAAGACCGACATTGAGCGAGGTGGACAGCCCTTCGGCGTGTCGGGGGTTGCGGACCTGCATGACCTCAAGCCCAACAAGGCTTTTCGCGAGCTTTTCCGTTTCGTGTCCCGTGACGACGATCACGGGCCTTGCGCGCGAGGCGAGCACCGCCTCGATCGTCCTTCCGATGAGCGGCTTGCCGCCGATGTCGACCACGAGCTTGTTCGCGCCCATGCGGGTCGAACGTCCGGCCGCGAGAATGACGGCGCCGACGCTCATTTCCTTGGCGGTTCGGCGCGCAGCTGCGGCCGCGACTTGATCTCCATCAAGAGGCCGCCCACCCCCATCGCCACCACCTCGGTTCGTCCAACCGGCAGTCCCGCAAGCAGGCGCTGAAGAACCCAGTCGAAGCCGTTTTCCTTGGGGCTGCGCGCGCAGCCGGGCGCGCCGAGAACCGGCGAGTTGCCGAGCTCGGCAATGAGGAGAAGGTTGCCCGGATCGACCGGCATGCCGAGATGCTCGATGCGCCCGCCGGCCGCCTCGACCGCAGCCGGGATGACATCACGCCGATCGGAAATGGCCGATGCGCCGAACACGATCACGATGTCGGGCGAAGCCGCAAGCGCTCGCCGCAAGGCATCGGCGAGCGGTTGCGTCTCGTGCGGCACGCGCTCCTCGAACACGACCTCTGCCTCGGCAGGCAGGAGGCGCTGCGAGAGGACATCGATCGTCTTCGCGACAACGGAAGGCTTGAGGCCCGGAAGCAAGGTGGAGATGGCCGCGACGCGCCGGCGCGCATAGGGCGCAATGCTAATGAGCGGTGCGCCGACTTGCGCCATCGCCGCGCCGAGCGCCGCGCGCGGCACCGCATAGGGGATGATCTTCACCGTCGCCACCATCTCGCCGACGCTCACGGGACGAAAGGCCGGCAGGGTCGCGAAGGTGATCGCCTCATCGACGGCGTTGACGGCGTCGATGCGCGCCCGATCGAGCCGCAGCACGCCATTCGTCTCGGCGAACAGATTGGCGCGTCCCGTGAAGGGCGGATCGATACGGATGCCGTCGCCCGCTAGCTTGGCCGCAAGGCTCGCGGCGGCCTCATCCTCATGCACATCGTCGGGGTCGAGAGTGGCAGCGACGATGCCCGTGACGCCCGCGGCCTGCAATTTTTCCGCGATCTCCGGCGTCACGCGCGAGCCCTTGCGCAAAACGCTTTCGCCCGCCCGAACCGCGTGGGCGGAAATCGAGCCGATTGCATCTGCCAGCGGAACGTGGCCGAACTTCATCGAGCGGCGGCAACCTTGGCCTTGGCCGGCATCGCGTCCGTCTTGCGGAGCGCGGCGGTGAGCTGCGCCAATGTCGCGAGCGCGATTTCTGCGGGGCTCGAGGCTCCGATGTCGAGGCCGATGGGCGCTGCGATGCGCGCGATCTCCGCCTCGCTGAAGCCTGCCGCCTTGAGGCGCTCGACGCGTTTGGCGTGCGTGCGCTTCGAGCCGAGCGCGCCGATGTAGAAGCACTTCGCCTTGAGCGCCGCGCTCAGCGCGACATCGTCGATTTTCGGATCATGCGTGAGCGCCACGAGCGCGCTATAGCGATCGAGCGGATTTTGCTCGAGATACGCGTCCGGCCATACAGCGTGCAGAGCCACCTTCGCAAAACGCTCTGGGCTCGCGAACGCCGTACGTGGATCGACAATCGCCACATCGAAATCGAGGAGCTTCGCCATTGGCGCGAGCGCCTGGCTGATATGGACCGCACCGATCACCAGAATGCGCACGGGCGGCGA
The DNA here is from genome assembly GCA_019247795.1 of Hyphomicrobiales bacterium. Lineage (GTDB taxonomy): Bacteria > Pseudomonadota > Alphaproteobacteria > Rhizobiales > Beijerinckiaceae > GAS188. The sequence goes on along the minus strand of JAFBAK010000175.1, from coordinate 2,159 downwards.
TTGCACGGTAATAAAATATTGCCGGCCCTGTTCCTCGACGGTGCCGCTCTTGCCGAGCCTGAGCTGCTCGTGCAAGGCATCCGCGAGCGGGTCCTTCCTGAGCTGTCCGGCCTTCACGAGCCGCTGCTCACCGCTGTCGAGATCGGTGACGAGCACCGCAGCAGAGCGCTTGGCTCGTTCGGCATTGAGAGCCGAGAGGAGTGCAATCTTCATCGAGCCTCGCGAAGGTTCAAGCGCGACGCCCGCCGCGACGCCGGCAAGGACGGCCAGTAGGGCATCGTCGCGTTTCTAGTCGAGCTTCTCGACATAGACTTTGATACGACCGCCGCAAGAGAGACCCACGCGCCAGGCGGATTCGTCCGCGACCCCGAACTCGAGCATTTTCGACTTGCCCGTCTCGATCACGTCCATGGCCTCGGTCACGACCTCGCCCTCGACGCAACCTCCGGAAACCGAGCCGAGGAAGGATCCATTCTCGTCGATGATGAGATGGCTGCCGACGGGACGCGGCGCCGAGCCCCAGGTCTCGATCACGGTCGCGAGCGCGACCCCGCGATTCTCCTTGGCCCATTCCTCAGCTTTGGCGAGAATATCGCATTCGCTCGCGACCATGTGGCGCCTCCAATGGCTTTCGCCGCGGAACGGCGTTTTGCCTTCCGACGCTCAGAGCAGGACGACGTTCCCGGCCGTCGAGCTCTGATCTTTCGAAAAGCGAGATCCACCCTTCCCGATCACACCGGTGGTCCGGACCCGACAAAAGGTCCCCCATTTGTCGGAAAAGGCCTGACCGCCACGCTTTAGCATCGTGGATAGATTTCGCGACTGATGGCGACCATCCGTCGGAATCGATCCACTGGAGAATCTGTGCGATCCGACGCCCCTGTGCAAGGGCGCCTCGGCATGGCAGGTCGAACATTCAAGACACGCTCGAACTTCTCGCCAGGCGTCGGCGCTCATCCACAGAAAGCTGCGGACTGACCTGAGCGTCTTTGACCGGGTGAGCCGCTTTGGCTAAGCCCAGTGGAAATCGCGGTTTGCGCCATCGCTCGAACCTCGGCGCTTAAACAGGAAGAGCAAAGCCTCATGGCCAACGTGGTCGTCGTCGGCGCCCAATGGGGAGACGAAGGCAAGGGCAAGATCGTCGACTGGCTGTCGGAGCAAGCCGATGTCGTGGTACGTTTTCAGGGCGGCCATAACGCCGGACATACGCTCGTCATCGAGGGCACGACGTACAAGCTGTCGCTCCTGCCGTCGGGCGTGGTGCGAGGCAAACTTTCGGTCATCGGCAATGGCGTGGTGCTCGATCCGCAAGCGCTCATCGACGAGATCGCGCGGCTCGAGCAGCAAGGGCTAAAGATCACGCCCGAGATCTTGCGCATCGCTTCCAATGTCCCGCTGATCCTCCCTTTGCATCGCGAGCTTGACGCGGCGCGAGAAGCCTCGAATGTCGGGACACGGATCGGCACCACCAAGCGCGGCATAGGCCCCGCTTATGAGGACAAGGTCGGCCGCCGCGCCATCCGCCTCATGGACCTCGCGGAACCCGACACGCTACCTGCCAAGATCGATCGCTTGCTCGCCCATCACAATGCGCTCCGGCGCGGCCTCGGCATGCAGGAGATCGATGCACCGGCGCTGTCGACCGCGTTGCGCGGCCTTGCTCCTCGAGTGCTGCCTTTCATGGAAGCCGTCTGGCACCTCCTCGACGAGGCCCGCCGGGCCGGACGGCGCATCCTTTTCGAGGGTGCGCAAGGCGCGCTTCTCGACGTCGACCACGGCACTTATCCCTTCGTCACCTCGTCCTCTACGGTCGCGGGCGCCGCAGCCGCGGGATCGGGACTTGGCCCCGGCGCCATCGGTTATGTGCTCGGCATTGCCAAGGCCTACACGACGCGGGTGGGCGAAGGCCCCTTCCCCACCGAGCTTCATGACGAGATCGGCGCCCGGATCGGCGAAAGAGGCCGCGAATTCGGCGTCGTCACAGGACGTAAGCGCCGTTGCGGCTGGTTCGACGCGGTCCTCGTTCGACAAACCGTATCGACGAGCGGCATCGACGGCATCGCCCTCACTAAGCTCGACATTCTCGACGGCTTCGAGGAGATCAAAATTTGCGGCGCTTACAACCTCGATGGGCGAGAGATCGACCATCTCCCGGCGAG
>JAFBAK010000109.1 GCA_019247795.1 Hyphomicrobiales bacterium | reverse complement strand
ATCCGCACTCACGGACGCAGGCGCCAAGATCGTAGGCTCCTGCCGCACGCTCAACGCCGCCATGTCCCTCGTCGAAGCGGATGGTCTCGCGGCCGCCATCCTCGACATCAGGCTGGGCCGCGACACGGTCGAGCCGGCGGCGCGGCGGCTCGCGGAACGCGGCATTCCGTTCATCTTCTACACCGGACAAGGCGAGACGGACGCGGTGCGAATGATGTGGCCTCGAAGCGCCCTTCTTCATAAGCCAGCCAACCCCAAGAAGATCGTGGCCGCGATCTCCGAGCTTCTGCACGCGTGAATGCCTTGTGCGGAGCCGCAGACCGACGGGTGCCGCTCCCCGATCTCGCTCGTGCGCGTCCTTTCGCAACATTATAGATTGATCCGTCATGGACGATCGCACGAGGATCGAGCTGCAGCTTGCCCAGGCCGAATCGCGTGTTATCGAGGGAAGACGACACCTCGAACGCCAATGTGAGATCGTCACGGGATTGGAGCGCGCGGCCACGACGCGGGTCGAATCCGTCGCCCATCTCGCCGTTTTCGAGGAATCTCTTCGCCTGCACATCGATTCAAGCGAAAGTGATTGAGCGAAAAAATGCGTAAGGAAATGATCGGGCCATCGTCGCCGGCGCGCCGTCCATGACCAGATGGGGAGGCCCCGTGGCCTTTTGGCTGTTGCTTGCGGGAACGGCGAGCGCCTTGGCGCAGCAACAGACCTTCGGCTGCACCAAGCTTTGTTGGACGCCGAGCACTCGAAATGTGATCTGCTCGAAGAAGATCAACGCGCAGGTCGATTTGAACGCCTACATCTATGCGGTCGACCACAGAATGATCGCCAAGGGCAGGCCCATGACGTTCTTCGTCGACATGAAAGGCTCGGGCCAAAGCTGCGGCTCGCCCGTTGCGCCACCCGGATCGCTTTCAATCGTGGGCTATGTGAACGTCCAAAACGTCACCGGCTTCACGATCGGCGGCGTGAAGGTCGGCAACACCATCGAGATCAGCGCGAGCGGCATCGACGAGACTCAGAAGAACATCCTGTTCTTTCCTGACCCCTCCGAACGATAGCGACGACACGGCCACTCAGCTTGCGTCTCGCGCGGTGCCGTTCGCGTAATCGGCCTTTCCAAATGCTCAAAGAGCGTGAAGGCGGGCCTTGCTCTTGCTCTTGCTCTTTCGTGCGAGCGAGAAGGCCATGGTCGTGTCTTGCCCGCTGTCGACCGAAGCATGAGCGGCGTCGGCTTCGAGGTCTTTAAGCTCGAGAAGCGCCGCGCGCACGAGGTCGAGCGCCAAGTCTCTCGGCTTGTTGCGATGCTCGACGAGCGCGAGTGTGCAGGGCAGTCTCGGCTTGAGCGGTCGGACGACGAGATCCGGCCCGGAATCCGCGACCGCGACGTCGGGCACGATGGACATCCCGAGATTCGAGGCGACGATCCTCTTCATTGCCTCGACCGTGCCGATATGCATCGGCGTTCGCTGCAAGGGCAAATGCTTTGCGAGCCATTGTGTGACGAGCGCATGAACGGCGCCGCGGGAATGCTCGAGCACCAGCGATTGCCTCGCGACATAGTCCGGCGTCACTTCATCGGGAATGTCCGCCTGCCCCGACGGAAAGATCGCCACGAGGCTTTCGGCACGCAACGGCGTGACACGAAGGCGCGCCGCTTTTACGGGCAAGGTGACGAGGGCGAGGTCGATGGCGTTCTTCATGACGTTTTCGACGCTGTCGCGGGTCGGCATATTGGTGACGAGGAGATCGATCCCAGGGTGCTCTCGGCGCAGCTTTTTCAAGATCGGGGGAAGCTGATAGGTCAGCGCGGTGAGCGTGGTGCCGATATGAACCGTCCCGATCCAGCCATCGTGAAAGCGGCGCATCGCCGCGTCGGTGCCGTCGCATTCGACGAGGATGCGCGACGCGCGCTCGACCAGTTCCCGGCCCGGCGAGGTCGCATAGGCGCGGCTTCCCATGCGCTCGATGAGGCGCACGCCGAACCGGTGCTCGAGCTCCCGGATATGGAGGCTGACGGCCGGTTGGGTGAGGTTGAGCCGGCGAGCGGCGGCGGAAAAATTGCCGAGCGCCGCCACCTCAATAAGCGTCCGCAGCTGGTCGAGATTAAGACTTCGCATCTCAAAGCAGATCTTATCACAGTTATCTGAATATTATATTTGGCTATCGCGGGCATTCGGCGGTAACTGCCGACGAAAACCCGGTCGGGGCCGGGGCGGTAACTTCGCGAGCGGAGAAATGGGATGGCACATTCGGGAAACTGCTTCTGCGGTGCGGTGCAGATCGAGGCCACCGGTGCGCCCGAGGCCATGGGTTACTGTCATTGCCGTTCTTGCCGCTCCTGGTCCGGAGGACCCGTGAACGCCTTCAGCCTTTGGAAGCCCGAGGCGGTGCGCGTCACCTCCGGGGCCGAGCATGTCGCGACTTTCGCCAAGACGCCTCTGAGCGAAAGAAAGTATTGCATGAAATGTGGAGGGCATCTCATGGCCGATCACCCCCCGTTGGGTCTTGTCGACGTCTTTGCGGCGACGCTGCCGACCTTGGAATTCGCACCCGCCGTTCACGTGAACTATGCCGAGACGGTACTTCCGATGCGCGATGGGCTCCCGAAGCTCAAGGATTTTCCGTCGGAGTTCGGCGGTTCCGGCGACGTCATCGCGGAGTAGGGGGCGCGTTCGAACTCCTGGCCAATCCTCGCGCTCGCCGAGATGAACGCGCGGCGCACCGGATAAAATCCCGCATCTGACATTCGGCATGCCGGCTTCGCGAGATCACCGTCAGCAGCCACGAAGAAGCAGCCACGAAGAAGCAGTCACGAAGAAGCAGTCACGAACAAGCAATCGCGAAGCGATTTTGCAACCGGATCGTCTTCGTCTCGATACGCTCGGCTCAGACCTCGGCCGGGCAGATTTCGAAAACGAACCCCTCATAGCCGAGAATCGGTGCTGAGGCGCCGGGTAGCGAACGTCGTCTCCCGGAGGCCGAAGGCGCAGATGAAGACTTTCAATCAACGTCTTTCCAGGCGCGAACTCACCATGCAAGAACCATCCAAATCTCATCCACGTCCGCGCGTGCAGCGCAGGCTCGCGGCGATTCTTTCAGCCGATATCGCGGGCTTCAGCCGACTCATGGGAGCCGATGAAGAGGGAACTCTCGCGCGCATGAAGGCGATCCGAAAAGAGCTCGTCAATCCCAAGATTGCGCGCCACCACGGGCGCATCGTGAAGACCACGGGTGATGGCATCCTGGTCGAGTTCGGGAGCGTGGTGGAGGCTTTGCGCTGTGCCGTCGAGGTCCAGCGTTCGATGCTCGAGCGCAATGCCGAGGTCGCGGCGGAGAGCCGGATCGATGCCCGGATCGGAGTGAATGTCTGCGATGTCCTCTCCGAGGGCGGTGACCTGTTCGGGGAAGGCGTAAACATCGCGTCGCGACTCGAACGGATGGCCGAGCCTGGCGGCATCTGTGTCTCGGGTCGGGCAAAAGAGGACGCGGAAGGCAAGCTCGATGTCGCTTTCGTCGACATTGGCGAGCAGCGGCTCAGGAATATCGAAAGGCCCATTCGCGTCTATCGGGTGCAAATGGAAGCGTCGACCCCGAGGCTGCGTCCGCCGCTCGCGCTTCCGGACAAGCCTTCGCTTGCCGTTCTTCCTTTTCCGAACATGAGCGGAGATCCGGAGCAGGAGTTTCTCGCCGACGGAATGGTCGAAGAGATCATCATGGCGTTGTCCCGGGTGCGCTCTTTCTTCGTGATCGCTCGGAACACGAGCTTCACCTACAAGGGCAAGGCGATCGACGCAAAGCAGATCGGCCGCGAGCTCGGCGTGCGCTATCTGCTCGCCGGCAGTCTGCGCAAGGCGGGCGGGCGCGTGCGCATCACGGCGCAGCTCATCGACGCCGCGACGGGCGGTCACATCTGGTCCGAGCGATATGGCGGCGGCATGGAAAACATCTTCGAGCTTCAGGATCGCATCACCGCGAATATTGCCGGCGCGATCCAACCTTCGCTTTTGATGGCCGAAATCGAGCGCACCAAGCGCAAAAGGCCGGAAAGCCTCGACGCTTACGAATGCATGCTGCGCGCCTATCCGTTCATCTGGGCGTTCGACCCTCAATCGAACACGGCGGCGCTCGAGCATTTGCAAAGGGCGATCGAGATCGAGCCGGATTATCCGCTGGCGCTGGCGCTGGCCGCCTGGTGCCAGGCTCGCAAGGTCATCTACAATTGGACGCCGGCTCTGGACGATGCCAAGACCGAGGGCTTGCGTCTGGCGAGATTGGCGGGAGATGCGACAAGCGCTGATCCCGTGGTGCTCACAGCGCTCAGCGCTGCCCATTCGGTGATCGGCGATCTCGAAAAAGCCACCGCCCTCATCGAGAAGGCGCTGGCGCTCGACCCGAGTTCCGCCATGGCATGGAACCGGAGCGGCTGGCTCAACGCCTATTGCGATCGATCCGAGATCGCGATCGAGCATTTCGAGCGCGCCATCCGGCTGAGCCCTTTCGATCCGATGAATTTCAATTGCTATTTCGGCATCCGCAACGCTCATTTCGCCGCGGGGCGCTACGAAGATGCGCTTTCCTGGTGCCGCAAGGGGATGTTGGAGCGTCCCGAACTCATCTGGCCCCTTCGCTCGCTGGCCGCTTGCCTCGGGCTTCTCGGGCGCATCAATGAGGCGCGCGACGCGGCCCGGCGATTATGCGAGGCTCACCCGGACATTACGGTTTCGAAGATCATCGCGATCACTCCCCATCGAAGCGATTATCTGCGCCGTTATGCCGAAGGCTTGCGCCGAGCGGGG
>JAFBAK010000027.1 GCA_019247795.1 Hyphomicrobiales bacterium | reverse complement strand
CTTTACTTTCGCCTGCCCTATTTTTGACAGCATCCCCCTTGCGATGGCAGGACCGTTGACATGCGAGGTGAGCGCGAGGATGCGCGCATTTCCCATGGAGCTTGGTGCCCTCAAGGACAAGGCTCGATGATGAGTTGGATTTTTGCGCTTCTGGGTCTGTTGACCGCGGCCGCGGGAGCCGCGGCCATTGCGATGGGCTGGCCTCTCGTGCCGCTCGAGCGCGGCTGGACGATGGTGATCGCCGGTGCGGCGCTGGGTTCCGGCGGTCTCGTCTGTCTCGCGGTCGCGGCGCTCATGGGTGAGACGCGCCGGACGCGCCTCGTTATCGAGCGCGCGGTCGAAGAGTTCGCCTGGTCGCGTCCGATCGAGCGGATGAGCTCGACGACGCTTCCGCCCGAGCCGGAAAGCGTCATGCCGCGCCGAGCCGAAACCGAACGCGCCCCTGCGGGCGCACCCTCTCCGCATTTCGAGAAGGTCGAGCCTGCCCTGCCGTCCATGCCGGTCGCCACAACTTTCGGCCTCGCGGAGCCTCGACCTGAGGCGAGGCCAGCTCCCATCCGGCAAGAGGCCAGGGAAGAGCCGAAACGAGAGCCGGTGCTGAGCCCACAAGCCGCTCCCGTTCGCGCCGCGAGCCCTCGCATGGAAGCTCAGCCCCTACCTTCAGCGCCCGTCCCGGCAGCTTCCGAAGTCACGGGGCGCAAGAGCATGTCAACCAAGAGTACGGCGCCCGATAGCACGGCCCCCGATAGCAAGGCACCCGAGACGGAGAGCCAGGCCGAGGAGCTGCAGCCCGCCCGCAGTTTCAGTGTCGGCACGACGACGTTCGTGGTTTTCACCGACGGCACCATCGAGGCACGCACCCCCAAGGGAGCCCGGCGGTTCGTTTCCATGGAGGAAGTGCGAAGCTACCTCGAGGAATCAGCGGCGTCGTGAGCGCGCACCTCTCCCGCGAGGGCCCCGCGAGGGAGAGGTCGGACCACGTTAGCCTTGGCGCTTCTCGGTATTGGCCAAGCCGCAAACTTGTCGTAGGCAGCGCCCGTTGCCGGCTATTCCGGCCTTCGCGGATTCGAGGCGTCCATGCAGGCTGTCTTCGCGCTCTGGGACCGAATGGAGGATGGTTTGGCCTCCGGCCTCCTCACGCCTTTCTTCACCTCGCTCGGCATCGTCAAATATATGGGCGACCCTGCCGAGATGGCCCAGTTCTTCATGGTCAATGCGATCCAGATCGCCATCATCGGGTTCCTGTTTCGCCCTCTCGAGACCATCCTGCCGCAAGAGCGTTGGGCAAGCCGGAAGCTCACCCGCATCGACCTCTTCTACACCCTGTTGAAGGAGTTCGGGCTGGTCCCGCTCTTCACCTTCGCTTTGCTGTTGCCGGCAAGCAATTGGCTCGGCGACAAGCTCGGCCTTTCGGGAGGGGACACGACTCTCATCGAGAATTGGATCCCCTGGTTCAAGGACAAGCCGCTTCTTCTCTTCGTCCTCTATTTTGCGATCTTCGATCTCACGCAATACGTCATCCATCGCTTGCAGCACGCCGTTCCCTGGTGGTGGGCGCTGCACAGCCTTCATCACAGTCAGAGGCAGGTGAGCTGCTGGACGGATGACCGCAACCACATGCTCGACGATGTGCTCGAGGCCGTGATCGTCGGCAGCGTCGGCCTCATCATCGGGGTGCCGGCCGGACAATATGCGCTTCTGATCCTGATGGGGCGGCTCATCGAGAATTTTTCGCATGCCAATGTGCGCGTCCGCTTCGGGCCGGTGATCGACAAGGTGCTCGTCGACCCCTTGTTTCATCGGCTGCATCACATGCGCGCCGATCCACATGATGCCGTGAATTATAATTGCAATTTCGCCCTGGTGCTGCCGCTCTGGGACATTCTCTTCCGGACGGCGCTCTATGGCGAGGCGCCTCGCCCCTGCGGCGTCGACGATCCCGATATCGACGCGGATAACGAACGCTCCTGGCTCGGCCAGCAAATCGCTGGGTTTCAGCGCTTCTTCAGGGCGCTTCGTTCGTCCTTTTTGCGTGAGCCGCCGAGGTCTCTCTCTCCGGATGCGGCAGGGCGTTCGGAGTAAGGGGCAGTCCTTTAAACTATTGGCCAAGCGATCCAATCGGCGGGCCGGAACTCCTTCGCTCGGCCCCTTTGGCCTTGAACGCGGCTCCGTCTTTCTGACCGCGGCGTAAAGCCAATTCACCTGAAGTGAACGCGCCAGTCACGTCTCCGCGACCGGCGCGAGGCCGCAGGCCCACAACGCGAAGGCATGCGTCAGCGCGAATTCTGCGAGACGGTCGAAGCGGCCCGGCGCCCCCATATGTCCGCCGCTCATCTCGGTTCGCAACAGCACCGGCCTTCCCGAAAGCGAGTTGGCGCGCAGCTTCGCCACCCACTTCGCCGGTTCCCAATAGGTGACGCGCGGATCGGCAACCGCGGCGATCGCGAGCACGGCGGGGTAGTGCCGCGGCTTGATATTCTCGAGTGGCGAATAGGCGAGGATCGTTCGGAAATCATCCTCGCTCAAAAGCGGATTTCCCCATTCGGGCCATTCGGACGGCGTCAGAGGCAGGTCGGGGTCGAGCATCGTGGCGAGCACGTCCACGAAGGGCACCTCGGTGACGATGCCGGCGAAAAGCTCGGGCGCACGGTTCGCCGCGACCCCCATCAGCATGCCGCCCGCGCTTCGCCCATTGGCGACGATGCGGCCCGCTGCGGTGAAGCGCTCCCCGATGAGCATGCGCGCAACTGCGAGATAATCGGAGAAGCTGTTCTCCTTCTCTTTTCGCTTGCCTTGCGTGTACCAACGCCATCCCTTCTCGGAGCCCCCGCGGACATGGGCGAGCGCATAGATCACGCCGCGGTCGACGAGCGACAGCCGATGCGCGAGGAAATTCGGCAGGACCGGTGAACCATAGGCGCCATAGCCATGGAGAAGGCAGGGTGCGCTGCCATCGAGCGCGAGACCGCGCCGGTAGAGAAGGGTGACGGGAATTGCCTCCCCGTCGGAGGCCGGCGCGAAGACGCGCCGCACCACATAATCGTTCGGATCGTGGCCAGAGGGGATGAGCTGGCGCTTCACCAACACGCGCTCGCGGCTCACCATGTCGTAGTCGTAAGTCTCGGCGGGCCGCGCCGGCGTCGAGAGCGTGAAGCGCAAGCTGTCCATGTCGAACTCTTCGCCCGCATCGAGGCTAAGCGCGAACGCCTCTTCATCGAAGGCGATGCTGTGCTCTTCGCCGCCGGCGAGCGCCTTCACCGTCAGACGCGGCAGGCCGTTCTCCTGCGAAAGCCAGACGAGGTGACGCGCGAAGATGGCGTGGCGCAACACCATCACGCCGCGCCGATGAGGTACGACGTCTCGCCAGTTCGCCGGGGACGGAGCCGCCAACTCCGTCTCGACAATCTTGAAGTCCTCGGCCCCATCACGGTTGGCGCGAATGAAGAGGCGTTCCCTGCCGACCTCGACCTCGTAGCGAACCCCGATCTCGCGCTTGGCGACGAGCTGCGGCCGAGCATCGGTGCGCTCGAGATCGAGAATGAAGACCTCGGAAGTCTCGTGGTCGCGCACCGCGATCGTCGCGTGCCGGCCGTCGCGCTCGCGGTGCACCGACACGAACCAGCCAGGCGTCGTCTCTTCGAGGACGAGCTGATCTTCCGCCGCCGAGGTGCCGATGCGGTGACGCCAAATGGAGCGTGCGCGGTGGTTCGCATCGAGCTTCGCATAGAGGAAGGACTTGCCGTCATTCGCAAATACGGCCGGATCGCCGTGCAGGTTCAAGATCGCGTCGGCCCGGGCATTGGGGACCTGATCGGAAAGATCACGCCGCGCCTCGAGATCCCGCACCCGGATGGTGAAGAACTCGGCTCCTGATTCGTCGACCGCATAGGCGAGCAGGCGGTGATCGGGCGAATGGCTCGCCGGGCCAAGCTGGAAAAACGCACGCCCTTGCGCCAGCGCCTCGCCATCGACGAGAAGCTCCTCTTCACCGCCCGCGCGGGGGCGACGGACAAGGCAAGGATGTTGGGCGCCCGAGCGCCAACGCCGATAATATCGATACGCCCCAGCCGAGATGGGGGCCGTCGCATCCTCGTCTTCAACGCGTGCGCCAAGCTCTCGCCTGAGTTCCTCAATCAGAGGTGCGAGCGGAGCGAGGATGGTGTCCGCATATCGGTTCTCCTTTTCGAGATGAGCGCGGATATCGGGCGGTAAGCTGGAAGCATCTTCCAGAACCTCGCGCCAGTTGGCTGCTTTGAGCCACGCGTAATCATCCTGGATAACAATACCGTGATGAGTCGTCGGGGTCGGTCGCGGGTCGGCGGACGGCGCTTTTTTCTGCGACTCGAGGCGCGGATCGTTCATGCCGGCAGTCTCGCCGACAATTTCGGCGACAACTTTTTGGTCTCCATGCGATGAAAGGTCCTTCGTCATAAATAGCTGAATCTGCGTCTTTTTTTCTACCCATAGGTCGCGGGGCAAACCGGACCGAGTTGGTTCCTAACGGCTATCTCAGGTGATTTCCAGCACTCGCCCAGCAATCTCGAGAGAATAGAAACGACTGTCTTGAAGTAGAGCGGAATGGATAAAACCGGCGCGCAAGAACTCTCATGAGAGGACGAAAATTAGATGTTTTTAGCCTTTCATTGGCCTTTCTCAGCAATGAATGCACAGGCTCGTGTTGAAATCACAGAAGACCCAGAGTAGATCACCGCTCAGCGGCTCTACGCAGTGTAGAGGCCGCGTTCCACGAATTCGTGAAGGGTTTAACCGGACGATTCGCGCCAATCCTGTTGGTTCCTTTTGCCTCACACAAGAAACAGCGCCAGCTCGTTCAAAACTGATCAACACTCGGAAAGGCTAACTATGGAACTAAATTCTAATGAGAGCTCGACGCAATATATCGAGCTCGCTACCGATATCGTCTCTGCCTATGTCAGCAACAATTCGGTCGGCGCCGGTGACCTGCCCATCCTCATCAAGGACGTCTATGGCGCCTTGACGCGCGTCACCAATCCGGAAGCCAACGTGCCGGCGAACACCGCCAAGCCCGCGGTTTCCATCAAGAAGTCGATCACGCCCGACTACTTGGTTTGCCTCGAGGATGGCAAGAAGTTCAAATCGCTGAAGCGTCACTTGCGCACGCAATACGGGCTTTCACCCGAGCAATACCGCGAGAAATGGGGCCTTGCGTCCGACTATCCCATGGTTGCGCCGAACTACGCGGCCGCCCGTTCGCGGCTCGCCAAGCAAATGGGCCTCGGCCAGGCACGCACCAAGCGTCGGCGGTAAAGCCCTTCTTCGACGGGGCAAGCCTTGCTGCGCGAACTGGTACTATCATCAGTATGATGAGTTGACTTCATATTGTGCCAGCAATCGCGTTCTTGCCGATGGATGCGTAAGGGCGTCCATCGGCACTCTCTTGAAGGCTGTTTTTATTCCTCGCTCGATGCGCTCGGCCAATAGTGAGGGTCCGCGACGTCACGAAGCCGAAGGGAGATAACGACATTCCGCGACGAAGTTTGATTGCGGAAGTGGCAACATCGAGGTCCTCGGTTCGCGAGACTCCCAACAGTCAAGATCATGCCGGTCGCTTGAATCGTGCCGCCGCTCGCCACATCGAGCAGTGCCGCCAGAGTTTGGAACGGCATGACGATAACGAGAGTGCCGCTGACGAAACCGATGCTCGTCGTCAGAACCCGGCGCGGAAGCCCAATTGAGATATCGGCGATGAATTGGCTTCCTGATCCAAAATTCAGGGCCGCCGCCCACCGGCACCGCCGAGCGTGAGGTCTAACTCGGAGCTGACCGGATGGCCCACAGGTTTATGTTATCGCTATCAGTGATCAACAGGCGAAGTGGAAACCATTTGCCGGTAATGTCGGGCTTCGATCCTGATTGAGCTGTGTCGACCGAATGCTCCGTTTCGTCCTCTGCGCCGACGACTTCGCCCTGAGCGAAGGGGTGAGTCGTTCTATCCTCGCCCTATTGCGCGAAGGCCGCGTCACCGCGACGAGCGCGATGACGAATCGCGAGAATTGGCCGATCGGCGCTCCGCGCTTGCGCGAATTCGTCGGGAAGGCCGATCTCGGCGTCCATCTCAACCTCACATGCGGCAACTCGCTCGGCGTGATGTCGCGATTTGCGCCGACGGGCGCGATGCCGCGCTTCGGGCGCGTGCTATGGGCGGCGCTCTCAGGCCGCTTGCCGCTCGCCGAGATCGCAGACGAGTTCCGCCGCCAGATCGATGCCTATGCGGCGGCCATGGGTCGCGAGCCCGACTTCCTTGACGGGCATCAGCATGTCCATGCGTTTCCAGGCGTTCGCGACGCGCTCTTCACCGCACTCGAAGGGCTTGGGCTTGCGCGGCGCCTCTATGTGCGAGACCCGGCGGACCGCGTGGGCGCGATCGCGAGACGTCGCCTCTGCGTCGGCAAGGCGATGGTGATCGCGACACTCGCCCGGCAATTCGGAAAAGAGCTTCGCGCGCGAAGCATCGCGGCGAACACGAGTTTCGCCGGGGTCGTTCCCTTCGATCCTCGCCGCGATTACGGTGCGGATTTTGCCCGCTTCCTCGTCGAGCCCGGCGAGCGGCACCTCGTGATGTGCCATCCGGGAGAGATCGACGAGGAACTCGAGCGGGCCGATCCGGTGAGCGCCACTCGTCCGCAAGAGGCGCTCTTTCTCGGCAGTAGCGCCTTCCTCGAGGTTTTGGCGAAGCTCGATGCCGCGCCAGCTCGGTTCCGCGACTTCAAGAACGGTTGAAGGGCTCGGCGCAACGCTCCGAGCCCTGCGTATCGCCGTTGGACGCTTCGCCAACGGCTCCCGAACCCGCCGTTCGGACATCACTTCGTCTCGAGAGTCACTTCGTTCAGACCGTCACTTCGTTCCGAGAATCACTTGGTCCTGAGAATCACTTGGTTCTGAGAATCACTTGGCCTTGCCGAACATCTCCTCGACATACTCCCAATTGACGAGGTGCTCGAGGAAAGCTTTGAGGTAATCCGGCCGGCGGTTGCGATAATCGATATAGTAGGAATGCTCCCAGACATC
>JAFBAK010000023.1 GCA_019247795.1 Hyphomicrobiales bacterium | reverse complement strand
ACGGAGCGCAACCTCGCTACTGCCGGTTTTCGCGGTTACGCGAAGCTCTACATGGTGCGCGACGGTTCGCACTTCGCTTCGGCCGCCGATTTCAAGGCTCCGATCAGATCGCAAATCGAGGCGATGGGCTATACGATCGTCGCGAATATCGGAGATCAGCCTTCGGACTTGGCAGGCGGGCACGCGCAGAAGACGTTCCTGCTTCCCGATCCATTCTATCGCGTGCCGTGATTTGCATGTAGCGACGCCATTCGGCCGCCGCGCATCGACGCCATGATCGCCTCTGGTCATGCCCATCGCCGCATCCGCCGCGCGCGTCCCCGCGTCCGGGCGCTGTTGCATGCAGATGCACTGACGCTATATGACGGTCCGCCCTGCGGAGGGGTGGCCGAGTGGTTGAAGGCGCACGCCTGGAAAGTGTGTATACGGGAAACCGTATCGCGGGTTCGAATCCCGCTCCCTCCGCCAGCGTCTGAGCTTACCTGATTGGGAGTACTAGAAAATTTAAAAGATTTATTTCCTACCCCCAACATTTTCCCCAGTGTGTGCAGAGCGGCCGTGTGATTTTTATCGGTCGCGTCGCATGTGAGACTCCTCGTTCTTCCAAAAACGGAGGGTATGGGCGCCTCAACCGGACCATAAGACCAGGCGCGGCCTCCCAAGTTGCTCTAGACGTCATGATCCCGGTCTGAAGTCGGTGGCCTGCCCTTTCGTGCAGTAAACGAGGGTTACTCGGGCATCTGAGCCTATCCTCACGCACGGAGGGCGGACCATGGGAGAATATAGCGACGTCTACGTTGCATTTGACGTTGCGAAACGGAAGCACGCGGTGGCTGTCGCCGAGAGCGGGCGGAGGGGAGAACTCCGGTTTATAGGCGAGAAATGGCAACATAGGCGCCGAATTGAGTGAGGCCGGGCATCCGACCACGCGTTACTCTCCCCTCAGGGTGCGACCTCGTTCACCGGTTGCGGGCTCGCATTCTCGCTTAATGTGTCACGCATCGAGACTGATAACGAGCGCTCGATTGGCCACCGCACCCTGGTCATTCGAGATCGCCCGATCATGATTCTCGAGGAGTCTTTCGATCACCCATTGTTTCGAATCGCCACGGAGAATTGCATGAGGTTACGCCTGGGGTGGTTATTCTCCATTCTAAGCCGTTCATCACCGCGATCAGCCACTTGCCGGCGTAATCGCTGATTTTTGAGACGTCGTCCGTAGCTCAAAGGAGCTTGTGGTGACGCGCATGAGCCGTCAGGATCCCCGGCCAAGATTTCGGCCCGGGCCGTTGTAATCGCATACCATGGCGGCGACTATCGCAAGAGAGACTGGTGTCCGGACTCGCGTATCGACCACGACTGACGGTGTGAGGATAAAGGGTGACACAACGTCATCGCGGAATATTTTCATTTCTCAAGCATGCGTCCGTTTATGAGGCGGTGCAGAGCGCACTGGGAGCACGCGCAGTTCGTGGTCAGTTTGCACGGATTTATGTTCGTGCGAAAGCGGGCGATCGTGTCCTCGATATTGGTTGTGGCACGGGAGCTATACTGGCTCACCTGCCCGCAGTGACTTATCACGGCTATGAACCGAACGCGCGATATGTCGAGCGAGCGCGTAGAGCCTTTCCCGATCGAGGTACCTTCCATGCTGGCTATTTCTCAGCCAATAGTGCGAAGTCCTTAGACCCGTTTGATATCGTGATCCTGAGCGCGGTACTGCACCACATTTCCGACGCAGAAGCGTTCGACTTATTCGCCTTACTTCGTCAGATTCTCAGGCCTGGAGGGCGAGTGGTGACGCTCGACAATGTTATCGTCGAGCACCAGAACCCCATCGCGAGACTGCTGATCAAATTCGACCGTGGCCGACATGTGCGATCGGCCACGGAATACAAGGCGTTGGCAGATCGCAGTTTCCAACATGTCGCCGGTGAGGTCGTGCACAGAGTCTTTCCGCCCTCAACCTATTTTTACATGACCGCGCAGTGACGCTCATGAGGCTGCTTCAGGTAGTTCGCCATAGCAACCGGCCGGTGCTGTCTCCGTTCCGCTAAGGCCACGAAAGAAAAGATACCCGAGCGGGACCTCGCGCCATCTTCCGCGCCAATGGCACAACGCCCACCTCGCCCTCGCACAAGAAAACCTGAGCATCAGGTATTGGAGGCTTGGCTGCGTAACGCGGCCGGCCCCTGCCTCGGCTACCGGGGCTTTTATGGCCGGCTATTCCTCAGGCGTGCAGCTCGGGGTGAGCACAACTGCGGGCACCGCCTACCCGCAAAGAGAGCCCTTTCCGGGATTGCACATTCTGGACTGGGAAAAGATTTCGATTGTGATTTTCGAATTGAGTTACTATTGCCTCTTCGCGACATCTTTCTTCATAACCGTCTCGGTTTCTTGTTAATGCCGCCAACACATGCTTGGCCCCGATAAAATAGCAGATGATAGACTTTCGAGCTGAAGAGAATCCATGGAGCTTTTTGCGGGCGAACCCCAGAAGATTACCGTGGCATCTCAGCCGGCTTCTGGGACGGTCCTGATCAGCGGAGAACTGGGTGAGCGCATTGCGATCGTTATCACCGCCCTCGTGATTGCATTCTGCTGCTTCTGGTCAACAGCCAAATTCGATCTGGCCGTTCATGAATTTGCATGGTTCCAGGCCGCCCCTGATGAACCCTTCTATCTCTGGTTGGCTGTCGATACTCCCTTCAGCTTGGACTATCGTTTCGCCAGCCGGATTTTGGTTACCGGACTGCGGGCCGTTGGCGTAACAAGCTTCGATTCGATCGCCCTTGCTTACCAGGTGATATTCCCACCTTTGGCATTTCTCTGCGCCTTCATTGCGGCTCGCTGCCTCTCCACTCGGACTATGACGCGTCTGGCGCTCGCGATTTTCCTCTGCATTGCATTCGATCTGTTGAGTGGCAGCAGCCAAGTTGTCGCAAACTCTCCGCCTGCCCTTGTTTTGGCCGGCTTCATCGGCAAGGACTGGCTGTTTCGGCCCGACCTGTGGTCATGTTTTCCAGTTTTCCGACGGCCCGAGCCACAAGTCAGCTTTTGCTTCCTGTTCCTCTATTTTTCGGCTGTCGTGCACAGCGTTGGGACATGGCGGCCCCGTTCCTACAGATTGGTTTGCCTCGCCACACCTCTCACCGCCGTGATCTACATCACCACTGGTTTGATAGCGCTTCTCATCTTTGGATTGGCCTCGATTACCTCAGCGCTACTCTATCGGCGACCCGTGTGGACTTGGTTCTTCCCAACCCTGATGATCGCCGTGCTCGCGTACGCGCTGACATTTTTCGCTGCAAGCTCACAAGCGGCGAGTGCCAAAATGATGTTTTCGACACATTTGCCGACGTTGCGGGCTTCAGTGCTATGGTCGGCGCTCGGGGTTGCCTTATGTGTATTCGTAGCTTGGCGGCACAATTGGCGTGTTCACCCGCGGCTTTGCCTCGCCTTCATCTTCTTTCTTGTTCCTATTCTCACGCTGAACCAGCAAATTCTTACTGGGCGCGCGGTTATGGCCCAAACCTGGGAAGTATACGGAAACTACATCTGCATCGTTATGGCCGCAGGACTCGTCGGGCCCTTCCTTTCGCGCAAGGGGTGGCTGATGCCAAGCTACGCCATGTGGGCTCCATTCATCGCATGGGCGTTTTTGCTGACGATTCTCGTAAGAGGTGAGCTGCGCAACGAAGGTTTTTGGGCATTGTACAACGTCCAATCATTGGCGCACGCGCGCGTCTACCGAGAGGCCGTCTCCCTGACAGGCACGGTTGATCGCGTGGTGCTGCCCCACCTTTGGGACGAATCTCTCTTCGTGACTCGTGTGGCCGATGCTCCACCGGTGCTTGGCTCCTATAACGGGCGTCTCACCGATGCGCTCGCGCCCTGGGCTTCGGATGAACCCCTTCAGGATCACCTCGAGCAGAGCAGGGATGCTGTCGAAGATGGTTTTGAGACGCTGGCTCGCCGCGGTCTCAGCGTTGAGTCGTTTCGAGAGAGCCTCAAACAAGAACTTGCGACAGGCAACTGCTGGCCTACGCTGATGTATTTCTTTTCGTTACAAGAATGCTCGCCGATACTCACTGATTATCGTTCGGGAGGGTGGGCACGCTTGAAGACGGCCGTCGATCCCCTCGCAGATGAATATGCTGCCTTCCTGCACAATTTCCGTACCACTCCCGCGCCGTTCCGAGTGCTTGCCATTTCATACGAACCTCTTCCGGCTCAATTTCGCGATAGCTTTGTCGTCAATCACTTTGTAGCGAAGACGACGGTCAAGCTCGACGATATCGAGGTCACGGCCTACGCCTATCTTCAGACCTCCGGCTGAGCTGATCACCCGCATAGGCAAATGCGCCGAAGGATGTGGAAATGAGACCTGCCACAAAAGAGCCGGCGCGCCAGATCACCTTCAATCACCCGACGCTTGCCGGCGAGGAACTGAAATACCTCGGCGAGGTCCTGACAGGGATCCACCTGTCAGGCAATGGCGAGTTCACCAAGCGTTGCCAGGCGCTGCTCGAAGAACTGCTGCCCTCCGGTCGCGCTCTCCTGACTCATTCCTGCACGGGTGCTTTGGAAATGGCGGCAATGCTCGCTGGGTTGGGGCCGGGCGACGAGGTGATCATGCCTTCGTTCACATT
Source organism: Hyphomicrobiales bacterium (assembly GCA_019247795.1). Classification (GTDB taxonomy): domain Bacteria; phylum Pseudomonadota; class Alphaproteobacteria; order Rhizobiales; family Beijerinckiaceae; genus GAS188. The sequence goes on along the minus strand of JAFBAK010000023.1, from coordinate 1,597 downwards.
CGCCAGCACGGCAAATGCAGTGGTATTGAGAGGCGCGCGACCCGTCTTTGTGGATATCAGGCCAGATACCCTTAACATCGACGAGGGCTTGCTTGCCCAAGCACTGACGGTCCGGACAAAGGCCATCAGCGTCGTGCATTATGCCGGAGTCGGTTGCGAAATGGATCCGATTCTCGACTTCGCGCGCGACAGGAATCTTCTTGTCATGGAAGACGCGGCGCAGGCGCTTTGCGCCAAGTATCGTGGCCGCTCGCTAGGCACCTTTGGGCAGTTTGCGGCGATCAGCTTTCACGAAACCAAGAACATCATATCTGGAGAAGGCGGAGCCCTCATCGTTAATGACCCCTCGTATTTCAGTCGTGCCGAGATCATTTGGGAAAAGGGCACCAACCGGAGTCAGTTCTGGCGAGGCGAGATCGATAAGTATACGTGGGTCGATTTCGGGTCTTCCTATCTTCCGAGCGAAGTCATCGCGGCGTTCCTGTTGGCGCAGCTCGAAAAGAGCAGAGAGCTTACGGCACACAGGCTGCAAATATGGCACCGCTACCGGGAAGCGTTCCGATCACTCGAAACCCTGGGTCTGCTGCAAATTCCGCACGTCCCTTCCCATTGCGAGCACAACGGTCATATCTTCTTTGTCCTAGCGCCCACTTCGGTCCTGCGTGAGAAATGGCTAAAAATCCTTTGGCGCGAAGGCGTGTACGGCGTCATTCACTACGTGCCCTTGCATTCTTCACCTGCCGGGCGAAAGTTTTGCTGTGTTAGCGGCGATATGAGCGTCACTGACGATATTGCGTCGCGTCTGATCCGGCTTCCGCTTCATCTCGCGCTCGACGTCATTGAGCAAGATCGGGTCATCCAAGTTGTCACCAATCTCGCGAGGGGAAGGTGACGCATCGGCTGTCGAGCTCGATCTGGGAGCGCGCTGCTCTCCCTTCCTGGCAACGACCACCCGGCTGCCACCGAAAGGCCAAGGAAGGCCAAAACTGAGAGTTGCCGCGACCTCCACGCTCAACACCGCTTTCAGCGCTGTATTGAGTACGGAAGGCAATGCGAATTCGCGCCTTATGAGATCTTCCATTCGCGCCTTCCGACGGCCCAAGCGACTCGCTATCATCAGGGGCATGATCACGGTGGCGAACGATGTCGAAGTGACGATCTCGAACCCGGCGGACACGAGCCGGGATTCGAGCTCGCCACGACAATAGCGCCGGATATGATGCCCTAAATCATCAGCGGCACTCCACAGGAAAGGATGTTGAGGGACAGACGCGATGAAGCCCCCGCCGGGCGCCAGGGCCGAGTGGACGGCGCTTATCACAGCTCTATCATCCTCGACGTGCTCAAGCACATCGTAGGCTCCTACCAAATCGAACGCATCGCGCGCGGGAATACGCCGCGCATCCATTTGCACGAAGGCAGCACGATCGCCAAGCCTTACTCTTGCATGCTTGAGGCCGGCCGGGTGAAGCTCGGAGCCGGTCACGCTTGACCAGCGACGAGCACCCGCAAATCGATCGAGCACGAAGCCCGTACCACATCCGATCTCCAGATAGTGGTCTGCGCTGGGGAATATTTTGTTGGCAAGCCCGAGCAG
>JAFBAK010000376.1 GCA_019247795.1 Hyphomicrobiales bacterium | reverse complement strand
CGGGACGAGCGCGTGGTCGGCAACGACAACACGGTGAAGTGGAATGGGCTGTGCCTACAGCTGCCGGCCAGCCGCTTACGGCCGCACTTCGTCAAGGCGACGGTCTGTGTGCACGAATATCCGGACGGCACGCTCAAGGTCTTCCTCGGACCACACCGATTAGCCGACTATGATAATTCGGGTAACATCGTTACTGACCTCGAGCAAGCGGCGTGACACCCTCCCATGCCGCCAAATGCACAACGGAGCGGACACATCATGAGCTACAAAAACCGGACAAGTTGACGAGCTAACAATAGCGCTCGATACAATAAGCCTATTAGATTCGGAGGTTCGGTATGGGCTGCGATAAGTTTCTACGCCGCTCTGGGAGCATAGAATGGGCGAATGGGCGTTTAGATCGGGCCCTCGAAAGGGGACACTATCGGCGGGCGCTTCGAGCAGCCAATTTGATAACCCTATCAGAAAGCTGGCTGAACGATAATATCCCCTTTGACGTCACTACGTATAAGAGAGACTAAGATGAACAACGCCGAATCGGGTATTCCACCCCATGCCATCGCGGATATAAATCGTTCACTATCGGCTTTGGCGGAAGCCACAAAGCAGCAGATGGTTGCGACGTTAACTGCTGCAATTATAATCGCGTCTGGAAAGCCGCGTTCTATCGCAGAGGTGTTAGAAATTGCCCACGATATTCAGTTTGCTACTCACCCGGCTCCGAACGTCGGTGCCTATCAAGAATGGGCAAAGACTAAAGATGCCCGCCTACGCAAGGTTCATGAATAGGCGTACATTGCGACCGCGTTGCTAAGCATAAGCCTTGGGGCCGAACCCGATATAGCTGAAGGATAAATACGAGCATAGTCTCCCTAGGTTATGTTCTCTTTGTATACTCAGCCGGCGGGTGACCTTCGCTGGCGAAGTAATGATCACCGACGCCTTCGGGGCAGCCCCGCCGCCAACAAAACCGGGCCTCGTGAAACGTCTCCATAAAATCGTAGTAGGTGAGCGCCACAAAGAACCAAAATTCAACGGCTGCATTGGCCATGGCCTCGATCTCCTGCTTGGTCAGTTCAATTGTGTGGCGAGGCATCTCGAATGATCCGGCATCATCTGCGCGGATTATCTCTCCCCGATCGATAAACCTATGCGCCAAGTAGACGGGATCGGCCGGCAGCAGTTTGGCGAGTTTCCACCCTACCTTTATGAAGGTCGGATAAGCTGGAGTGCGCCCGCTATTAGAAAATAATATGCTGTTAACTGTAGAGTAATTACCTAGAAGCAGCGTCTCGGATGAGCCGAAAAAGGGGCCTACAAGTGGAACAGGTTTATCCAAGCTAAGCAACTCGGGTTGCTGTGCCGTGATGAAAGGAAGTTCGACTTTTAGAGCCGCCGCAGAACTCAAATAGGCAGCATTAGCGGCCTTACGCGTGGCCTCGACTGTTCTATCGAGGTGGCTAGCTTGTTGGGCACCAACACATACCAGTAAGCCGGTGAATATGGCAATTAGCACGTCTGTGATTTTGACATCGACAAAGAGTGAATGCGCCCAATTCTGAGATGGATAGAGCAGTCCCGCCACCACGATGGCGGCAAGGGTCACTAGACTACCTAAAATGAACTCATTTCCAAGCCGGCTCATTCCTAAACGTCCCCGCTTTCGCGTGCGACCAAAACTCGGGGTGGCTTCTTCCCGAGTGGCGTGCTTATAGCCAAGACACACCACGAGCCGTCCATCGGGCGTGTCTACGCCCCAATATGGGCCGATGTTGCATGTATTGAAACGAAGGCGGGCCACTGGCAAATTTGAAAACATGGGCCTTACTTTCTAGAACATGCGCCATTCTAATCGTCGCGCCCCCGGCGACGGAGGCGTGCTCATAATATGGCGGGCGACCGAACGGCCGGGGTGCGCACGGAACTCCTCACATTTTGAGCCGAATGCCTTGTGACCGTGCTCGCGAGTCTTGCCCTTGTCCCTGGCTCCGAGCTGCACCTCGAGGTGCTAGGCTGCACCGAGTTGCGGATGTGGATACGGCGCTGACACAACCAGCATGATCAATTCTTTCCTCGACGAGAAATCGCCGAATGCGACGAGAGCCACGATCATGACCCAGCGGTGACGCTGCCGCTAGCGTGCGAGCTAGAGGCGGCGCCCTCGTCAGCGGCGCTCCGACCGCGGGTCGAAGGCGTGCTGCATGCCGTCGCCGAGGAAGTTCACGGCGATCACCGTGATGAAGATGAGGAGGCCCGGATAGATCGCGAGCGCCGGTGCCGTCGTGACGAGTTCCTGGGCGTTGTTCAGCATGTTGCCCCAGCTCGGCGTCGGCGGGACGATGCCGAAGCCGAGGAAGCTCAAGACGCTCTCGAAGAGGATCACGCGCCCGACCGTCAAGGTGAGGGCGACGATGATCGGCGTCACGATGTTCGGCAGCACATGCGTTGCCATCACGTAAAGCGCGCCCGCGCCGCTGGCGCGCGCCGCCAGGATATAGTCGCGCTCCTTGACCGAGAGCGTGGCGGCGCGCACGAGGCGCGCGATCGCGGTCCAGTCGACGAGCGCGATGATCACGACGATGCGCCAGAAACCGGCCGCGCCCGAATGTGCGAATTCGCTGGAGAAGCCGAGCTTCGTCAGATCGAGCGCCGCGAGCACGATCAGGAGAGGCAGCAACGGAAGGGCGATCACGCCATCGGTGAGGCGCATCAGGAAGGAATCGAGCCGGCCGCCGAAATAGCCCGCGACGAGGCCGAGCGAGACCCCGATGCCGCCGCCGATCACGGTCGCCAAGAGGCCGACGAGCAGCGAGATCTGCCCCCCATACATGAGACGCAGCAATTCATCGCGCCCGCCTTCGTCGGTGCCGAGCCAATGTGTGGCGGAAGGCGGATCGTAACGCGACAGGAGATCGGTCGCGTTCGAGTCGAGGTTGAGATAGCGCTCGAGCGGATAGGCCGAGAGGCAGAAGAGCACGAGAAGCGCGAGGATCGCGAGGCTCGCGATGCCGGCGCGATGGTGGCGAAAACGCCGCCAGCGCAGGCTCCAGACCGATTGCGCCGCCTCTATGGCGCGGGCCGGGGACGCGAGCGCGCCTTCTGTCGCCAGATCCGTCATGCGAGCGTGGTCATTTCGGCGAAGTCATCTTGGCGGATCATTTGAGTGCAATTCGCGGGTCGAGCCAGCCATAAGCGAGATCGGCCGCGAGGTTTGAAAGGAGCGTGATCAAGGTCGCGAAGAGGAGGCCCGAGAGCGCAAGATTGAAGTCGTTCGAGAGGATCGAATCGTAGATCATCTTGCCCATGCCCTGTTGCGCGAACATGGTCTCGGTGACGAGGGCGCCGGAGAACAAGGTGCCGAACGAAAGCGCCATGATGGTCACCACCGGGATGAGGGCATTGCGCAGGGCGTGCACGATGACGACGCGCCAGGCGCCCGCCCCCTTCGCCCAGGCGGTCCGCACGAAATCCATGCGCAACGTCTCGATCATCGCGGCACGCACATAACGGGTGAACTGGCCCGTATTGGCGAGCATCAAGGTGAGCACCGGCAGCGTCAAATGCCGGACCTGATCCATGAAGCCGCCGTCGCCGACATTCGTCATCCCGCTCGCCGGCAGCCAATGCAGAGCGACCGCGAAGGTGAGGATGAGTACGAGGGCGAGCCAGAACACGGGCACCGAGATGCCGGCGAAGGCGAAGAGGCTCACGAAGCTGTCGACGAAGCCACCCGGGCGAAGCGCGGAGACGACCCCCAGGATCAGCGCCGCGATGACGCTCAAGACGAAGCTCGAGATCATCAGCTTGCAGGTCTGCCACAAGGCCGGCATGAGCACTTCGAGGACCGGTTGCGAGTGGGTGCGCGAGAAGCCGAGATCGCCCTGGAGCGCCGCCATCAGCCAGCGCCAATAGCGCAGCATCAGCGGCTGGTCGAGGCCGTAGATCGCGCGCAGCTTGGCGACGACTTCCGGGGTCACGCCCGGCATTGAGGCGGCCATGATGTCGATCGGATCGCCCGGCATCAGGCCGATGAGGCCGTAGATGATGAAGCTCATGACGAGGAGGACGACGAGCGTCTGTCCCATGCGCCGCAAGGTGAAAGCGAGCATGCGGTCTCACTCCTTGAAATGGCAGGCGGCCAGATGCGAGGGCCGCGCCGCAAGCGGCTCGAAACGCGGCGCGAGGGTGCGGCAGATGTCCTGCACCAAGGGACAGCGCGGGTGGAAGACGCATGCCGACGGGGGAGCGAGCGGGCTTGGCATCTCTCCCTTGATCGCACGCTTGCGATGCCGACCTTTGCCGATCCTCGGCATCGAATCGAGGAGCGCGCGCGTGTAGGGGTGCGCCGGATGGGCGAAGATGTCCTCGCGACGCGCGAGCTCGATGATGCGGCCGAGATAGAGGACCGCGACTCGATCGGCGAGATGCTCGACGACCCCGAGATCATGGCTGATGAAGAGGTAGCTCAGCCTCTCGCGCTTCTGGATGTCGCGGAAGAGATTGAGGATCTGGCTTTGGATCGAGACGTCGAGCGCGGAGAGCGGCTCGTCGGCGACGATGAGCTGAGGCGCCGGCGCGAGCGCGCGCGCAATGGCGATGCGCTGACGCTGGCCCCCCGAGAATTCATGCGGGTAGCGGTTGAGTGCGTCGACCGGCAGACCCACCTCCTCGACAAGCGCGGCGGCCCGCGCCCGACGCTCGGCTTTCGAGGCGGCGCCTTGGATACGCAGCGGCTCGGCGATGATGTCGGAAACCGGCATGCGCGGATCGAGCGCCGAGAACGGGTCCTGGAAGACGATCTGGATCGCACGTCCGGCAAGCGCGCGATTTGCGGCGCCAAGCTCGGCGCCGCGCAGGCGCACGCGTCCCGCGCTCGGCTTGCGCAAGCCCGCGACCACATGGCCGAGCGTCGTCTTTCCCGACCCGGATTCGCCGACGAGAGCGAGCGTCTCGCCCTCGCCGATCTCGGCCGAGACGTCATCGACGGCGCGCAAGCTCGCGCGGGGGCCGCCGAACAAGCGCTTTCGCTGCGCGAACGAGACGCTCACATTCTCGATGGAGAGAAGCGCGTTCATGCCGAGCTCAGGCGCGCGCCTTGAAGCAGGCCGCAAGATGCCCCGGCTCGATCTCCTCGAGCGGCGGCTCGGCGGCGCGGCAACCGGTATCGGCGAGCGGGCAACGATCGGCGAAGCGGCAGCCTGCGAGCGCGGCGTCGGGATCGGGCACGCCCCCGGCGATCACCGGCAAGCGCTCGACGCGACGCGTCGGGTCGGGAAGCGTGGCGATCAAGCCGCGCGTATAGGGATGCAAGGGCCGCGCGAAGAGTTCCTCGGAGCGCGCCCTTTCGACGACGCGTCCCGCATACATCACGATGATCTCGTCGGAGACCTCCGAGATCACCGCGAGGTTGTGGCTGATGAACTGGATCGCCATGCCGATCTCGGCCTGCAGATCCTGCATCAGGTCGAGGATCTGCGCCTGAATGGTCACGTCGAGCGCGGTCGTCGGCTCGTCGGCGATGAGGAGCGCCGGCCGGCAGGCGAGCGCCATGGCGATCATGGCGCGCTGGCGCATGCCGCCCGAAAGCTGATGCGGAAAGGAGGTGGCGCGCGCCTCGGGCGAGGGGATGCCGACTGCCTCGATGAGCTCGATCGCCTTTCGCTCGGCGGAGCTCCAGTCGATCGCCTGATGCAACACCATGGCTTCGGCGATCTGGCGGCCGACGGGCATCACCGGGTTGAGCGAGGTCATGGGTTCCTGGAACACCATGGCGATCCGCGCACCCCGCAGGCGCCGCCATTCCGTCTCCTCCTGGCCGATCAGCTCACGCCCTTCGAAGCGCAAGGAGCCGGTGACGCGTCCGGGCGACGGCACGAGACCCATGAGCGCCAGCGCCGTCATCGACTTGCCGCATCCCGATTCACCGACGACGCCGAGTGTCCGCCCCGCCGGGATGGAATAGGAGACGCCGGCGACGACGCGCCGCTCCCGACCTTCGATCGGAAAGGCAACCGAAAGGCCCTTCACCTCGAGAAGCGGCGCCTCACGCACGGCTCGCTCATCCGGCCGGCTCGGCGCCTCGATCATCGTGCCTGACATGGCTGCCGGACTATGCGATCGATCGGCCATGCGGCGGACAATCTACTGGGCGTGCCAGTTCTCCGACCAGTAGCTGCTCATATCGCCATGACCGGTCGGCGTGTAGCCGGCCAGCCATTTCGGCACGACGTGCGGCTCGGCACGGAAGAAGAGTGGCATGGCCGGCAGGTCCTTCGCATAGATCTCCTGCATATTGGCCCAGATCGCCTTGCGCTTTGCGGGGTCGAGCTCCTGCTCGGCAGCGTCGATCAGCTTGTCCATTTGCGGGTTCGAATACCCGATGTAGTTCGAGCCGCCATAATTGTTGGCTTCGCTGGGAATCTGCGAAGACGACAAGGTGCGACTCGGGGACTCGTTCACATTGCTCGACCAGGCATACATGGCGAGCGCCCCATAACTGCGCTTCTTCACCGTCTCGCCGAAGAAGGTGCGGGCCGGCTCGTTCTTGATGGTGACCTCGACACCGGCGGCCTTCCAATTCGATTGCAGCACTTGCTGTTGCAGTTCGCGCAGGCGATTGCCCGCGGTCGTCGAATACTCGAGCGAGAGGCGCTCACCCTTGTCGTTGCGGCAGATGCCGTCCGGGCCGGGCTTCCAGCCGGCTTCGGCGAGCAGCGCCTTCGCCTTGGCGAGATCATAGGGGTAGTGCTGGATTTCGCTCGCGAAATCGGCGCTCAGCGGATTGACCCAGGTGTCCGCGACCGGCTGCATGCCTTGGAAGAGCTTGTCGACGAGGGTCTTGCGATCCGCCGCGTAGACGAGTGCCTCGCGCACACGCACATCGGCGAGGATCGGATTGCCGACCTTGAGATCGATATGCTCGTAGGTGAGGCTCGGCTTGAAGATGTAGGTGAATTGATCGGGATGCTGTTTTTGCAGCTCGAGTGCTTGATCGATGGTGAGGCCGACGCCTTCCCCGGCCACCATGTCCACGTCGCCAGAGAGCAGATTTGCCTGAAGCGCCGCCGTGTTCTCGATAAGCTTCAGGACGATGCGCTTGAAGCCCGGCTTGGTGCCGGGCCAATAAGGGTTCGGCTCCATGACGATCTGCGCGCCGGACGTGTAGCCGGTGACGATGTAAGGGCCGTCGAAAAGGCCGGGGGTCGTCGGGGCGCGCGCATAAGCGGTCTCCTTGATGTAGTCGCCGCTCGCTTGCGCCTTGTCGTAGATCGGTCCCTCGACGTGCTCGGGAAGGATCTGGTCCCATTCGTTGTAGGATGACAGCACCTTGTCGAGATGCAGCACCGCGGTCGTGTCGTCGACGACGTCGACCTTGTCGGCTCGCGTCCAGGGATGGGTGTTGGAGAACCCGGTTTTCGGATCGCGCGCGAGCTTCCACGTGAAGGCGAGGTCCTTCGCCGTGACCTTTTCGCCATCGCCCCATTTGAGATCGGGCTTGAGCTTGATGGTCACCGCCATGCCTTTCTTGCCGTCCGGACGATCCTCGACCTTGGCGAGCCCGTTCTCGATGGTCGGCAGCTCGGCGCAAAGAAGGCAGGAATTCTTCCAGCTTGCGTCATAGGCGGTGATCTGCCGCATGACGAAGCCGAGCGCGTAGGCTTTGATCACCTCGGCATCGATATCGGGATGCAGCGTCGAGGGAAATTGCGCCACGCCGATGGTGAGCTGATCGTGGGCTGCGGCTCGGACCGGGCTCGTCGTGAGCAAACCGGCGGAAAGGCCCGCCGCGCAAAGCGCGATGATGTGTTTCATGACGGCCTCATATGAGCGTGGTTGGGCGAACGTCGCATGCTAGCTTTTCGCCCGTCCGCGTCAACGCGGCTTGCGGCCCGCAGGGGCGATGCCTACGCTTCGAGAGAGCCGGGCCTAATTGGCCGATCGCCAGCGTCACCGAAAGAACGAGCCCAAAGGAACAAGTTCATGTCGCGCATCGATGAGAGCCGTCCGTTCCTGCCGCTTTCCATCGCCGTGCTCACCGTATCGGACACGCGCTCCCTCGAGGATGACAAATCCGGCGCCACGCTGGAGAAGCTTCTCACCGGCGCCGGACACAAGCTCGCAGCGCGCGCCATCGTCGAGGACGACAAGCGCTCGATCGCCGCCAAGCTTCGCGCCTTCATCGAGGACCCGAAGATCGACGTCGTGATCACGACCGGGGGTACCGGGTTCACCGGGCGCGACGTGACCCCGGAGGCCGCCGAGCCCCTTTTCGACAAGCGCATGGAAGGGTTCTCGACTGTGTTCCACCAGATCTCCTTCGGCAAGATCGGCACCTCGACCATCCAGTCGCGCGCCACGGCGGGCCTTGCGGGGAACACCTTCATCTTCGTTCTGCCGGGTTCACCCGGCGCTTGCCGCGATGCCTGGGAAGGCATTCTCGCTTCTCAGCTCGACTACCGCCACCGCCCCTGCAATTTCGTCGAGATCATGCCGCGGCTCGACGAGCATCTGCGGCGCAAGGCCAGCTGATCGGCGTCAAGCGCGCAAGCTCGGCTCGGCGGCCCTCGTGATTGGCGTAGTCGCTCGCGCACCCGGCCAACGGCGCTCCGGATCGGCAAGAAGACGGGCGTCCTGCCGGCGCACGAGCAGGCGAACCGCATTTTTCGGCCCAAGGCCCGAGAAGGTGAAGACTTTGCCGATGAGCGCGCGCCTCACTCGTCCGGAGGTCGCCGGAAAGGCAAGAAAGGCGAGGGGAAGCCGCGTCCGCGCATTCCGTGCGAGATGATCGCGCAACGTCGCCGCTGCGCGAGCCCCGACTATGTCGCCCGGCCTCAGCACGAAGAGCCATTCCTTGCGCGCGTGCTTGACGGCGCGCTCCAGGGCCGCGCCTTCGGTGGCGCATTTCTCGACGAAGGTGCAGCCGGCGGCCTCAGCCACCTCGAGCGTCGCGTCGCGCGAGCAAAGATCGGCGACCACGACATCCCCGATGAGGCCTTCGGTCGCGAAGGGAGCGAGCGCCGCGAGACTGCGCAGCAAGGGCTCTTCCGCGTCGCGCGTGAGGAAGACGGCGGTGATCATGCGGAAAAGTTAAACACAATGGCTCGAGCTTCGCCGCGAGTTCGTTTCGGATCACCAACTTGGGCCGAGACCTTACCGATCGGGCCCGCCCGTTCATATTTTGAGATGGACCTTTTCGCTGCCGGTTCGTTCAAGGTTTCAACACCGCACCCGGGATCCGCGCGATCCTCGCTGTCCGCGCAATCTCTCTTGGAGCCGCTGCTGGGCCGTGAGATAAACGCCGAAGCCGTAAATGCCATTCGTTTCGCGTCCCGCGAACCTAGCTGGAGCCTCGTCATGCTGGACAAGCCGCAGCGCGCAGCGTTTCTCGATGAAATCGCGGCGATCATTGGGGCGCGCTATGTGCTCACCGAGTCATCCGATCAGGCCGCTTATCTTACGGAAATGCGCAACATGTTCCATGGGCGCGCGCTTGCCGTGGTGCGTCCCGGGACGACCGCAGAGGTCGCAAGGGTGCTGGCGCTCGCCTCAAATCATCGTACGCCCGTCGTTCCGCAAGGCGGCAATACGGGCCTCGTCGGTGGGCAGGTTCCGGATGCCTCGGGCGACGCGATCATCCTGTCGCTCACGCGGCTCGACAAGGTGCGCGAGGTCGACCCTTTGTCGAGCACGATGACGGTCGAGGCGGGACTGACGCTTCTCAAGGCGCAAGAGGCTGCTGCGGCCGCGGACCGGCTCTTTCCGCTTTCATTGGCCTCGGAAGGTTCATGCACCATCGGCGGCAATCTTTCGACCAATGCGGGAGGCGTCGCGGTGCTCGCTTATGGCAATGCGCGCGATCTCGTGCTCGGCCTCGAGGTGGCGCTTGCGGATGGGCGCGTGATGGATGGGCTCTCCAAGCTGCGCAAGGACAACACCGGCTATGATCTGAAGCATCTCTTCATCGGCGCGGAAGGGACGCTCGGCGTCATCACGGCGGCGGTCCTCAAGCTCTTCCCGCGCCCGACCTCCCTCGCAACCGCCTTCTGCGGCCTGTCGTCGGCAGAGGCCGGACTTGCGTTTCTGTCGCGGATGAAGGGCGGCGCAGGCTCCGCCCTCACCACCTTCGAGCTCATTCCGCGCATCGGCATCGACATGGCGTTGCGACATGGCCAGGGCACGCGTGATCCGCTTGCCGAACCCCATGCCTGGTACGTGCTCCTCGAACTGTCCGGGCATTCGGGGGCGCGCGTCGAAGAGCTCGCCGAGGAGCTGATCGGCGCGGCGATCGAGGCCGGAGAGGTCGAGAACGCGGTGATCGCCGCCTCGATCGAGCAGGGCAAAGCCTTATGGCGCATCCGCGAGACGATCCCGGACGCGCAGCGCGCCGAAGGCGTTTCGATCAAGCATGACATCAGCGTGCCGGTCGCGAGTGTTCCGCGCTTCATCGAGGAAGCGGATGCGGCGGTGAAGAAGCTCATTCCCGGTGTGCGCACGCTCGCCTTCGGCCATGTCGGGGACGGCAATGTCCACTACAACGTCTTTCAGCAACCGGGCACTGACGGGGCGCAATTCCTCACCCGCTGGCACGAGATCGGTGCCGTGGTCTACGAGGTCGTCACTCGCCTCGGCGGCTCCATCTCGGCCGAGCACGGTGTGGGCCAATTGAAGCGCGATCTTCTGCCTCGGGTGAAGGACCCGGTCGCGCTCGACCTCATGCGGGCCTTGAAGCGCACGCTCGACCCGCAAGGCATCCTCAATCCGGGCAAGGTGCTCTGAGCGCATGAAGATGAGATGCGCCATGCGCCTGTTCGGCCCCGGCTGACGGGAAAGGAATGCACCCGACCACGATTTCGGACTACAAGAACGCGCTGCTTTTCCTCGTGATGGCAGGCGTCATCGTGCCGCTCTTCCGCCGCCTCAAGGTGAGCCCGGTGATCGGCTTCCTGGCGGCAGGCATCGTGCTTGGGCCCTTCGGGCTTGGCCGCTTGGCGCGACAGCCGGGCTTGCTCGGCGTGACGCCGTATTGGCTCACCTATGTGACGATCGCCGATGCGCAGGAGATCGAGCCCGTGGCGGAGCTCGGGGTCGTCTTCCTGCTCTTCATGATCGGCCTCGAGCTTTCCTTCGAGCGCTTGATGCGCATGCGCCGCATCCTCTTCGGCCTCGGCTCCGTGCAGGTCCTGGTTTCGGCCGCGCTGATCGCCGCCATCGCCTATGCGCTCGGAAGTGACGGCAAGGCGTCGATCGTTCTCGGAGGGGCGCTGGCATTCTCCTCGACGGCGATCGTCATCCCGGTCTTGGCGGAACGCAAGCGCTTGAACTCGATGACGGGGCGCGCGACCTTTGCGATCCTCCTGTTTCAGGACCTTTGCGTCGCACCTTTCCTGATCGTCGTCGGCGCGCTCGGTCGAGGTCAAGGCGGGCATATCGAGGGGCAGTTGCTCGAGACGCTTGCGGTGGCGCTCTTCGCCATCGCTCTCATCATCCTCGCCGGGCGCCTGGTGCTTCGCCCCCTGTTTCACATGGTGGCGGTCGCCGGGTCGACGGAATTTTTCATGGCGGCGTGCCTTCTGGTCGTCATGGGGACGGCGCTCATCACCGCGGCGAGCGGATTATCCATGGCGGTCGGCGCCTTCATCGCTGGACTGCTGCTCACCGAAACGGAATATCGGCGTGAGATCGAGGTGATGATCGAGCCTTTCCAGGGGCTCCTGCTCGGTCTTTTCTTCGTTTCGGTCGGCGCCGGGCTCGATCTCTCCCGCCTCTTCGCGCATCCCGCCGAGATCGTCGCGATCGCGATCGGCATCATCGTTTTGAAGACGCTCGTCGTCCGCATCACGGCGCCCGTCTTCAAGGTTCCGCGCGGCGTGGCACGAGAGATGGCGCTCCTGCTGGGTCCCGGCGGCGAGTTCGCCTTCGTCGTGCTCGGCGCGGCCATGCTCGCCGACGCGGTGCCGCGCGAGATCGGCGAGAGCGCCATGGTTGCCGTGACCCTTTCCATGCTCGTCATCCCGATGCTTGCCCGGCTCGGCGAAGCGATGGCGCGCGGCCGCCGCGTCGACGAGCGTGCCTTCGCGCATCTTTCGCCACCGACGGACGCCGCCGCCGCGCGGGTGCTCATCATCGGCTATGGACGGGTGGGAGCTCTCGTCGGCGACCTCCTCGCCGCGCATGACATCCCGTTCGTGGCCATCGATCAGGACGCGAGCCTCGTGAAGCGCATGCGCGATGCCGGGCAGGCCATTTATTATGGCGATGCGTCGCGCCCCGAATTCCTGCGCCGCGCCGGATTGGCGAACGCCCTCGCTCTCGTCGTCACGATGGATCAGCCGAGCGCCGTCGAGCATGTCGTGGTCGCGGCGCGCGCCGAAAGGCCCGATCTCACGATCGTTGCTCGTGCACGCGATGCGAGCCATGCCTCGAGGCTCTACGAGCTCGGCGTCACCGATGCGGTGCCCGAAACCATCGAGGCGAGCCTTCAGCTTTCCGAGGCCGTCCTC
>JAFBAK010000364.1 GCA_019247795.1 Hyphomicrobiales bacterium | reverse complement strand
GATCCATGCTCGATCATGCGAATGGTTCTCGTGCTCAAGCTCGTGATCGCGTCCCTGCCGAACCAAGGCGGAAGAGCCGTCGCCGCAAAGGAGCCGATCGCGCCGCATTGGGAGCTTGCGTTCGGACGCACCGGGAGGAGGAGCATCTCGAGATCGAGCTCTCGCCCTTGGCTCGTCTCTGCGGTGAGGCTGGCAACGAGCCCGTGCATGCCACCGGTTACCGCTCCGAGAAGCCGCGAAACCTCCCCGCGTTCCCGCTCGAACCAGAGCTCGGGAAGGCGCTGCCCCTTCAGCTCATGGCCGAAGAGCTCGCAAATGCGGGTTCCGGCGAGCCGGATACGCCCTTCCTGCCAGGGTTGCGCATCGAGCATGAACACGTCGGCAAGAAAATTGCGCAATTGAGCAGGATCGATATCGCCGCGCGTGGGCGCGGCGCGCTCGCCGCGCAAGCGGTTCCAATGGGCGAAAAGCCCTTGTGTGGTCGCGAGCCTCAACCTGTTTTCCTCACGTTTTGTCGGTTTTCCGACAAGTGTTCTTTTCCCCTGGCCGATTTCACAGACCGTATCGGCTCACGCGGATCGTATTGGGCTAACATAGGTGAGAGTTGAACGCACCAGTCTAATTGGATCTCTCACGCATTCGTGACGCGGCTCTGCCCTTTATTGAAAATGCAACGTAAAGAAACGCTTCGGCGCTTGGGATCATCTGCGCTTCCATTAAAGGTTTTGCTAAATCGCTCAGCGACCATTAACTCTGTCGCGCCTTGACATTTCTTCGGCGTGGCGCGCGCCGGCATCGTCGTGCTCTTTGGCGCTGCAAAACCACGTGTCCCCCACTTGTGGTGAATTCGGGCCGGCCTTCGCGTTTGTGCTATAGGCTCGAGCGATCCCAACGCCCGTGTTGCGGGCGCTTTCGACAACCTCGTTTGCTCGCCCGATCCGCCATGGCCTCTCCGTCCTTCCTCGCTCAGGAGCCTGTCATCCGGCTTACGGCATTCGCCGGGGCGCTGGGGGTCATGGCGATCTGGGAGGTGCTGGCGCCGCGTCGCCGTCAGACCATCGGCCGCGCCCGACGCTGGCCCGGCAATCTAGGCGTCGTCGTGCTCGACACCGTCGTCCTTCGGATCATCTTCCCGACCGCCGCCGTCGGCATGGCGCTGGTCGCCCAAACCCACGGCTTTGGCCTATTCAACGTGGTCGAGATGTCCCCCGCCGTCGCGATCATCTCATCGGTGGTCCTTCTCGATCTCGCCATCTATTTGCAGCACGTCCTCTTTCATGCAGTGCCGGCGCTTTGGCGTTTGCATCGCATGCACCACGCCGACCTCGAATTCGACGTGACGACGGGAGTTCGCTTCCACCCTCTCGAGATCCTTCTGTCCATGCTGATCAAGCTTTGCGTCGTTGCCGCGCTCGGCGCGCCGGCGCTCGCCGTGCTGATCTTCGAGGTGGTGCTCAATGCCACTTCGATGTTCAGCCACGGCAATGTCCGCTTGCCCACCATGGTCGATCGCCTCATGCGCTTCGTCGTCGTGACGCCGGAGATGCATCGGGTGCACCATTCCGTGAGGGCGCGCGAGACGAACAGCAATTTCGGCTTCAATCTTTCCTGGTGGGATCGATGGTTCGGCACCTATCGCGCCGAACCCTTGGAGGGCCATGAAGGCATGACGATCGGCATCGAGCAGTTTCAGGATCCACGCGAACTCAGGCTCGACCGCATGCTGGTGCAGCCTTTCCGCGGAGACGTCGGCGCTTATCCGCTCGGCCGCCGGGAAGCCCATGACTCCATCACGCCGGCACCCGGTGCGGGCCTCCAGAACCGTTCCTTCGATGCCGAAAGAGAGAAGACATGGATGGCCGGCCCATGCCCGCCCAGGACGAAGCAGGAGGCGGCAGACCGCAACCGGCTCGAGGGGGAAAACCCGTCCAGGGGGGGCGAGCCTCGGTCGGGTTGACGCCACACTGCGTCCCAAGCGTCGGCTGTGATGCCCGCCTCACATGACCTGCAGCTCTCCCTTCATGTTCGGATGGAAGCGGCAGGTATAAGGGAAGCTGCCGACCTTCTTGAGTTCGAGGCGTCCGGTCCCGCCAGCCGGGATCATCACATCGAACCTGCCCTCAATGGAGGTGGCGGTGTGCGCGATGAAGTCGGCATTCTTCCATTCCACCGTGTCGCCGACATGCGCCGTGACCGAAGCGGGCGCATAGGCGAGCTGGTCGATCTTGATCTTGATAACCTCGCCCGCACACGCCTCATTGCCTGCAATACAAGCCGCTGCCGCAAGGAGAAGCGCATGCCTCATTTCAGCGCCTCGGCGAGATGCTCGGCATGCTCCTGATGACCCTGGAAGATCTTGAGCCCCGTCGACAAGAGATCCTTGAGCTCGGGGTTGCTCGCATCCGGAATGAGCATGGTCTCGAGCGCGCCGTTAACGGTCTTGTGATAGGCGACCTCGTTTTCCGCATAGGCCTTGTCGAATGCGGGTCCCCGCAGCTTGGAGAGCGTGGCCCGCTCCTCGTCGGCTTTTTGCGCGAGGCTTCGGCTCGTGTCGTTGTCCTCGGGCGTGACATTGAGCTTCTTCACGAGCGCCAAGGCCTTTTGATTCACGGCTGTATGGTCGCGCACCATGTCCTTGGCGAAGGCGATGACCTCCTTGTTCTTGGATTTCCCGAGCGCAAGCTTGGCCGCCTCGATATCGATGACACCGGCCGTGTAGGCGATGTGAGCGATTTGCGGGTCGGTCGGTTTCGCACCTTGCGCGCCGGCGGAGCCACCGGCGAGCAGAAACGCGGCGAAAGCCGCGCATGTTTTGACAATTCCCATGATGTTCCTCTCTCTACCGGCCGAAATTTCGGCGACCGGCATTGGATGGGAATTGTGACTAAAGGTTCCCGGAGTTTTTTTTCTCTGTGCGCAGCCGAGCGAGAACTCTGTCGGTCAGCTGCTCGCAGCGTTGACCGGCGAAAGGAAACGCGCCCGTGAGAACGGGCCCGATTTCTTTCTCAAGGGCGGCCCGCAAAAGGCGCCGCGCCCGGTGTAGGCGTGTCTTGACGGTCTCCGGACGCAAATCGAGCGATGCTGCTGTTTCTTCCACGCTCATCTCCTCGATCACTCGACAGGTGAGTACGATGCGGAAATTCTTCGGCAGTTCATCGATGGCTCGTTCGAGCGCTTCTCGGATCTGTCGTTGTGCCACGGCTCGCTCCGGATCGACGTCCTCGCCATGCGGAAAGGACACGACACGCGCGCCCGGCGCATCGGCCCCAAGATGCGTCACCTGCTCGAGGCGTGGCCCGCGGCCGCGCCAGCGCGAGATTGCCTCGTTGAGGACAATGCGGGTGAGCCAGGTTCCGAGGCTCGACTCCTGGCGAAAATCGTCCAAGGCGGCGAAAGCGCGAAGATAGGCTTCCTGCAAAGCATCTTCTGCCTCGCCATCGTCGCGGAGCACGCCACGCGCGACGCGGTAAAGGCGTTGATTGTGGCGCCTCATGATCGCGCGAATGGCACGCTCGTCCCTTTGCCGAGCGAGCGCGATCAAGCCCGCTTCCGTGAGGCGATCTGTCGCCTTTCGGTCTTGCCTCTCGCTGACCGGTAGATTGGGCATGTGTTGCCTTCCGGTCGAACTCGACCCTTTGACGTGATTTCGGCAAATGGACGTGATTTCGGCAAAAAGGTTCCCGCCAGGGTGATCGCTCGCGACACCGCGCGAGAGAAGCGGGAACGAGGGTGCGCGTTCGGCACGCGCGTTCCTCAGGCCTTGTGCAGGTTCCAGAAAAGGCTGAAGG
The DNA here is from genome assembly GCA_019247795.1 of Hyphomicrobiales bacterium. GTDB lineage: Bacteria > Pseudomonadota > Alphaproteobacteria > Rhizobiales > Beijerinckiaceae > GAS188. The sequence goes on along the minus strand of JAFBAK010000364.1, from coordinate 1,018 downwards.
AGCCTCGCGGGATCTGGCTTACCGTGCTGCGGTAGGCTGTCGCCTGAAAGAATTGCCCCAAGGGGAAATAAGGCGGGTCCTTCCAGAACCGGTTTGGATGTCGCGGCAGATGCGCTGCTGCTCTGAGAGGTCGCCCGCATCCAGCCATTGGTTGCGAAGCGCGGTGAGCTTTGCATTGATGGGCCAGCCGACAAATCCCGCGCGACCGATGGCGTTGAGCGAAAGATTGGCGCCGGGCGAGAGAAGATCGAATCCCGCCGAATAGGTGCAATGGGCATTCCAGCCGCCATGCTCGGGCGGCTCCTGGCTATTGCGCCTTTGCGTCACGGTGCCCCAATCGACTGCCTGATAATCGAGATTGACGCCTGACTTGCGGAACATGTCGCCCGAGACTTCGCACATGGCGGTGATGACGGGAAAATCGGTGGCCGCGAGAAGCACCACCTTCTCGCCCTTGTAGCCCGCCGCCGCTAGATCGCGCTTCACCTTATCGTAGTCGGGCTTTCTCGGCAGGATGTCGATGCCGATATCCGTCGCGAGCGGCGTCGAGGGCGTGAAGACACCCGCCTTGTCGCGCCACATGTCAGGGCCGGTGCCGGCAGCCGCGGTCATGAAATCCGACTGATCGAGGGCGCCGAGAAGCGCGTGCCTCACGGCCGGGTTGTCGAAAGGCGGATAGAGGCAATTCAAGCGCATCAGCCCGATATTTCCGGCGCGGTCGATGATCTCGGTCTTGATCGCACCGTTGCGCTTCAGAAGCGGGAGAAGATCGGCCGTCGGCTGCTCCCACCAATCGACCTCACCGGCCTGAAGGGCGGCGGCCGCGGTCGCCGCATCCGGAATGACGTGCCACTCGATGCGCTCGACATTTGCGATCTTCGGCCCCGCCGTGAAGCTCGGCGAGCCTGAGGGGCGCGGCACATACCCCTCGAAGCGTTGATAGGCGGCAAGTGAACCGGGCACGCGCTCGCCGCTGAGGAAACGGTAGGGTCCGCTGCCGACCATCTCGGTCACTTGC
>JAFBAK010000273.1 GCA_019247795.1 Hyphomicrobiales bacterium | reverse complement strand
CGGAAATTTCGATCCACCGGGATTCGCAAGGCCCATATGGAAAACGTGAGGCGATTGCATGCTTCTCGTGGGGTTACGACAACTTTCCTGAAATTCGGCGCTATTGACGCTCGATACCATAGCATCGCATCCGCTCAGGCAAAGCCGCCGGCCAAAGCCGCCGAGAAACCCGCCGAAAGCCTGGCCGAGACCTGAGAGGAAGCATGCAGCGTCGATTTCACTCCAGCTGCGATTTTCGCAAGGCCATCACCATCGAAGAGCTTCGGGCGATCGCAAAGCGGCGCCTGCCCGCCTTCGCGCTGGAATATCTTGAAGGCGGCGCCGAGGACGAGGTGACGCTGCGGCGCAACCGTGACGCGTTCGAGCGCATCGCCTTTGTCCCGCGAACCCTTGCCGACGTTTCGAAACGCGATCTTTCGGTCGAGGTCTTCGGCAAGAAATCCCCGCTGCCGATCGCCATCGCGCCGACCGGCTCGAGCGGCCTTTTTGCGCCCCGCGGTGATCTTGCGCTTGCGCGTGCCGCAGCCTCGTTCGGGATACCCTTCACCCAGAGCACCGTCTCGACGTTGCGGCTCGAGACTGTCGTGGAAGGGGCCGGCGGCCAGCATTGGATGCAGCTCTACATGCTCAAGGATCGCAGTGTGACCGAAGCGATCGTGTCGCGTGCTGCTGCCGCCGGCAGCGAAGCGCTCGTCCTCACCACGGACACGGTCGTCTTCGGCAATCGTGAATGGGACCGGCGGCATTACGTGCGTCCTGGAAAACTGGAGCTCTCGAGCACCCTCGAGGTTTTGCTGCACCCGCGCTGGATGTGGGACGTGCTTGTGCCCAACGGCATGCCTGTGTTCGAGAACATTCTCGAATTCATGCCGGATAAGAACGCGAACCCGGTGAGGACGCGCGCCTTCCTTGTTCGACAGATGGACCCGTCGATTACGTTCAAGGAGGTCGCCTGGCTGAGGAGCATCTGGCCCCGTAAGCTCGTGGTGAAAGGGGTCCTCGACGTCGAGGATGCAGGACGCCTTGCGGATGCTGGCGTCGATGGCATCATCGTCTCCAATCACGGTGCGCGGCAGCTCGATGGATCGGTGTCGCCGATGGACGTGCTCCCCAAGATCGCGGAAGCGGTCGGCGGGCGCTTATGCGTGATGGTCGATGGCGGCTTTCGGCGCGGCACGGATGTCGTGAAGGCGATCGGACTTGGCGCGCACCTCGTCTTGCTTGGTCGAGCCACGCTTTATGGATTGGCGGCAGGAGGAGAAGAGGGGGTCAAGCATGCCCTCGGCATCCTTCGCGAGGAGATCGACCGTACCGTCGGGCTTCTCGGGGTGACGAGCCTGAGCGAATGCGCGACGAGATTGAGGCCGGCCTCCTACTGACAATCCGGGACCGCGCCTGCGCCTTGCCTCGAGGGCCGGCATCGGGCACAACGCGGCCAAGCCCTGCATCTGATCCTTTCATGCCCCAATACAAATGCCTCAAGACAACGCTCCTCTTCGCGTGGGCCTTGCCGGCCTTGGAACCGTCGGTTCGGCGGTAGCCCGCATCCTGGCGACGCGCCGTCCGGCGCTTTCGCGCATTGCCGGGCGGGAGATTGTTCTCGCGGCCGTCTGCGCCCGGGATCGAGGGCGGGATCGTGGGGTCGATCTCAAAGGCGCTCAGTGGTTCGACGATCCGGTCGCTCTTGCGCGCGCTCCTGAGCTCGACCTCGTCGTCGAGCTCATCGGCGGTGAGGAGGGGTCGCCGCGCGCAATGGTCGAGGCGGCGATCAAGGCCGGCAGAGGGGTCGTGACGGCGAACAAGGCTTTGCTCGCCAAGCATGGAATCAAGCTCGCGATGGCTGCGGAAAAGGCCGGCGTTCCGCTTGCCTTCGAGGCGGCGGTCGCCGGCGGCATTCCGATCATCAAGACGCTGCGGGAAGCGCTTTCCGGCAACGAGATCACTCGCATCCAGGGGATTTTGAACGGCACCTGCAATTACATCTTGAGCCGCATGGAAACCGAGAAGCTCGCCTTCGCGGAGGTTCTCGCCGACGCCCAGCGCCTCGGCTATGCAGAAGCGGATCCGACCTTCGACGTGGGCGGTTTCGACACCGCTCATAAGCTTGCGATTCTCACGAGCCTCGCCTTCGGAACGCGAATCGATGCCGACGCCATCCATGTCGAGGGCATCGCCTCGATCACGCCGCTCGACCTCGCGATGGCCGATGAGCTCGGGTTTCGCATCAAGCTTCTCGGCGTTGCGGTGCGCACCCCCAACGGCGTGGAGCAGCGGGTACATCCGACCATGGTGGCGAAAGGAGCTGCCATCGCCGAGGTCATGGGCGTGACGAACGCCGTCACAATCGACGCGGATGCGGTGCGCGAAATCACGCTTATGGGGCCCGGCGCGGGCGGAGGGGCAACGGCGTCCGCCGTCGTCGCCGATATCACCGACATCGCGCGCGGGCGTCTCGCGCCGCCTTTCGGCCTGCCCGTCGGTGCGCTCGCTGCGCCGATGCGGGCGCCTATGCAGCGCCACGAGGGTGGTTATTACGTGCGGCTCTTGGTCTATGACCATCCAGGCGCGGTCGCTGCCATCGCGACCCGCTTCGCCGAGCAGAAGATTTCGCTTGAAAGCATCCTGCAGAAGGGGCGGGCGCGCCACCCCGCCTCCGCGACCGCCCGCAACGGCGCCGAGAATGCGGTTCCTGTGGTTTTGATCACCTACGCGACGGCGGAAAGTGCAATCCGCCTCGCCCTTGACGAGGTGACGGCAGACGGGCACATCGCGGAACCGCCTCAGGTAATCCGCATCGAGCGCGAATAACACGCATCGTCGGTTCCCATTCACAGCGTTCCGTCACGAGGAAGACACTTCATGCGCGAGGCCATCACGGTTCGATCCGACAAGATCATCGAACGCATCCTCACACTGGAACTCGTGCGCGTCACCGAGCGCGCCGCGGTGGCTTCGGCGCGCCTGCGCGGGCGCGGCGACGAGAAGGCTGCCGATCAAGCCGCGGTCGATGCGATGCGGCGCGAGCTGAACAAGCTCCAGATCGACGGCACGGTGGTCATCGGCGAAGGCGAGCGTGATGAGGCGCCCATGCTTTTCATCGGGGAGAAGGTCGGCAACGGCAAAGGGCCCAAGGTCGACATCGCGGTCGATCCACTGGAGGGAACGACGCTCTGCGCCAAGGACATGCCCGGCTCGATCGCCGTAATGGCGATGGCGGAGCATGGCACGCTCCTGAACGCTCCCGACGTTTACATGGAAAAAATCGCGATCGGGCCGGGCTACCCGGAAGGCACCGTCGATCTCGACGCCACACCTGAGGAGAACATCAAGTCGTTGGCGAAAGCCAAGGGCGCCTCACCGAACGAGATCACCGCGCTTATTCTCGATCGCCCGCGCCACGCTGAATTGATCTCGCGCGTGAGAGCGCTCGGTGCCGGCATTCGTCTGATCACGGACGGGGACGTCGCGGGCGTGATCTTCACCAGCAAACCGGAAGCGACCGGCATCGACATCTACATGGGAATCGGCGCCGCGCCGGAGGGCGTTCTCGCCGCGGGCGCGCTACGTTGCGTGGGCGGCCAGATGCAGGGGCGCTTGATTCTCGATACGCCCGAGAAGCGCGCGCGAGCGGAAGCCATGGGCGTCAAGAACCCCAAGCGTAAATACAACCTCCTCGACCTTGCCTCGGGCGATGTCATCGTGGCGGCGACGGGCGTCACCGACGGAGCGCTTCTCTCGGGCGTGCGTTTCGACAAGGATGTGATCGAGACGGAAACCGTCGTCTACCGCTCTGCTACCGGTACGGTTCGGCGCATCAAGGCCGAGCACCGCGAGTTCGAGAAATTCCACCTCGCCTGAAAGGTTAAGGCACACAACCCGGCCGCTCGGGCTCATTCCGTCTTCGGCGAGTTCCTGCGAACCGAAGCTCGACCCGCAGCGCGCCTGGGCGCGCACGCGCGGTCAAAGCATGACCCGCCGCCCGTTGCTTCAAATCCCGCGCAACGCGTTCAGCCCGACGTAAGTATGCCTGCAATTATCGATGCGGCGTACGCGTTGCGTATTCGGCGCCGGCTGCTACGCTAATTACCGCAGTGCCGCGTCGTCACGTGGCCAGGGAGGGGTCTTGGATGCGCTCTTGGTTCCGCTTTGCGGTTCTTGCCGTCGCCTTGCTTTTGGCCGACGCGGCCTTCGCGGATAAAAGCTTCGTCGACGAAAATTTGACCAGCGACGTCGTGCGGCTTCCCGCGCTGCTGCGCAAGGAGTCCGGCGCTCTCATTCAGCGTCCGGCGAATAGGCTCGTCACGGATGGCGTCGCGGCGCTCGCTCGCGGCGAGGCGCGCCGAGCGCTCGATCTC
>JAFBAK010000268.1 GCA_019247795.1 Hyphomicrobiales bacterium | reverse complement strand
CGCCTGCCGGTGTCGCAGGTGGTCGGACGGCGTGTTCGGCTCGTCAAGGCAGGAAAAGAGTTGAAAGGACTTTCGCCTTTCAACGCGGAAAAGACCCCATCTTTTTTTGTCAATGACCAGAAGCAAGCCTGGTTTGATTTTTCATCTGGCAAGAACGGAAACATTTTCGACTTTGTCATCGAGAGCGAAGGCTTGTCGTTCCCCGAAGCCGTTGAGCGTCTCGCGGCAGAGGCGGGTGTTGCTCTTCCCGCCCGTTCGGCAGATGCGGAGCGCCAGGAGAAGAAGCGGGCTGGACTCGTCGAGGTGATGGAGATGGCCTGCGTCTACTTCGAGGCGATGCTGAAGGGATCGCAAGGCCGAGTAGCGCGCGAATATCTCGCCGGTCGCTCGCTTTCCGAGATAGGGCGAGCCGAATTCCGTGTCGGCTACGCCACCGCGGACCGCCACGGCCTTCGCGATCACCTCGCCGGGAAGGGCGTGGATGTCGCGACCATGATCGAGGCTGGCCTTGTGGTGTCCGGACCCGATATTCCAGTTGCTTATGACCGCTTTCGCAACCGGGTGATGTTTCCGATCCAGGATCTGCGCGCGCGAGTCATCGCCTTCGGCGGCCGCACTCTCGATCCGGGAATCTCGTCGAAATACCTCAATTCGCCAGAGACTTCGCTCTTTCACAAAGGCTCTTTGCTCTTCAACCAGCATCGCGCCCGGAAGGCCGCTCATGATAGGGGAAGGGTGATCGCGGTTGAGGGCTACATGGACGTGATTGCCATGAGCACCGCCGGTTTCGCTGAGACGGTGGCGCCGCTCGGCACCTCACTCACTGAGGAGCAGGTCGCGCTGCTCTGGCGCATGGCCGATGAACCAATCTTGTGTTTCGACGGTGACAGCGCGGGCCAGCGCGCCGCTTTTCGCGCGGTTGACCTGGCGCTGGCGCGCCTCTTGCCCGGAAAGAGCGTTCGCTTCGCCTTTCTGCCCCAAGGACAAGATCCCGATGACCTCGTACGCGGCTCGGGCGCGGCGGCGGTGGAGGGTGTGCTCGACAGGGCCCGTCCGCTTTCGGACGTGTTGTGGGCTCGCGAGATCGGGTCTGGGCCGCTCGACACACCCGAGCGGCGCGCGGCCCTCGAAATCCGCTTGCGCGAGGCGGTGGCCAGGATCGCCGATTCGACGGCGCGGCGGCACTATGAGGCCGACATCGCCGAAAGATTGCAAAAGATCGCGCCGGCCAGTCGTCCGAAATGGGAACCCCACCGTCCCTTCGATGGACGACCGCCGCGCAATCGGCCGCATAGCCCCCGCGAGGGGCAATTCTGGAGTGGTTTTGACGGGCGTCCGCAAGCACCTGCGAGGCCAAGCCCCGCGCTTGCCAGCGCACCGACATTCAGCGGCACGGCACCGGGAGCGGCACAAGAGGCGCTGATTGTGCTAGCGCTCGATAGGCGGCGCGATCTTTTGGACGAATATGCCGAGAGCCCTTCGACCCTCTTCTTTTCTGATCCGGAGGCGAAACGGCTCTCGAAATCGCTTCTCGACGAGCATGCTTACGAAAACGAGAAGGAGAGCAGTTCTGAGCAAAGCCGCGATAGCGACATCGAGCAGCTCCGGGCGAAGCTCCGGCGCAAGCTTCGCCCAGGCGATGAGCGTTTCCTCACCGAAAATTGCGCTCCCCCGGAATTCGAGGCCGCCCTCCGGCAGGCCATCGGCCTCCACGACCTTTCGCGCGCACTTCAAAATGAGCTGCGTGAAGCCCAGCATGCGCTCGCTGCCGAACCGACCGATGCCAATCTGGCTTGGCTTTCGGATGTAAAGACTCGCCTTGGCGCGTTGCAGCAGATGCCAGCCTCGTCCGACGTCGAGGGAGATGCACGCAGCTTGGAGCAGGTTCTTGCCGAGGCTCCGACCTACAAGGTCTTGAGGTGAAGCATTGCGTCACCCGCTTGATCACTCCATCGAAGTTGGCGATGGGTTTTCGCGGACGAATCAGAAATTCCATGCGAAGAATCGATACATCCATGACGGCAGGAGTGGTCAGACGCAGTTTATCGGTGAGTTTCAGGCGGTTGTGGCAAGCTGTCGTCTTGCATCGATGCGGATGCGCGCTACATAGGCTAAAATGCGCGCGCCTTTCCTGAGGCGCGCCTTGGGCTGCCCGGCTCGAAGTCTCGCGGGTTGACGGATCGGGCGGAAGTAGCACTTTTGTGAGCGAAAAGAAGCCGTTGAGTTCGAGTTTTGACTCGAAGGTTGAATTTTGGTCCTTCGCTCGAGGGTCGATTCTGCCTTCCTGACGAGCCATTTGCGAGCCCAAGATGGGACTTAACAAGGATTTAAGTCGAATCACATTGCCTGATCTCCGGGATCGCCCTGAGCCGGTTGCGCGTGTTGCGTATGCGCGCGGGCTCGCATCGCTGCGTTTGGTGTCATGAGTTCGCGCGCGTCAACCAAGCTCAAACCCGGCGCCAAGCGCGGGTCGAGCTCGTCCAAGCACAAAAAAGGCGCCAGTTCGGTGCCGAAACGACATTCTGGAGCCCAGCTGATGGTGACGAAGACCGCCACGACCGAAGAAGTGAAGGACAAGCCGGCCGAATCGGCCGATGGTCCCCTCCTCGATCTGTCGGACGCTGCCGTCAAGCGGATGATCAAGGTCTCGAAAAAGAGAGGCTTTGTCACTCATCAAGAGCTGAACTCGGTGCTTCCCTCCCAGGAAGTGTCCTCCGAGCAAATCGAGGACATTCTCGCAATGCTTTCCGACATGGGCATCAATGTCGTCGAGAGCGATGAATCGGACCCAGAAGCGCGCGAGGAAACCGCCGAGCCCGACGACGAGGAGGAGGGCGGTGACCTCATCGAGGCCTCACGCAGCGTTCCGGCCAAGCTCGATAAACCTTCCGAGCCTATCGACCGCACCGACGATCCGGTCCGGATGTATTTGCGAGAAATGGGCGCCGTCGAGCTCTTGTCGCGCGAGGGCGAGATCGCGATCGCCAAGCGGATCGAGGCGGGCCGCGAGGCGATGATCGCCGGACTTTGCGAAAGTCCGCTCACCTTTCAGGCGATCATCATCTGGCGAGACGAGCTGAATGACGCCAAGGCATTGCTGCGCGACATCATTGATCTCGAAGCAACCTATGCAGGGCCGGACGCCAAGGCCGCCCCGAAAGTGGAGATCGATCCGGCGACACTCGGCGCGGGTGCCGCGCCTTTCTCTGGCCAGCGCCCGTTTGCGCCGGGCGCACCGCCGCCAGGTACGGCACCGTTTCCGGGCCGCCCGGCGGCCGCCCCCTTTCAACCCCCGCGCGGAGAGCCCGAGGGGGGCGGCGAGGACGCTGCCGAAGGGGCCGATGGCGCCATGCCCACGGAGGCAGATTTCGACGATGATCTCGAATCGAACATTTCGCTCTCGGCCATGGAAGCCGAGCTCAAGCCCCGTGTGCTCGAGATCTTCGACCGTATCGCGGACGACTACAAGAAGCTGCGCCGTTTGCAGGATCAGCTCGTTGCAGGGCGTCTCGAAAACACGACGCTGACGCCCGCGCAGGAGCGCAAATACAAAAAGCTCAAGCAGACGGTGATCGCCGATGTGAAGTCGCTGTCGCTGCACAACAACCGCATCGAGATGCTGGTCGAACAGCTTTACGACATCAACAAGAGGCTTGTAGGCTTCGAGGGCCGCTTGATGCGCCTCGCCGAGAGCTTTGGCGTACAGCGACTCGATTTCCTTAAGCATTACCAGGGAGCCGAACTCGACCCGAAATGGATCTTGCGGGTCTCCAAGCTCGGCGCCAAGGGCTGGAAGCAGCTCATCAAAAACGATCGCGAAAAGGTGAAGGAGATCCGCTCGCACATCCATGATCTTGCAACGGAGACCGGGCTCGAGATTTCCGAGTTCCGCAAGATCGTCGCCATGGTGCAAAAGGGAGAGCGGGAGGCGCGCCAAGCCAAGAAGGAAATGGTCGAGGCGAATCTGCGTCTCGTGATCTCGATCGCCAAGAAATACACCAATCGCGGCCTGCAATTCCTCGATTTGATCCAGGAAGGCAATATCGGCCTGATGAAGGCGGTCGATAAGTTCGAGTATCGGCGGGGCTACAAGTTCTCGACCTATGCCACATGGTGGATCCGCCAGGCGATCACGCGCTCGATTGCCGATCAGGCCCGCACGATCCGCATCCCGGTGCATATGATAGAGACGATCAACAAGATCGTGCGAACCTCACGCCAAATGTTGCACGAGATCGGCCGCGAACCGACGCCTGAGGAGCTCGCCGAGAAGCTCGGCATGCCGCTCGAGAAGGTGCGCAAGGTGCTCAAGATCGCCAAGGAGCCTATTTCGCTCGAGACGCCGATCGGCGACGAGGAAGATTCGCATCTCGGTGATTTCATCGAGGACAAGAACGCGGTGTTGCCGGTCGAGGCGGCGATCCAGTCGAATCTGCGCGAGACGACCACGCGAGTCTTGGCTTCGCTGACGCCGCGCGAGGAGCGCGTCCTGCGCATGCGCTTCGGCATCGGCATGAACACCGACCACACATTGGAAGAAGTCGGCCAGCAATTCTCGGTCACGCGCGAGCGTATTCGCCAAATCGAGGCCAAGGCGCTTCGCAAGCTCAAACACCCGAGCCGCAGTCGCAAGCTCCGAAGCTTCCTGGACAATTGATCGATTGCAGGGTCCGGGCCGATCCGGACCTTTTTTCTTCCGCGCCGAAACGCCATCGCGGGTCTCGTCGCTCGAGCCTGTCAGCTCATTGGATCGTAAGAATTTCCGCCTCGATATTCCCGGCCTGGACGGCATCGCCGGGGCTCTTCCCGGCGAGCGCTCGCGCCAAAGGCGACGCGTGCGAGAGCGTGCCGCGGGCAGGGTCAGCCTCATCCTCGCCGACGATGCGGAACGTCTGCCGACGGCCATCGGCGCGCTCGATCGTCACGGTGGATCCAAATTGGACGCGGTCCGAGTCTTTGGGTGGCGCGATCACCTGCGCGCTCGCGCGGCGCGAAGTGAAATAACGCACATCTCGGGCCGCTTTTGCGGCGAGCTCACGGTCACCCGCCGCTTGCGCGGAATCGAACTCGCTCTGCGCACGAGAAAGCTCAGCTTCGATGGCAGCCAAGCCTTCAGCCGTCACAAAATTCGGATGCGGCGACACCACCCTGTCGGGCAGAGTGTCGAAGGTTTCCGAGTCGTCTTGTTCTCGTACAAAAGCTCTGCTCATAACGGTTCAGTCCCGTTTTATTGTTTCGAAATAGAATTCACGCCCAGTCTTAAACAAAATATCGACTTCGACAATGAATCGCTATCGATGTGATTGCCGATCAAGGTCGAAAGCTCGAGAGACGTGGAGTTAATCGACCGTCCGCATTGTCATATATAGAAATCGATAAGGCCCGCGTCATCCCGCCGATGCCGATCGAGTGGAAAATTGCTTTTGATCTGATGCCTTATCGCGGTTTTCGCCGGGCTGGAGGGTGGCCCTTGGCAACCTGACGCATCTGCGCCCATACGCAACAAAATCCCGCCCTCGCGGCCGAGAACGTGGCCGCGGCGAGCGGGACAAAAAGAAAACCTGGCGGTTCGGCTTCAGCCCCGATAATAGCGGTGATGGTGATAATAGCCGTAACGGTGATAGCGACGATGACCCGTCATGCTATTTCCCACGACCGCGCCGGCTCCCGCACCGACGACCGCGCCCACAGGTCCACCGACCGCGGCTCCGACCGCACCTCCGGCCACAGCGCCACCCACGGTGCCCCGTTCGGTCGCCGAGGCAGGAGCCGCGAAGGCCATTGCGGCAGTCAGAGCAATAATCGCGAGGGGGGTTCGCATGAGGATTCTCCTTGATTGTTTGGGTGTGCTTATACGTGCGCGAGGCTCGGCGAGTTCCAGATCCCGCTCACGTCCGATAAAAATTCCCAATCTTTTTAATAATTTGGGCCGTTATCCTGTCACGTCGTCAAGCTTGTCGCGGCCTCATATCACGACTGTAAGCCGCTTTGCGGCCCGCGTGATACCTGTGTAGAGCCATCGCGCGCGGCTTTCCGGAAAGACGAAGCTTTCGTCGAAAAGCACGACGTCGTCCCATTGGGATCCTTGTGCTTTGTGGACCGTGAGTACGTAGCCATAGTCGAACTCGTCATAAGCCTTTCGCTCCTCCCAGGGATAATCTTCTATATTGCCGGTGAAGCATTCTGCTTTTGCCGACACTTTCACGATACGGCCGCCCCGATCTTCGTCCGGTGCCAGACGCAAAGCGAGCGTCCCGGACTTGCGCTGACGGCGCTCCTTCACAGACCAGAGGCCGCCATTGAACAGACCCTTGCGTCGGTTGTTGCGCAAGCAGACCAGCTTGTCGCCCGCAATCGGCAAGATGTCGGCAAAGCCTCGTCTTTCGCGCATGCGCTTGTTGAAGCGGCGTCGGGTTGCATTGCGGCCGACAAGGACCTGATCGGCGCCGAGCACGCGGGCGGGATCGAGCTCTGAGCGCGTCACGACTTGCGACATGCCATATTCGCCGAGGTCCGGCTGGCGACCCTCACGTACCTGCATCGACATGCGCACGATCGGGTCATCTTGCGCCTGCCGGTGCACTTCGGTCAGCATGGCATCGGGTTCTGCCTCGGTGAAAAAACCCGCGCCTTGAACCGGGGGAAGCTGCGCCGGATCGCCGAGAACGAGGAGCGGCACTCGAAACGACAACAAGTCGCGCCCAAGCTCGGCGTCGACCATCGAGCACTCGTCTATCACGATAAGCTTGGCCTCGGACGCCGGGGACTGGGACCACAACTCGAAATTCGGCGTCTCTTCGCCGGATTCGAGCGCCCGGTAGATCAAGCTATGGATGGTGGATGCGCCTTGACAGCCCTTGCTGCGCATTACCAGCGCCGCCTTGCCCGTGAATGCGGCGAAAAGGACTTTGCCGGAGACGCTTTGGGCGAGATGCCTCGCCAATGTCGTCTTGCCCGTGCCGGCATAGCCGAAGAGCCGGAAGATGGGCGGCGCGTTCTGCCCTTTGCGTTTCGTTTTGAGCCAGGCGGACACCGCCTTGAGCGCCGCCTCTTGATGGGGCGAAAATTGAGGCAAGGGAGGAATGCTCAAGGACGCTCGAGATATTTTTTCTCGAGCATGACATGCACTCCCTTGTTGCCGTTGACGACTTGCGTCACGCGCAGATCGGCGGCGAGACTTGCGAGCGCGTAGGCCTGGTAGCGGTCGATGCCGGCGCGCGCGCTTACGAGCTCGATCATTTGCCGCAAGGCGATCACCACGCAATCGTCGAGATCGGGATCGAAGGCCATGGTGATCATGTGCGTCGGGGTCTCGGCGAGCGGCCATTCGAGCTGCATGTCCTTAAGGACGCTCAAGCGAAAGGTGCCGGTGAGCCCGGTTTCCACGGCGGTGATGCACACCTCTCCATCACCTTGCACGCCATGCCCGTCGCCTACCGAGAACAAGGCGCCGTCCACGAAAATCGGCAGGTAGAGCGTCGTTCCTGCAACGAGCTCCTTGTTGTCGAGGTTGCCGCCATTTCGCCGAGGCGGCAGCGTCGACACCATTCCCCACGCAGGCGGAGGGGCCGTTCCCATCACGCCGAAAAACGGCGCTAGAGGCACCTGTTGACCCCAGGGGAGCCGCCAAAGCTTTTGCGCGCGGTCGAGCGCGATATGATAGAGCCGGCTTTCGGCGAAATCGTCGGGAAGCGCGCCCGCGAGGGGGCGGACTACCTGATAGCCCCAGTCGTAGAAGGGTTCGATTACCTCGATGTCGACCTGCAGCACTTGGCCCCTCCTTGCGCCCTCGACGGCAACGGGGCCGGTGCATATATGGCCTTGCAGCTTGGGCTTTACCTTCGCGTGCACGGCACGCAATTGAGGGGGAACCACAAAGGGCGGGGGCGCCATGGCTTCTTGCGCCCCCGAGATTGTCGAGATCGTCACCCGCCCTCCATTCGGGACGGTCAGGACCGGGGCGAGCTTGGCGTCAAAGAAACCCCAGTGGACGTTGCCGGGATCAGGATCGAGGCGAAAAGCTGGCATGGCGGGGTTCCGTTTCGGAGGGGATCTAATTCCTGGTATAATCCAAGCCTGCTCGATGGTGTCTCAAAATTTCAAAACGCTAATTCGGTGTGTTGGAAAAGGCACGTCCATGCGCCACGTCACCCCCCTTTTCTAGCTGTCGTCGCCGATTTGACCAGCCCTCGGTTCTTCCACTCTCGTTGCAAAGATTACCCCTGGGGCGAGATCGATGGTCCACCAAGGAATACATGCTCAAATCGCAAGCTGACAACCGAGCTGATCGGGCAGGGTGAAGACCGTCCCACCGGCAATGGGGGCTCGTGAACAACTGGCGTCGCTGGGCGCTGCGAAGGTTGCGAACGACTTCCCACCCATAACTACTCGTAATCCGGCCCCGCTCAACCCTTGCCTCGGCTGCCCGAATGGCCATATCAGGGCGGCATGCCCAACGAGCAAGTGGCCCTCAACGCTTCCCCGGCGGATGCTGCCGTCCTGCTCCAGGAAGGCAACGAGTCCGCGAAGCGGCTCGATGCCAAGGCCATCTCGAAGATGGATTCCTGGCAGTTGCGGAAGCTGATCGGGCCGAAAGACACAATCGAGGTCGGCGCCCTGCGCGATTGGCTTTTGGGAGATGCCAGGCGCGCCGAAGATCCGTCGAAAAATCTCACGGAGTTGTGCAATCGTCTCCTCGCCATCGGCGTGCCGATCGAGCGTGTCGCCGTATCGATCTCGACGCTTCACGCCGAGCATGATGCGGTCGGTCGCATCTGGCTGAAGGATGGTGGCGTCAAGGAAAGTGTCTATGTCAGCCCAGGGCCCGACGATCCGACCTTTTTGCGCAGCCCTTATTACGCGGCATTGACGTCCCGGGAATGGGTCGAGATGCGCCTTGCCGAGACGCCGGACGATCGTTTTGGGATCGTGCCCGATCTGAAGGCAGAGGGCTTCACGCATTATATCTGCGCGCCCATCACCTTCGCCAATGACATGACGGCTTGGGCGACCTTGGCCACCCGGGCGCCCAACGGCTTCTCGCCTCGCCATCTCGCGATCATCGCGACGATACTGCCTCCCTTCGCGGTCCTCCTCGAGCTTCGCGTTGCATGGGGAACCTTGCGAAACGTGCTGCGCATCTATGTGGGGGATGAACCGCGCCAGGCGATCCTTGGCGGCAATGTCAAGCGCGGCCAAGTGTCGACCATCCGCTCCGCCATTCTTTTCGCTGATATGCGCGATTCGACGCAGCAAACCGTCGAGCTTGGCGCAGTCGGCGCCGTCGAGCTGTTCAACAACTTTTTCGATTGCCTCGTTCCGGCGATCGAGCAAAGGCAAGGCGAGGTCCTTAAATATTTGGGCGACGGGCTCCTCGCGATCTTTCGCGAGGCCAAGGACGGCGAATGTGACGCGCCGGAGCGCGCTCTCTCCGCCGCTCGGGATGGTCTTGCCTCGCTCAACGCCTTCAACGTCGAGCATGCGGACAAGCCGCAGATGCGGGCGGGCATCGCCTTGCATTACGGCGAGGCCGCCTACGGTAATATCGGCTCTGGCACGCGGCTCGACTTCACCGTGATCGGCCGCGATGTGAGCTTGGCCAGCCGGATCGCCGACATGAATCGCACGCTCGACGAGCCGCTGCTCATGTCGGCGGCCTTCGCGCGCGAACTTGGCCAGAAGGTGAGGCCGCTTGGGAAATTCCGGGCGAAGGGCTTCACCGATCCCGTCGAGATCTTTCGGCCTGACGAGATCGACGTCACCCTCGACAGGGTTTATCGGACGCCCAAGGCCACCTTCTTCGACATCGGGTGAGACGCGCCCCCGCTGCGCGGCGGCGTTCCAAGCTCCCTTGACAGGGCCGCGAGGATTGGCTGGTCATTGTCGGCAAGTGTTTTGCCATGCGAGAGAGAGGTGCGCGCATGCTTGAGGAGCGGCTGGCGGAACAGCCCTTTCTCTTGGCCGATGGGGCGACCGGGACAAATCTTTTCGAAATAGGGCTCGTCTCCGGCGAAGCGCCGGAGCTATGGCTCGAGTCGCATCCGGACCGCATCATGGCGCTGCACCAGAGCTTCGTCGACGCGGGGGCCGACATTATCTTGACCAACAGCTTCGGCGGCAACGCGCGTCGCTTGATGCTCCACGATTTGCAAAGCCGGGCGCGCGAGCTCAATCGCGTGGCCGCGCGCCTCGCCCTCGAAGTCGCGTCGAAGTCCTCGCGACCCATCCTCGTCGCGGGCTCCGTCGGCCCCACCGGTGATCTTCTCGCGCCTCTCGGCCCTCTCACCGAGGCCGAGGCCGAGGAGGTGTTCGCCGAGCAGATCACCGGGCTGAAGGAGGGCGGAGCGCATCTGGCCTGGATCGAGACCATGTCGGCGCCCGAAGAGATGCGGGCCGCCGCAAAGGCGGCCGCGAGGCTCGAGATGCCCTTCACACTGACCGCAAGTTTCGACACTGCCGGTCGCACGATGATGGGGCTTTTGCCATCTGCGCTTGCCTCATTCGCCGCAGCCCTCTCGCCTCCTCCCGTGGCGCTTGGTGCAAATTGCGGGGTCGGCGCCTCCGACCTCGTGATGTCTGTTCTCGACATTGCAGCCGGGAACGAAACTTCGGTGATCATCGCCAAGGCCAATGCCGGCGTGCCGCAATGGAAAGGGGCCCACATCCACTATTCCGGCACGCCGACTGTGATGGCCGATTACGCCTGCCTTGCCTATGACGCAGGGGCGCGCATCATCGGCGGTTGCTGCGGCACGTCGCCCGCACACCTGGCCGCCATGCGGCGCGCGCTCGACCTGCATGAGCGAGGTGCGCCTCCAACGCTCGAAACGGTGATCGCGAAGCTCGGCCCCCTGGCGCAACCGCGCAGAGAGGAGGGCGCCCCCGGCCGGCGGCGCGAGCGCAGGCGCGTTTGAGCCTCACGGTTAAGCATTCGCGCAGATACGGACCAATTGGATAAAGATCAGAGTAGAATATAAATCTTTTGGAGGAAGGCTGTTCCGATAAGCGCGCCGTAAAGGCGTGTACTTTACCAACAGGGACGGCCGTCATGGTGAGCCTTTCGTCCGGCAGCGCCGGATCGATCGCAGCTTTATTCATCGCATTGACTCTCGGTTTCGTCGTCACGACGCTCTGGCTGCGGTTTCGGTTTCTCCATTCGGAAGCCCAGACCCTGCTGCGCGAGGCCGAGACCGAGCGCTTGCGCGACGAGATCTGGCAAGCCCGCGAAAGCGAGGAGCGATATCGCGGCCTCATCGAGGGCCAGAACGATCTCATCTTGCGGCGTGATCAGGAGGATCGGATCGTCTACGCAAACCCGGCATTTCTCGAAGCTGCCGGACCCAACGAGGCGGTGATCGGAAAGCGCTACTCCCTCAAATCGACTTTCACCGGCGAAGCCTTGCTCACCAGCGATGGCGTTCGCAGCTTCGACCAGGAAATCGAGACGGATCGCGGGCCGCGCTGGATATCTTGGGTCGAGACGACGGTGCGGGAACCCGACGGGCGCATGTTGCGCCAGTCGGTGGGTCGTGACGTCACCGAACGACGGCGTTCCGAAGAAGCCTTGGCAAGCGCCCAGCGCAAAGCCGAGGCGGCGAGCGCGGCCAAATCCCGCTTTCTGGCGACTGTCAGCCACGAGCTCCGCACGCCGCTGAGCGGCATAACAGGAATGGCCGACCTTCTCCTCGATACGGGTCTCACGCCCGAGCAGGCCACCTACGCAAGAGCGGTGAAGAGCTCGGGAGAATCGCTGCTTTTTCTCATCGATGAAATCCTCGACTTCTCCAAGATTGAATCCGGCAAGCTCGAACTCGCTGACGAGGATTTCGACCTTACCGCCTTGGTCGAAGGCGTCGCGGAGCTCTTGGCGCCGCGCGCACAAGGCAAGGGGATCGAGATTGCAAGCTTCATCGCCCCCCATACGCCCCGCCAAATGCGTGGCGATCCGGCACGGTTGCGGCAGATCCTCCTCAACCTTGCCGGCAACGCCGTGAAGTTCACGACGCAAGGCGGGGTCGGGATCACGGTATCCGTATCCGCGCAGGGAAAAACCGTCTTCAAGGTCGTCGACACGGGAGAAGGCGTCAGCGCCAATCGTCAAGGCCGCATCTTCGAGGAATTCGAGCACGGAGAAGGGTCAGGCGCGGGCGCGGGATTAGGCCTTGCGATATCGCGCCGCCTTGTGGAGAAAATGAGCGGTTCTCTCGGCGTGGAAAGTGCACCGGGGGAGGGCGCGACCTTCACGGCCGAAATCCCCCTCGTCGCGATCAAGGGCGAGACTCCACCGCAGCGTTGCTTTCCGGCGGGCAGCCGCGCCCTCGTGGTGGCGCGCTCGCCATTCCAGGCTCCCTATTTATGCGAGAAGCTTCATGAGCTCGGCTTCGAGGTCGATCAGGCCGTCGATGCGTCTCATGGGCTTGCGGTCCTTTCCACCTCGCGGGCGCCGCTTCTTCTCGTGGTTGACGCGGCGATCGGCGAGGAGGCTGCGCGTGCGCTTGCCAAGCGAGCCACCGAGGCCGGAACGGCTTCGCGAATGATGCTGCTCTCGCCCTTCGAGCGTCGTCAATTCGGTCCGCCGGCTGCCTTCGGCTTCGACGGCTATCTGGTGAAGCCGATCCGCGAACGTTCGCTCAAGTCGAGGCTGATCGAGCCGATCGCGCCCGCTCCTTGCGGAGAGGGACGGCCTCTCGACGCCAAGCGCACTCTCGCCATCCCCCCGTTTCACGTCCTTCTGGCGGAGGACGATGAAGTCAACGCGCTACTCGCCACGCGCTTGCTCGAGCGCGAAGGCGCCAAAGTCGACCGTTACCACAACGGTCTGAGCGCGCTCGAAGCGGCGATGCGCGCGATGGAGGGCAAGCGCCCGAATTACGATTTTGCGCTCCTCGACATTCGAATGCCTGGGCTCGATGGAAATGAGGTGGCGCGGCGGCTCCGAAAGGAGGAGGCGCGCCTTGGACGTGTGCCGCTGCGCCTCGTCGCCCTTACCGCCAACGCGCTCCAGGAAGATCGAGCAATGGCGCTCGCCGCGGGCTTCGACGTCTTTCTGGTCAAGCCCGTGCTGCGGGAAGATCTCGTGCGGTTGCTGGTAGAGGGAGGTACGAAAAGCAAGGTCGCTTGACCGGACGCTCACCCTTTCGCTCTACCGTCATGTTCGCGTCATCTCGTCATGTTGGCGTTTTGGCCAGCGAATCGCAGGGGCGGTGCCAGTGGGCAGCAATGGCGCAAGCAAGGAAGACCGGGGTTTAAAAAACCTCTGGAGCCTGATCGGCAGAACAAGCGCGCCCGCATGGGGCTTTGGAAGACCCGCGCTCGCTCCACCTGGATTTGGGACAACCGCCGGAATTGGCCGTCTGGCGTTTTCGCCGCGAAGGGACCGGCAAAGAGGACAGGGGCGTCTTGCCGAGGCGCGTCCATCGGATGAACCTGGTATTTCAGGACAGCTCGGGTCGCTCGAAGTTCGGCTCGCCCGGGACGCGCGCGAATTGCGCGAAGCGCAACGGCTCCGCTTCCGCGTATTCTACGAGGAGATGTCGGCCATCCCCAACCCCGTGAGCGCCCTCCTGCGTCGCGATAGCGATCGCTTCGACCGCATCTGCCATCACCTCGTCGTGCTCGATCACGATCATCGCGCATCGCTTGCGATCGGCGCGGCCCCCAAAGTGGTCGGCACTTATCGAATGCTTCGCCAGGAAGTGGCCGACGAATGCTTCGGCTTCTACACGATGAACGAGTTCGACATTTCTCCCTTGCTCGCATGCCATCGGGAAATGCGCTTCCTCGAGCTTGGCCGCTCCTGCGTGCTTGCGAGCCATCGCGACAAACGCACGCTCGAGCTTCTCTGGCGTGGTATCCATGCCTATGTGCGGCGACATCGCATCGACGTGATGATCGGCTGCGCGAGCCTCGAAGGCACTCGTCCGGCCGCGCTCGCCGAGCCGCTCAGCTTCCTCCATCACTACGCCTCTTGCCCCGCCGGCTGGGAAGTTCGTGCACAGGCCGAACGCTACGTCCCGATGAATATCCTGCCGAAGTCAAAGATCGACGTGAAGTCCGCGCTGCGAAGCTTGCCGCCGCTCATCAAGGGCTATCTACGCCTCGGCGCGCGCTTCGGCGATGGAGCGGTCATCGATCGGCAATTCGGCACGACCGATGTGTTCGTGCTTTTGCGGATGAGCGATATCGCCGAACGCTATGTCGAGCGTTTTGCGTCGTCGGCCACGGGGGAAGCGGCCTGAAGGGACGTGAGGCTCAAAGACCCCGGGTCAGCAGCGCCGAGAATCGTTCATTCGCGTCCGGCTCATGCCGCTCCTCCCCAGGTTCCTTCCCCTTTGTTTCGTAAGTCTCGCAGGCCCTCGCGATAGCTCGGGAAGGCGGGAGAAAACCTAAGGCGGCGCTTGATCAATCCGTTGCACACCCGCTTGCTTTCCTCATAGAAGCCCGCCGCCATCGGTGAGAGCGCAGCGTCGGCGAAATCGATTAGCGGCGGAGGCTCGATACCGAGGAGCGCGGCGGCGAAAGTGATCACGTCCTGAGGCGCGCTCGGCTCGTCGTCCGTCACGTTGTAGACGGCGCTGGCCGCATCACTCTTCAACGAAAGCTCAAGAGCCGTCGCGACGTCCTCGACATGAACGCGGTTGAAAACCTGCCCGGCCTTGACGATGCGCCGCGCCGTACCCTGACGAAGCGCCATCAGCGCATTGCGGCCGGGACCGTAAATTCCGGGCAAGCGGAAAATCACGACAGGGACATTCGACTTCGCCCCGAGCTCTTGCCAACTAGTTTCGGCAGCGAGGCGCGCGCGGCTTCGGTCGGAAGACGGGCGGCAGAGCGCGGTCTCGTCGATCCAGGCGCCGCCGTAATCACCGTAGACGCCGATCGTGGAAAGATAGCCGATCCATCGCAGGCGGTCTGCCGCTTGGAGGAAGGAGCCTGAAAGCCGCTCCGGAAAGTCGCGTCCCTCTCCGGAGGGTGGGATCGACACGAGAAGCGCGTCGGCTTGCGCGAGATCGGGCATGGCCTCTTCGAGCGCGCCGGCTCGCGCATCGAACATCGACGCGTCGATGCCGTCCCGGCGAAGGGCCGTCGCCCTCTCCAGGCTGCGAACCGTTCCTTGGACATGCCATCCCGCGGCGATCATGCGGCGTGCGAACACGCTTGCCGAATATCCGAGCCCAAGGATGACGAGGTTCATGCGTCAGCTTCAAATTTGCGCGACCTTCGCGGCTCGAGGTGATCGAGCTCCGCGAGCACCTCCACGTCTTGCTCCGCTTGTCGATGACGCCGGGCGAGTGCCGTGAAGTGCGACCTCGATAACAGGCGCGAGGCGGCCCAAACGGCCATCGCGCGCACCAAAGGAGAGGGGTCGCGCAGTAATGCCTCGGCTTCGCGCGCAAGCGCCGGGTCGCCGGAATTGCCGATCGCGATGAGCACGTTGCGGATGAAGCGGTCGCGCCCCGTCCGCTTGATTGGAGTGCCAGCAAAAAGTTTGCGGAAATTTGCATCGTCGAGGCGAGCCAGGTCCCGAAGATCACGCGCGTTCAGCCCGTCGCGTTCCGCCAAGCGCATGTCGTGACTCGCTTTCGCGTATTTGTTCCATGGGCAGACGGCGAGACAATCGTCGCAGCCGAAGACGCGATTTCCGATCGGCTCGCGGAACTCCCGAGGGATCGTCCCTTTGTGCTCGATGGTGAGATAGGCGATGCAGCGACGTGCATCGAGCCGATAGGGAGCGGGAAAGGCGTTCGTGGGACAGATGTCGAGGCAGCGTCGGCATGAACCGCAATGGTCCGCGCCGGGCGTATCGAGAGGAATTTCCGCTGTCGTGAAGATCGCGCCGAGGAGGAGCCAGGAGCCGAGCTCGCGCGAGAGCAGCACAGTGTGCTTGCCTTGCCAGCCCAGTCCTGCGGCAGCGGCAAGCGGCTTTTCCATGACCGGAGCGGTATCGACGAAAACCTTTACCTCGGCGCCTGCGAGTGACACGAGTGTCTGCGCCAGCTCCTTGAGTCGGCCCTTGATCACGTCGTGATAATCGCGGCGGCGCGCATAGGCGGCGATCACGCCCGTGTTCCTTTTCTCCAGCGCTTGCAGGGGGCTCGAATCAGGAGGTGCAGCGAGCCCGACCATGACGATGCTGCGGACCTCTTGCCACAGGGCGAGTGGCGATGCGCGACGATCCGGCTCTCGCGCCATCCAGATCATGTCGCCATGTGCGCCGCTGGCGAGCCAAGCGCGCAGACGCTCGCCGAGCTCAGGCATGGAGGCCGGAGACGTTATGCCGAAACCGGAGAAGCCGAGCCTTGCGGCGTGCGAGGCGAGCGCCGAGCGCAGTGCCGAAGCATCGCTCACCGTCTCCTCCGATAAGGCGCCACTGTGGCGCCGCTCAGAAATCGAGATCGGCGTAGTGCTCCGGCGGCGCGATGCCGGCGATGCGATCGGCCAAGAGCGGACGAAAGCTCGGCCGGGATTTGAGGCGCGAATACCATGTGCGCGCCGTTTCATCCTCGTCCCATGGAACGTCTCCGAGAAAGTCGACGCTCGACAGTTGCGCGGCGGCGGCGAGATCTGCATATGTCATGCGCGAGCCTGCGAGCCAGTTCCGCTCGCCGAGCAACCATCCGATATATTTGAGATGATAGCGCAGATTGGCGCGCGCGGCGCGGATCAAGCCCATGTCGGGCGCGCCGCCGCCTTCTGTGCTCGACATGAAGCGTTTGTAGACTTTTTCCGTCACGAGAAAGGAAGAGACTTCGCCGTCGAATTTATCGAGGAACCAGCCCATGAGGCGGCGCACCTCGACACGACTTGCCGGATCTTCCGGCATGAGGCGGCGCTCTCCAAGTGCAAGGCCTCGCGTCTCATCGAGATATTCGGCGATGACTGACGCACCCGGCACCGCTTCGATCGATTCTTCCGACAGCACCGGCGTAGTCCCCGCCGGGTTGAGAGCGAGGAACTCGCGTCGCCTTTCCCAAACTCGCTCCTCCTTGAGCTCCACCTCGAGCCCCATCTCTCCGAGCACGAGCCGGACGAAGCGCGAATGGGGGCAAATGGGGTGATGATGGAGTGTTGCCATTCGTGATGTCAGGAGCGAGCCGGACGTGCGAGGGGTCGTTGATGTCCGGCGGGACGGTTGCCCCTATAGGACGCGCATCAACGAGCGGCAACCCGAGGAAAGCGGGCACGGGATGCGACAATCTTTCGCCCTCCGCCGGCGTCTCTGAAGGGTTTGGAAGGGAGCTGGCTTTTTTCCGGGGCGGGAGAGAATTTTTTACTTGACCCTGGCCGATTCGGGACCCATATGCGCCCTTCGAAGCGCGTCGCCACAAGCTTGGATTCACGGGGCGCTTTGTAGATGACTTCGCTCCGGCTTGCCGGGTCTGCATCTGCTGGTTGGGGAGGGTTCCCATGGATCGAGACGCCCTCTTCCAATCGGGGATGGACTTGGAGCTTCCAAGCACCACCCGAAAGGAAGATACGTCCTATATCGGCTCGTTCGTCTCAGAGGACGGCCGCAAGGACCATTTGGTGATGAGAAACGGCGTGCGTTGCGCCGGGACGCATCTCATTGTCGAGCTTTACGAGGCCAAGCACCTCGACGACATCGGCCATATCGACAAGGCGCTGCGCGCCTGCGTCAAGGCGGCCGGCGCGACGATCTTGCACATCCACCTGCATCACTTCGAGCCGAACGGCGGCGTCTCTGGTGTCGCTGTTCTGGCCGAGAGCCACATTTCCATCCATAGCTGGCCCGAATGCGGCTATGCGGCGCTGGACGTGTTCATGTGTGGCGAGACCTCGCCCGAGAAATGCGTGCCTGTCCTCAAGAAGGCGTTCGGAGCCAAGCGCGTCGAGGTGGAGACTTTGCTGCGCGGCAAGGGCATCTGAACCGAAACCCGGACCATCTCCGATGGCTTCCCAAAACGAGGCGCGGTCTGATCCGCGCCTCAATCGTTTCGGAGCGACGCAGACCTATGCTCGAACGGCAAGGCTCGCAAGCGCGGTGCTTCCCGGATCCTTGGGGCGCCGGTTCGTTGCCCCTTCCAAATGGGCGTCCATTCTTCTCACAGGCTGATCTTCATGAGCGACGAGCGTTACATCACCGAGACCCTGTTCGACGAGCTCGGATTTCGTATGAGCTTCGCGGCAGAAAGGATCGTGTTTCAGGGAAAGGGGGATTTGCAGAGCCTCGTCCTTTTCGAAAACAAGCGCTTCGGGCGCATGCTCATGCTCGACGGTGCGACCCAGGTCACCACCGCCGATGAGTTCATCTATTCGGAAATGATGAGCCATGTGCCGATCCTCGCCCATGGCAGCTGCGAGGACGTTCTCATCGTCGGCGGCGGCGATTGTCTCATCGCCGAGGAGGTGCTCAAGCACGAAGGGGTGAGGCATTGCGTGCAGGTGGAGATCGACAAGGCCGTGCTCGATTTCTCCAAGGAATATTTCCTTGAATGGAACAGGCCCTTCTTCGAGGACAAGCGCGTCGAGAGCGTCATTGCCGACGGCATGCATTATGTGGCGGACAGGCGAAATCACGGTCGCTTTGACGTCATCATCGTCGACTCAACCGATCCGCAAGGTCCGGGCGCGGTGCTTTTCTCGCGTGAGTTCTATGAAGGCGCGAAGAGCTGTCTCAAGGGAGGGGGCATCATGGTGACGCAGAACGGCGTGCCGTTCTTCCAGCCCGAAGAGCTCTCCTCAACGATCGGGATCTGGCGTGAGTTGTTCAGCGACCCTTACGCTTATATCGCCGCCATCCCGACCTATGTGGGCGGACACATGACGATGGGCTTCGCAACCGACGACAAGGCGTTGCGCGCAATTCCCCTCTCCACCCTTGAAGAGCGCTTCAGGTCGGCGAAGCTCTCGACGCGCTATTACACACCCGAGGTGCACAAGGCGGCATTCGCTTTGCCGCGGTTCATTCTCGATCTCGTGGAAAAGGCCCGCGGCAAAAGCTGAGCCTATTGGCTTGCGCTCGCTACTGATTGGCGATCGCTTTCACATCGAGCTTCTCGAGAATGGCCGCGGCGTTGGGCCCACCGCCGGTCATCAAATCTGTGAGTCCAAGACCGTTCGCGTTCTTGGACTTCACCGAGACCGAGAGGTTCTTCGGCTTGGCGATGAAGCTCGCGACCGCGCTGCCCAGCGCCTTCGCGCCGTCGGATCCTCCGAACATCTGCGGGATGCCGAGCGCGGCCTGCGTGCCCCACAAGGCGCGCAATTTGTCCGGGGTGGTTTTTTGCGCCGCAGCGGCACGCTCGATGATCTTGTCGAGCAGGCCCGTATTGTCCAGCCGCAGGGTCGCTTCGCCAAGCGTGACGCCGAGGCCGGCTACTTGCATCTGCGCCAGCGAACCGGAAAAGAGCTCTCGCGGAACATTGCCCAGTGTGGCCTTGAGCAGCACCGAGCCCATATCGACGCCGTTGGCGCTGATCTCGTTGATGTTCAGCGATTTGCTCGTCTCGTTCCAAACGAGATCGGTGCCGGTGGAAAGATCGATTTTCTTGTAGCCGAGTTGCTGAAGCTCGGCGCCTTGGTCCTTCAGCGAACTCGTATCCGCCGCAAATCGGTCGAGCCGGGATTGAAGGCTCGTCGGGATCGATCCTACGTAATTGCCGAGCCTAATGTCATATCCCGCCACCTTGAAGCTTTCCGGGTTGGCACCTCGAGGAATGTCGAAGTCGACATTGCTCACCTCGATGGCGTCGAAATGCGGGATCCCGTTTCGCCAATCGTAACTTTTCGCCGCGTCGTCATTGAACTCGCCGTTCTTCGTGAGCGCCGACAACGAGGAGAGAAACGGTTTGAGGTCGAGGCCGAGGAGCGCGGCGCGGCCAAGTTTCACATGTCCGCCCTCGGCTTTGACGTCCAAGCCCTCGATGCTCCATTCCGCGATGCGCGAATTGGCAAGCTGTCCGATTTTTAAGGTTTGGATCGAGGCGTTGTCGAAGGAGGGGTCCGGAACCTTGATGGTGATGTCCGACGCGGAAACACCGTCGATGGCGACCGCATCATAAAAATCAGCAAGCATCGACATCATCTTGGTTGCCGCCGCCGGAGCGAGCTTCTTATCGGGCAACATCATCGGCTTCAAAGCGGGTATCAGTTCCGCGAGCGGCGTGACCAGTGGGCGTGCCTTCATGGCCCCGACACTCATGTGAGCAATATTGACTTCCACTCCGTTCGGATATGTGAAGTGCCCGTTTTCTGCGGTGCTCGAACCGGAAATTTGTTTCGGCGTCTCGCCCGGCTGAGCCGCCGCGAATACGAATCGCACCAGGCCGGCCAAGTCATAATCGCTGACGAGGATCTTTCCGAAAGAGCTATTGAACGAACTCGGACCTCTGATCTCGGCCGTTGTCGCTGCGATGCTGGCGCGCGCCGCCTTGCCGCTCTTCAGGTCCTCGATGCGAGTGTCGCGATAGGTAATGGTCTCGCTCGGTGGTGCGCCGTTTCCAGTAATGGGTGCTGTGAACTCGAGCCGAATCTCGGGAATGTTGACGGAGGAAGCGTCGAATTTCGACAAAGCATCGGCCGTGGGCAATCCCAACGGGCTGTTCATGGCGCTTTCCAATTCGGCCTTTGATAGAGAGGAGCCGCGGATATCGATATGAGGAATGCTCAAGGACCCGCCTTCGAAGGTTGTGGAGACATTGTCGAAGTAAACGTCTTCGGCGGCGAGTGCAGGGACGATCGGGCCTGACGGGCCGAAGCTCGCCACGGATGCCCCTGCGAAAAGTGCGAGCCCGAGCGCTGAGAAAGGCTTCATATTCGTACCTGCTCCACGATTATTTGCGGTGAAGGCTAGTGTGAGCAATCACGCTTAAAGCACGGCGTTTCTAGGACAAACGCCATCGTCCTCTGCATATCGATTGAGAGCGGTTTCTCCGGTCGAAACAATTGGTGAGGACGATCTTGGGTTTTTGCAAACCTATCAAACCGAGAAGGAGGTGCCACAACCGCAAGACGAAGTGGCGTTCGGATTCTCGAACCGGAAGGATTGGCCGATCAAATCATCGACGAAATCGAGTCGCGAACCCCGCAAGAAAGGAAGGGAGATTTCGTCGATCGCGACCCGCGCCCCGTCTCGCTCGATCACGAGGTCTTCGGGGCTCGTCTCCTGCACGACATCGAACGTGTATTGAAATCCGGAGCATCCTCCCCCGCTCACGCAGATCCGCAAAAGCGAGCCCTCCGCTTCCTTCTTCATGATCTCGCAAATGCGCCGCGCCGCGCGTTCGCTCAAAGTCAAGGGAACGTCCTGCACAAGTGAAGCGTCAACCATCGAACTGCCTTCTTTCAGCGTGTCGCGATTGCATCGTGACCTCCCTATAACGTAATTCGCCATGATGGATCATTCAACGCGATGGGGGAACGCCAGGCGCATAGGCGAGCGCTGGCGCGCCGATTATGCGGTGGATCCGCTGAGCTCGCGCGGCCGCCTGATCGCCGAGCCCCCCTCCGCGACCCGCTCGGAGTTTCAGCGCGACCGCGACCGGATCATCCACTCCACCGCTTTTCGGCGCCTGGCGCACAAGACGCAAGTTTTCCTTTACCATGAAGGTGACCATTTCCGCTCGCGCCTCACCCACACGATCGAAGTCGCGCAAATCGCCCGTTCACTCGCAAGAGCGCTGGGGCTCGACGAGGATCTCGCCGAGGCCCTCGCCTTGGCGCATGACCTTGGCCACACGCCCTTCGGCCACACGGGCGAGGATGCCCTCGACGATTGCATGCGCGCCTATGGGGGTTTCGACCACAACGCCCAAGCCTTGCGCATCGTGACGCGGCTCGAGCGCCGTTACGCTCATTTCGATGGCCTAAACCTCACTTGGGAGACGCTCGAGGGCTTGGTCAAGCATAATGGGCCGATGATCGACCCGAAAGGAAACCCTACCGGACGGTATCGCGAACGTGGTGTGCCTCTTGCGATCATTGAATACGATGCTCGCCATCCCCTCGAGCTCAAGCGTTTTGCCAGCGCTGAAGCGCAGGTCGCCGCCATCGCCGACGATATTGCCTATGATGCCCACGATATCGACGATGGCACGAGATCGGGCCTCCTCGACACGAAAAGCCTCCGCGAAGTCGCGTTTCTCGCTATTCTCCTCGACGACATCGAGGCTGAGACGCCGAAGCTTGCGTCATCGCGTCTGATCAACGAACTCGTGCGTCGGGTGATCACCCGCTTCGTCGAAGACGTCATTGCCGAAAGCCGCTCACGGCTGGCCTCTCTCGCGCCTCGCTCGGACGACGATATTCGGGGCGCTTCGTCGCCCATCGCAGCATTTTCGCCACCATTCGAGAGAACCGACCGCGAGATCAAGAGGTTGTTGTTCCGCCGCGTGTATCGTGACGAGAAGGTGATGGGCATGCGTGCCGAGGCCGACCGAGTCTTGCGCGATCTCTTCGCGCATTTCTTCGCGGCGCCCGATCTGATGCCGGCAGAATGGGGGGAGGGGCTCGAACGTGCCGACGAAGCCCGCCGCGCGCGCCGCGTCGCCGATTATATCGCGGGGATGACCGATCGATACGCGGCTGCGGAACACGCAAAATTGACTGGAGGCAAAATACCACCAGGTGAGATGGGATAATGCAGGACCGATTGCTTCGAAGCCGCTTCCAGAACTTCGCTGAGGTATCCGAACGCGCCGAAGGCCCAGGGCGGCTTACCGCCTTGCGTCAAACCCTCGAGAAGGAAGGGCTCGACGGCTTCCTCGTGCCGAAAGCCGACCAGCATCAGAGCGAATACGTTCCGAAATCGGAAGAGCGTTTCGCCTGGCTCACAGGCTTCACCGGTTCGGCGGGACTTTGCGTCGTTCTGCCCGAGGTCGCGGCCGTGTTCGTCGATGGGCGGTACACGCTGCAGGTGCGCAAGGAGGTCGATCAGGCATCCTTCACGCCCGTTTCCACGGTGGACGTTTCGGTTGAGGATTGGCTTGCCGAGCATGCGCCTAAGGACGCCGTGATCGGCTTTGACCCCGCCCTTCATACACCGGATGCCGTCGAGCGTCTTCGCAAGGCCGTGGCTCGAGCTGGTGCTCGCCTCGTTGCGCTCGGCTCAAATCCAATTGACGCGATTTGGGCCGACCGGCCCGCGCCGCCGAGCGGAGCGGTGGTGCTCCAGGATCTGAGCTTTGCCGGGGAAAGCGCAGCCGAGAAGATCAAGCGGGTCCAAGCGGCGCTCGAGAAAGAGAAGCTCGGCGCACTCGTCGTCAGCGATCCCCATGCGTTGTGCTGGCTGTTCAACATACGCGGCGGCGATGCGGCCCACACGCCTCTCGTGCTCGGCTATGCCATCGTACCGAAGAGCGGTCGCCCGAGCCTCTTCCTCGATGGGCGAAAGCTCGACAATGCGGTACGCTCTTCCCTTGCGGAACTCGCCGAGCTCGAGGAGCCGGCCCGCTTCGAGGAAGCGTTGCGGGCGCTCGGCAGCGCGAAGTCGCGCGTGCGGCTCGATGCCGCGAGCGCGGGAGAGCGGCTGCGGCTCGCAATCAAGGAGGCCGGTGGCATTCCCGATATCGGACGCGACCCGATCGCGCTCATGAAAGCGGTAAAGAATGCGACCGAAATCGAGGGTTCGCGACAGGCCCATTTGCGCGATGGAGTCGCGGTGACACGCTTTCTGGCCTGGCTTGCGATGGAGGCCCCGCAAGGAGGGCTTACCGAGATCGACGCGGCGCTCAAGCTCGAGGAATGCCGGATCGAGACCGGTTTGCTGAAACAGGTTTCCTTTCCGACCATCGCGGGCGCCGGGCCCCATGCTGCGCTTCCGCATTACCGCGTGACGACGGGCACGAACCGCAAGCTCACGCCGGGCATCTTTCTTGTCGATTCCGGCGGACAGTATCAGGACGGCACCACCGACATCACCCGCACGGTCGCGATCGGCGCTCCCTCGGATGAAATGCGGGACCGCTTCACGCGGGTCCTGAAGGGGCACATTGCGATTGCCACGGCGGTCTTTCCGAAAGGCAGCTCGGGCGCGCGCATCGACGGCTTCGCGCGTCGACCGCTTTGGGAGGTGGGGCTCGATTTCGACCATGGCACAGGTCATGGCATCGGCTCGTACCTATCGGTGCACGAAGGGCCGCAGCGAATTTCAGCGCTCGGCAACGTGCCGCTCGAGCCCGGCATGATTGTCTCGAACGAGCCCGGTTATTACAAGGCCGGCGAATACGGCATCCGCATCGAAAATCTCGTGCTCGTCGAGCGGCGCGAAATCGAGGGAGCGGATCGCGAGTATTTCGGCTTTGAGACACTCTCGCTCGCGCCGATCGATCTGTCGTTGATCGACAAAAGCCTCCTCACCACGGCCGAGACAGCCTGGCTCAACGCCTATCACGGCCGCGTGCGTACCGCGCTCTCCCCTTTCCTCGACCGCGAGACGGCACGTTGGCTCGGCGAGGTCACGCGTCCTTTGGCGTAAGATGAACCAAGTCACGAGTGACGGGGTGGCGTAAGGCGTTGCGCGTCCAAATTGCAAGGCCGACAAACGCGATCGTTAGTCCTGCGGCGACGTCGGCAATATAATGACCGCCAACCGGGACGGTCGAGATCACGACGACAACGTTGAGGATGATGGCCGCAACGCCGATGAAACGCACCGGGAGAAGCGCCCAGGCCGTAAGCACGGCAAGGACGCAGTGAAAGGAGGGGAAGGTCACCATCCCTTCCATTCTCGCGAGATCGAAGCTTGTGAAGCGACCTTGGCGCAGGGCCAAGAAATCAGGGAGGAAGGATTTGCCACCAAATCCGAGGCGGCCAAAGAGCTCGCCATCGATGCCATAACTCGGAATGGGCCCGAACGCCGGCGCCAAAGCGAAGAGCGCGATGGTGCACAGAAGCGTGACCGGAAGCAGGGACAAATATGTCGCGAGCCGCTCGGGCCGGTCGACGAAGCCGAGCACCAGGATCGTGAGCGGAATTTGGGGGAGCGAGCTCAGATAGGCGAGGGTCAGACAAGTGTTCGCAAGCGAACTCGAGGTCAGCGCGTCGACGAGAGCTCGCCAATCGATTCCGATCCAATGTTCGAACGCCATGAACATCGCATCGCGCGTCGGCTCGCCGGTGGCCGCCGCCGGATAGGTGAGCACGCCCGTGCTCGCCGCGAAGGCGAGGGTGAAGGCCGTAGCGGCGGTCACGATGGCGAGGCGCCGATCGGGCCTGATGTGCAGATAAAAAAAACTGCCGGCCAGAAAAAAGGCGACAAGCATGACGGTGAGGGCGATCCGGCCAAGCTCGATCGTGACGCCAAGCGCGAGGAGAGCGGCATAGGCGGCCGCCCCGGACACCGCGATCAGAAGCCAGGATACTCGCCCGGGAAAATCGAAGACGGACATGGCCCTGACCTACGCGTGCGCGGTTAATTCGCCCTTGCGGAAAAACATGGAAGGCGAGCTTTGGCCGCGCTGGCGTTCCAGCTCGCGAGTAAATGATTCCGTGAAGGCTGATCGCATGCGTTAATGAGACCCACGAACCGGTAGGCGCAGGAGGAGGCGCTCGATCATGCCAAGGACGAAGCCGAAGGTCGCGATTATCGCGCCCGGAAACATGGGCGCAGCTATCGGGCGGCGCCTCGTTGCGAATGGCCTTGATGTCTTGACGTTGCTCGAGGGACGAGGCACCGCAAGCCGCGCGCGGGCGGAGCAAGCGGGTATGGCCGGCGTCGGTCTCGATGAGATCACGAAAGCCGATTTCCTCCTTTCGATCGTGCCACCCGGCGAGGCGCTTGGGCTTGCGAGAACATTGGCCCCTCACCTCGCGGCGCAAACTCATCCGATGGTCTACGTCGATTGCAACGCGGTCAGTCCGCCAACCGTCAGGAAAATCGGCGAGGTCCTGAAGGGCGTTGCCTTCGTGGACGCGGGCATCATCGGACTTCCGCCAAGCGAGGGTGAGAAAGGGCCAACGATTTACGCAAGTGGAGATGCGGCCATGCGCTTCAGCAAGCTTGCCGCGTACGGTCTCTCGATCAAGCTTCTCGAGGGGCCGATCGGCGCGGCTTCCGCGCTCAAGATGTCCTATGCCGGCATCACGAAGGGGCTTTCCGGGCTCGGTGCTGCGATGCTGCTCGCAGCGAACCGCGCCGGGGCTGCCGAGGCGTTGCGCGCCGAGCTTCAAGATAGCCAGCCCGCACTGCTCGCGCGCTTCGCAAAGGCACTTCCGCAGATGTTTGGAAAGGCGTACCGATGGGTCGCCGAGATGGAAGAGATCGCGGAGTTTCTCGGCGAGGATGAAGCAGCCGCCACGGTATTCCGCGGTTTTGCGGAACTCTACGAGCGGCTCGCTGCCGACTACCGTGGCAGAAGGGGCGAGATCGGCGCCATTGAGGCGTTTCTCTCGCCCGCGCAACGCCCAGGCGAGGTTCGAGCTAAGGTCGCAGAAACTTCGAAAGCACGCTGAGATGCTTGAACAAATTTGACTTGGCGAGCGCTCCCGCGGAAGCGCTCCCGGATCGGTTTCAATCTCTGAACGTGTCCACCCGGACGCGGGCGAGGCCCTGGTTGCGGAAAGCCAAAACTTGGGCCGCGTGCGATGACACGTCGATGACGCGTCCGCGCACGAATGGTCCGCGGTCGTTCACGACGAGGACGGCCGAACGCCCATTCTCCAGGTTGGTGACTTTGACCGGCGTTCCGAAAGGCAATGTGCGATGCGCGGCGGTGAGGCCCGTCGAGTGGAAGCTCGACCCGCTCGCAGTCTTGTTGCCCGAGTATCCGGTATAATACGAGGCCTTGCCGATCCAACTTCCTGCTTCGGCGGCCATCGGAATGAAAAACGCGGCGACAGCCACAGCCATAAATTTCTGCATCAAGTGGATCCTATGCTGGTTTGAGGGGAATGTTGCCGTCTACCCAGCCCAGGACGCGCGGCGACTTTGCCTCGCATCATGGCCAAACTGTGAGCTTTTTACGAAAAACACATGGCTCGGTCGCCTGAGTGCGGAAAAGCATGCGACTGTTGCATGAAGAGCGCGCTTGACCGGAAGGCGCCGATTTCGCAGATGCGGACCCCGGATTGGGAGAACTGAAATGCACGTTTTGGTAACCGGCGCGGCAGGTATGATCGGCCGAAAATTTGAGGAGCGAGTGGCTCGCGAAGGCCGCATCGGGAAGCAAACCGTCGAGCGCATGACGGCCACTGACGTGGTAGTGCCTGTGCCTCCAAAAGCTGCTTTCAAGATCGAAGCGCGCGCCGACGATATCGCCGCTCCCGGTATCGCCGAAGCCCTAGTGCGGGAGCGGCCTGCGCTCATCCTGCACCTCGCTGCCATCGTATCTGGTGAAGCGGAGAGTGATTTCGACAAAGGCTACCGGGTCAATCTCGATGGCACGCGCCAACTCCTCGAAGCGGTGCGCAAGATCGGCAATGGTTACAAACCTCGTTTCGTTTTTGCTTCCTCGATCGCGGTCTTCGGGGCGCCCTTTCCCGAGATGATCCCGGACGAGTTCCACCTCACACCGCTCACGAGCTACGGCACGCAAAAGGCAATCGGAGAGCTCCTGCTCGCCGATTACACGCGCCGCGGGTTTCTCGACGGTGTGGGCTTGCGTTTCCCGACCATTTGCGTGCGTCCAGGCGCGCCGAACAAGGCAGCGTCGGGGTTCTTCTCCAACATCATCCGCGAGCCGCTCGCGGGCAAGGAAGTCGTGTTACCCGTGCCGGAAACGGTGCGGCACACGCATGCGTCTCCGCGCTCAGCGGTGAATTTCCTCATCCATGCCGCGAGCATGGACACGAACGCCATCGGGCTGCGCCGTTCGCTTTCCATGCCTGGCGTATGCGTCACGGTCGGCGAGCAGATCGCGGCGCTCGAGCGGATCGCCGGCGCGAAAGCCGCGAAGCTGATCCGGCGCGAGCCCGATCCTGTGATCACCCGGATCGTATCGGGGTGGCCCGAACGTTTCGATCCCATCCGCGCCACGAAGCTCGGATTCAAGGCCGAGAGCTCGTTCGACGAGATCGTTCGTGCTCATGTCGAGGACGAGCTTGGCGGGAATACAGCTTGATTTTGGAATAGACCGTCAGCCACCCAGGGGGGCCGGTTTGAGGCACCTCGTCACGAGCACGGCGGGTGCGCAGGCCGAATGCGAACTTATTTGAATTGCCCCGCCCAATCAGCCGTGAGGTGCTTGCGGAACACAGATACCGGGATCGGTAGCTTGACGTTGCCGAGGGCAAACGCCCACAGCGAGCCGGCCCCATAAAGTAACACGATGCCGTTCGCCTTGGTTTCGCCTCTGGCATAGGTCAGCGCGTAGTGCCCGAGCTTGTCGGGATCGGCGGCAATGCTTTCATCAAGCCCTTCGGGATCGACGGGTTTTCTTTCCTTGCTAGCAAGCTGCTTGAGAAAGGTTGCCTTGGCGTGCTCGGAAATGTCATGCAGCGCAGCAGGCAACTTCGCTTTCTCGAACAATTCGGGTAAGGGCAGCGCGCGTCCGGCCGCCTTGTCCCACACGATCGTGTCGAAGTCGTCGTTTGGATGAGCTCCGGCTTCATAGGTATGAATCAGGCCGGACATACTGATCACGCGCGGGCTCTCGAAGGTCACGCGCCACTGAGTGTCCAATTCGTAGGGGCGGAAATCCTCCGGCGACGACCATTTTTTCTCGTCCTCAGATCCGTCCTTGGTTTCCTTGGACGCAACCTGATACCGGCGCAGGATCTCGGCCTTCAGCGGCTCGATCGCGAGGGCGGCCTCCGGGATGTGCAGGCTCAGCGAGTAGGTGTCTGTCGTTTCGCTCATGTCATAGGGCGCGCCCCAAGCCGGGGCATTTGCGTAGGCGGCAAAAAGCGCCGCCGCTATCCATCTCTTTTTCATAACGACCATACCCATTGCCAGATCGGCGGTTCAAGAGCAGGTGGTGCGCTGGTTCAAGCAGAGCCCCTTGGTCCAGCCCGTGCCCTCTTTGGTGTGGATTTTGACGAAGTCGCCCCAGCAGCCCAGAAAACCGATCGGCTGATCGCCTGACGGATTGGAGGCGATGACCGGGCTTTTTACCTGGTGATCCGACAAGATCGTCGTGTGGCTCTGGAGGCCGCTCGACCCAAGCACACTTCGATGCGCGTAGCCGCTGCCCTTGAAAATACTTTTCTCGCCATCGCCAACGAGCGTTGCCGCGTCGATCAAAAACCAATCGCCCGACTGGCCCACGACGTGAACCTCGATCCAGTCATCCACATTGTCGGCAGGCAGCTTGAGTACCGCCATCACCTTGCCGCCGGGGGCATCGCGCAGATTGGTCCCCTTGGG
This sequence comes from Hyphomicrobiales bacterium, assembly GCA_019247795.1. GTDB lineage: Bacteria > Pseudomonadota > Alphaproteobacteria > Rhizobiales > Beijerinckiaceae > GAS188. The sequence continues at coordinate 20,087 of JAFBAK010000268.1, read as the reverse complement.
ATCGGTGTCGATGACATCGACGGTCACATTGCAGGCTTGGATTTCGGCGCCCGCCACGGGCCTGGCAAAGCACAATGACGCGGCCAATATGCCGCACATGTTTCTCATTCGAGAATTCCCCCCATGAAGCTTCGAGTGTCGTGTCGGCGAATGTGACGGCGAGCAGTCGTTAGGGTCGAGGCGCATTCGCGTCAAGTCTCGCGGCAAGGCAGGTCCGAGACGGATGTTAGCGCCATCGAGCCGATTCGCTCTCGTCAAAGGAGCTTTGTGTTGCGCTCGGCCAGGCGCGCTCGGTTATAGGGGACGACCTCTCATTAGAAGTGCTCGCCGAAAGTTACCCTGACGAATGCGAAGTCTCACGGCCCTTCGGCGCCCCGCACCGCGCCTCGCGCCGCGGCCGCATCGATGGTGGTGCCAAGATCGGTTTGCAGCTTTTGCACATAAGCCTGCGTGATGTCGTCTTCGAGCGCGGTCTTGAGGCGTGGCGTGAGCGCGGCGGTCCGGCTCGGATCGGCCGCGGGCAATGTTGCCGACTTCACCTTGAAGACGATGCGACCGAGTCCATCGGGAGCGAGCGCATAGCCGGAGCCGCCCGATTTTACACCGAAGATCGCGTTCACGGCTGCCGGCGATAGGCCCGGCGGCGTGGACGAGCGCGTGATGCCTTCGACACTTTTCAACTCGACCTTGTTCTCGGCGGCGATCTCGCTCATCGGGGTCCCGCCGTCGATGCGTTTGACGAGATCGGCGGCTTTTTTGGCGAGCGCCACGGAACGCTGATCGTCCATCCAGGCCTTCACCACCTCGTCCCTGACTTCGGAGAGCGGCCGGTCGCGGGCGCGCTCGATATTCGTGACGTCGTACCACAGATAGCCGCCGTCGCGCAGCGAGATCGCGTCGTTGTCCCCGCCGATCTCGGCTTGGAACGCAGCCCTCAAAACCTGGTCCTTGTCCGGGATGCCGGCGACCGGCTTGCCATCCTTGCCGTCACCGGAGGGGTCGACGGCGTCGATCTTCACCACGGCAAGGCCGAGTGCCGTGGCAATCTCGGCGACCGGCTTCGCCGAGGCGCGCTGATCCTCGATCTTGTCGCGCAGATCTCGCAAGTTAGTCTTGGCTCGGTTCGTTGCAATCTCGACGCGCAGCAAGGCTTGCACGTCCTCGAAAGGCTTGACCGCTGCCGGCTCGATCGCGCTCACTCGCAAGATCACCGGGCCGAATTTGGTGTCGATGACCCCGGAGGGGACGCCTTGCGCGAGCGAGAATGCCGCTTCGGCCAGCTTTGGATCGTCTAGCGCCTCCTTCGTCGTCGCGCCGAGGGACAGATCCTCTCCCGAAACCCCGCGAGCTGCGGCGATCTCGTCGAAGCTCGCTCCGCCCGCAAGCTTGGCTGCGTCCGCCTGCGCCTCGGCGTCGTTTTTATAAGGAATGCGCTCGATGGTGCGTTTTTCGACCGTCGTGAAGCGTGTTGTCTTCTCCTTTTCGTATTCGGTTCGCACATCGCTCTCGGGCACTGTCTCGGGTTGCGCAAGCGCCTTCGGATCGAGGGCAAGCAATACCAAGGAGCGGTATTCCGGGGAGGCGAACTCCCTTTTCCGCCCTTCGTAGAAGGCGCTCAGCGTGGCATCGTCCGGCGGTGCGATGTCACCGGCTGCGGAAGGCGCAAGGACGATGTCGTCGACAGAGCGCGTTTCGGTCGTGAAGCGGTGCAGCGCGTCCAGCATCGTCGCGGGGATCGGCGGATCGCCGGCGATGGCATCCTCGAGCTGACGGCGCAGATAGAGGCCGCGCTGCTCGCGCAAGAAGCTCTGTTCCGTGAAGCCGCTTTGGCGCAACGCTTCATTGAAGCGGAGCGGATCGAAGTTCCCGTCCGGCCCTTTGAACACGGGATCGGAAAACACCGCCTGCGCGATTGTCGCATCCGATAAGGCAAGCCCGAGCTGGCTCGCCTTCTGGTCGAGCGCCGCATCCCCCACGAGCCCCGAAAGCACTTGCCGATCAAGCCCCGCGGCCACGGCCTCAGCGGTCGTGACATTGCGGCGGGTCTGGCTCGACAGACGCTGCAGCTCGCTCTGGAAGGCATCGCGATAGGCAAGCGTCGTGATGTCGCGGGAGCCCGTGCTTGCCACCACCTCGCGATGCGTGATGCGAAAAATATCCCCGATTCCCCAGATGCCGAAGCTAAGGATCAGGAAGCCGAACATGACGGTGACGATGATCTTGCCGAGCCAACCCTGCTGGGCCTTGCGCATTCCGCTGAGCATCGTTCCTGCCTCAAATGCCGATTGCGTTTTCGACCGAACGCCCCGCCTTCGGCTCGCGGGGTCTCGCGCACCGTGGGCCTCTATAGGGGCGCCGCCACAGACGAGCAACGGGCGAGGTCACCCGTCCGGCTTAAGACGCCAAGGCAAGCCTTGCTTGGCCGCGAGACGCTCACATGGTATCGGGGCTCTCCATTTCAAGAAAGCGGGACGAGACCGGACATGACCGCGCAGCGCAAGGAGTTTGCCGTCCAACGTTCGAACAGTTTCTTCACCGCTCCGCTCGGGACGATCGATCCGGCGATTGCCGGCGCGATCGATCTCGAGCTTCAGCGCCAGCGCGACGAGATCGAGCTCATCGCGTCCGAGAATATCGTGTCGCGAGCCGTGCTCGAGGCGCAAGGCTCGGTGATGACCAACAAATACGCGGAAGGTTATCCGGGCCGGCGCTATTACGGCGGGTGCCAATTCGTGGACATTGCGGAAAACCTCGCAATCGAGCGGGCACGCGAATTATTCGGCTGCGGCTTCGCCAATGTGCAACCGAACTCGGGCAGCCAGGCCAATCAAGGGGTCTTCCTCGCGCTCATGAAACCGGGCGAGACTTTCATGGGGCTCGATCTCAACGCCGGTGGCCATCTCACGCACGGTTCGCCCGTCAACATGTCGGGGCGCTGGTTCAACGTCGTGAGCTATGGCGTGCGCGCCGACGATAACCGCATCGATATGGAAGCGTTGGAGCGTCTCGCCCGGGAAAACAAGCCAAGGCTCATCATCGCCGGCGGATCGGCCTACGCCCGTCATTTCGATTTTGCGCGATTCCGTGCCATCGCCGACGCGGTCGGAGCGTTTTTCATGGTCGACATGGCCCATTTTGCCGGCCTCGTCGCGGGGGGCGCGCATCCAAACCCGTTCCCTCATGCCCATGTCGTGACTACGACGACCCACAAGACCTTGCGCGGCCCGCGAGGTGGGATGATCCTGACGAATGACGAAGAAATCGCCAAGAAGGTGAATTCGGCGATCTTTCCTGGCCTGCAAGGCGGCCCGCTGATGCATGTGATCGCCGCCAAGGCGACGGCCTTTCTCGAAGCGCTCCAGCCGGAATTCAAACTTTACGCGCAAGCCGTCGTCGAAAACGCCAAACTGCTTGGAGAAACGCTCAAATCGAGAGGTTATAAGCTGGTGACAGGCGGCACCGATAACCATCTCTTGCTCGTCGACTTGCGCAGCCAGTCACTCACGGGCAAGGCGGCGGAAGCTTCTTTGTCGCGCGCCCATATCACTTGCAATAAGAATGGGGTGCCCTTCGATCCGCAAAAGCCGACGGTCACGTCCGGAATCAGGCTGGGCTCACCGGCGGGCACCTCGCGCGGGTTCGGGCCTACGGAATTCGCGGAAATCGGCACGATGATCGCAGACGTTCTCGACGGCTTGCGCCAGAACGCGGAGGAGGCGAATGGCGCCGTCGAGGCCTCCGTGAAGAAGCGTGTCGCCGCGCTCACGCGCCGCTTTCCCATTTATGTTTAGTGGGACCCGGTTGCCCAACCGAGGACGCCGCGCTTGGCTGGGTGTTGATCTGATCGACCGTTTTCACCAAAACGCGGGTTGGTTTTCCGCGGCCAGAGCCTAGAGCGGGAGCAGCGAAGCTTCATGCGCTGTCCTTATTGCGGGGGCCTCGATACGCAGGTCAAGGATTCGCGGCCCTCCGACGACAGCGCCGCGATCAGGCGCCGGCGCGTCTGTCCGGCCTGTGGTGGGCGCTTCACCACTTTCGAGCGCGTCCAGCTGCGCGAGCTCATGGTCGTGAAGCACAACGGCGCGCACGAACCTTTCGATCGTGACAAGCTCATGCGCTCGCTCGAGATCGCCTTGCGCAAGCGGCCCGTCGAGAGCGAGGCCATCGAACGCATGGTCAATGGCATCGTGCGCCAGCTCGAGAGCTCGGGCGAAAGCGAGGTCACCAGCGAGACGATCGGCGAGTTGGTGATGAACGGATTGAAGGCCCTCGACAGCGTCGCTTATGTGCGCTTCGCCTCGGTCTATCGCAATTTTCGAGAGACGCGCGATTTCGAGGAGCTCATCGACGAGCTCGCTGCGGAAGCCGGCCCCTCCTCAGGAGCCGAGAGGGAAATGTGACCGCAACTAGTCGCCCTGTTGCGCCTCGCTCTCACGAGCGGGAGCGCGCGACGGATCGCGCCTTCATGCGCCAGGCACTTTCCCTTGGGGCCCGCCATTTCGGCCTGACGGCGCCCAACCCATCGGTCGGCACCATTCTCGTGGACGAGAGCGGGACTTCGCCCATCATCTTGGCGCGCGCCGTGACGGCGCCGGGCGGGCGTCCTCATGCGGAAACGCTCGCGCTCGAAGCGGCAGGCGCGAGGGCACGTGGCGCGAGCCTGTTCGTGACGCTCGAGCCTTGCGCGCATCACGGGCGCACGCCGCCCTGCGCGGAGGCCCTGATCGCCGCTGGTGTTGCGCGCGTCGTTTGCGGCATCGAGGATCCTGATCCGCGCGTCGGCGGCAAGGGCCTCGTCAAGCTTCGTCAGGCGGGCGTCGAGGTCGTGTCTGGCGTCCTCGAAGCTCAATGCCGCACTCTTCATGGGGGTCACATCCTGCGGGTGACGCAAGGCAGGCCGCATGTCACGCTCAAGCTGGCCATGACGGCGGATGGCTTTGCGGCTTGCGCGGACAAGGCGCCGCTTCGCATCACCGGCGCGATTGCCGATGCGCAGACGCATCTGATGCGGGCGCGCTCGGACGCCATCATGGTCGGCATCGGCACCGTGCTCGCTGACGATCCGCTATTGACTTGTCGCCTGCCGGGACTCGAATCCCGAAGTCCGGTTCGCGTGGTGTTCGACAGCCGATTGCGCATCCCGCAAAGCGCGGCGCTCGGCGCTTCCGCGGGTGTGACCCCGACTTGGGTGATCACCCGTGAGGACGCTCCGCACGACGCGCGAGCTCGCCTCGAGGCCGCCGGCGTAACCGTCATTCGGCTTGGCGCGAACGAGTTTGGGCGCGTCGATGTCGGTCACGCATTGCGAGCGCTCGGGGCACGCGGATTGACGAGGGTTTTGTGCGAGGGCGGCCCCGCACTTGCCGAAGAGCTCGCCAAAGCGGATTTGATCGACGAGTTCGTTGCAATCACGGGTTCGCGAAGCTTGGGCCGACCCGGGCTTGTGGCGCTCGGCCCCACGCTCAGCGACGCGATCTTGCGACATTTCGTCCCCGCAAGCGAGACGCTGGACTTCGGCGAAGATCGCTTCAATCGCTATGTGAGAGCGCGACCATGTTCACCGGCATCGTGACGGATATCGGCGAGGTCGCCGCGATCAGCGCAAACCAAGGCACGCTCAAGCGCATTCGCCTCCATTCACACTACGCGCCCGAGAGCATCGCTCTTGGTGCTTCGATCGCCTGTTCAGGTCCTTGCCTCACGGTCGTGGCGAAGGGTGAGCGGCCGGGTGGCTCCTGGTTCGAAGTCGAGGCAGCGGCAGAGACGCTCGCCTTGACGACGCTCGGCGAATGGGCGACCGGCACGAGAGTGAATCTCGAGCGCTCGCTCAAGATCGGTGATGAGCTCGGCGGACATCTCGTCACAGGCCATGTCGACGCGACGGCGCGGATCGCGGCGCGTGAAGACATCACACCGACCGACGACCCTTTCGGAGCGACGGCTCGTTTTTTCGTCGAGGTGCCCGCCGAGACCGCTCCGTTCATCGCGCGCAAAGGTTCGGTCGCACTCGATGGTGTTTCGCTCACGGTGAATGGGATCGAGAAAAACACGCTTTCCGTGCTCCTCATCCCGCACAGTCTCAAGGCCACGACATTCGCGGAGCGCAAGGCGAACGATCGCTTGAATCTCGAGGTCGACCTGATGGCCCGTTACGCGGCAAGGCTTGCCGAGGCGAGGGGCGGGCGATAGTAAATCCGCCACTCAAACACGGTCGAACGACCACCGGTGATCCGATGAAGCGAGAACCCCGCCCTGGGATTCAAAAGGGTTCCCGCCTCGAGGGGGCGCGCTGCCTCATCGTCGAGGCCCGCTTTTATCCTCATATCGCCGACGGGCTCTTGAAGGGCGCGCTTGCCACCTTCGCAAGATCGGGCGTGCATTGCGATGTGCTCACCGTACCAGGCGCGCTCGAAATCCCCGCGGCTCTGGTCATCGCGCTCGATGCCGCGCGAGACCGCGGCGAGCCCTACGAGGCCGCCGTCGCGCTCGGCTGTGTTATTCGCGGCGAGACGAGCCATTACGATATCGTAGCGGGCGAGAGCGCGCATGCGCTCATGCAGATCTCCGTCGCGCGCGGCTTGCCGCTGGGCAATGGCATTCTCACCGTCGACACCGAGGACCAAGCCCTGGAACGCGCCGATGCGGGGCGGCTCGACAAGGGTGGCGGCGCGGCCGAGGCCGCGCTTGCGGTCCTCGCGATCAAGCGCGCTGCTCCAGCGAGGAACGCGCGATGAGCAAGGGTGGGGCGACGAGGCTCGCGGCGCGGCTTGCTGCCGTGCAGGCGCTCTATCAAATGGATGTCGCTGGCAAGGGCATTCTCGAGACGATGGGGGAATTCGAGAGCCACTGGATGGAGCGGGAGGTCGAGGGCGTGGATGCGGGCACGGTCGATCGCGGCTTCTTCCGCGATCTTGTCTCCGGCGTGTTGCGCGAGCAAAAGGTGATCGACCGCACGCTTGACGAGACGCTCGCGGAAAATTGGCGGTTGGCGCGCCTCGAGGCCGTATCGCGAGCCATTCTTCGCGCTGGCGCTTATGAATTGTCGCATCGGCGAGACGTCGCGGTCCCCTCGACGATTGCCGCCTATCTCGACGTGGCCACGAGCTTTCACGATGATGCGGAAACCAAATTCATCAACGGCACCCTCGACGCGGTGGCGCGGCGCCTGCGTGCGGACGAAATGAAGCCGAAGGCGCATGCGCGGTGAGGCGTTTCGATGAGCAAGCGGCCGCCCTCGGCCGAGGATGATTTCGTCGCGCGGCTGATCAGGCCGCTGGCCGGGGAGGGCGCCTTCAATCTCGAGGACGATGCGGCCCTTCTCGTGCCGCCACGAGGGCATGACCTCGTGCTGAAGACGGATGCGATCGTGATGGGAGTGCACAGCTTTCCCGACGATCCGCCCGATCTTGTCGCTCGCAAGGCCTTGCGCATGAACCTTTCCGACCTCGCCGGAAAGGGCGCAAAGCCGCTCGGCTTTCTGCTCACGCTCGCCTTGCCGCGCAACCCCGACCAGGCGTGGCTTGCGCATTTTTTTGAGGGCCTGGCGGAGGATTCGAAAAGCTTCGCCTGTCCCTTGCTCGGCGGCGACACGACCCGCACCACCGGCCCTTTCAGCGCGTCGATCATAATCATCGGCGCGGCTCGGCGGGGCCGAATGCCGACGCGACTAGATGCGCGTGCGGGCGATCTCATTGCTGTGACCGGCACGATCGGAGACGCGGCTCTCGGCCTCTTTCAAAGGCTCGAGCCGGAGCGTGCCGCCCTTTGGGGGCTCTCTGCCGACGAGCACGAGCATCTCGCCTCGCGCTATATGTTGCCTCAACCCCGCAATGTGCTTGCCGCAACTATCGCTCGCCACGCGCGCGCCGCGATGGATATCTCCGATGGGCTTGTTCTCGATCTCGAGAGATTGTGCCGCGCCTCTGGCCTTTCGGCGCGGCTCGACGCCGATGGCGTGCCCTTGTCGCCGGCGGCCAGAAAAGCGCTCGGCACCGATCAGGCGCTCCTCGGCACCATCCTTGCGGGAGGCGACGATTATGAGCTTCTCGTCACGCTCCCTCGCGATTCGTGGGGCAGCTTCAGCGCGGAATGCGAGGCGAAGGGGGTTGCCGCGACCTTGATCGGCGAAACGCTGTCGGGCGAAGCGGGACGTGTGAGCGTCATGGCATCCGGCCGTGAGCTTGCCTTGGAGCAAAGCGGTTTTTCGCATCTTTGACGCGCCCGAAAGGGCGCGGCGCGCCGCATCGAGATGCGCAAGGACCGGGGCTCTGCCTTGCGCAGCCGCCGGGGTCGACACATGGCGCAGGCGTTTTTTCTCCTGTAGACCTTAAGGACCGCGACGGATCGGCGTGGCGTTTCGGTCGGGCGACGCAGCTTTACTTCTCGAATCTCGGCGAGGAGAGATCTTTGCTCTTGCGTTGCGTTCACCTGGATTCCTTGCAGATTGCGAAAGAGCGTCAGAACGCGACATCCCGAGATGCCATCACCCGAGAAGCCGCTGATCCAGGACCCTCTTCAGACCCCAGCAATGTCAATTGCAAGAACCCACGGCTTCGCCGCGCATCTGCCGCTCGCGCGATTGATCGGAGGGCTCGGCGCGGGACAAATCGTCGGTTGGGGAACGAGCTTCTACCTCCCGACAATTCTCGCGGGCGACATCTCGCGCGATACCGGCCTTTCGGAAGAGATGGTGTATGGCGGCGTCACGGTGATGCTCCTCGTCAGCGCCTCGCTCGCCCCTTGGCTCGGCCGCAGGCTCGATCGCGGGGGCGCGCGCGTCATCATGACGGTGGGCTCGCTCGTCATGGCGCTCGCGCTCACGCTCGTCGGCCTCTCCTTCGATTTGACGAGCTATATTGCCGCCTGGGTGGTCATGGGGGTGGCAAGCTCGATGCTGCTCACGAATTCGGCGTTCGTGGCGGTCGCGCAGCTTGCCGGCGCAGGCGCGCGCCGCGCCATGACCGTCCTGATGCTGTTCACAGGTGTTGCATCTTCGGTTGCGTGGCCGGTCTTGAGCTTTCTGGACAGCTCCTTCGGATGGCGCGCGACCTGTTTCATGCTGGCGGGGCTGCATCTTGTCGTCAGTGCGCCTTTCCATTCCTGGCTGTTGAGAGCGAGGGTTTCTCCTTCCCCAGGATCTCTCCCGCCGCGTCCGACACAGGAGGGAATTTCGCCATCCCTTCAGAAACTCGCGCTTTTCATCCTCATCCCTTGCATGTGCTTCAGCGGATTCATTTCCTGGGGACTTTCCGTCCACATCGTCGATCTCCTGCGCCATCTCGGCGCCGAGCGGCCACAGGCGATCTCGCTCGCCTCCCTTCTGGGCGTGCTGCAAGTCAGCTCACGCTTCATCGACCTCGCCATGGGATCGCGGCACTCGCCCTTGCTCACCGGCATCGTGGCCGCGACGCTGTTGGCGCTTTCCTTCGCGATCCCGTTGAGCGGTTTCGCGGGCAGCTCCCCGGCCGTCTTCATGGTCGTTTATGGCGTGGCGAGCGGCTCGATGAGCCTGGCGCGGGTGATGATCCCCCTCGCGCTTTTCGGCTCCCGCAGCTATGGGCGTGCAACAGGTCTGCTTGCCGGATTTCAAAATGTCGCTTTTGCACTCGCCCCGCTCGCCTACGCCGCTATGTTCGAGCGTCTCGGCCTCAGCTTCGCGCTTTGGCTCTCCTTTACCGCCGGCGCCCTGACCATACTCGGTATGATCGCCTTGTTCGTCATGCGCCATCGCTGAAAAGCCCACCGATCGTCTCCTCTTTCTCTCCGAACCTCACACCCGCTTTGCCTCATGCGCCAGGCCCGTTCACTTGACCGTCTCGCGTTCTCGTTGATGTTTTTATGCTGCGCGAGCTGGGGTTTGCAGCAGGTCTTGGCGAAGCTCGCCCTTGTCGAAGTGCCGCCGGTCACACAGGCAGCCATCCGTTCCATCGGCGGCACGATCATCATCGGAGGATGGAGCTGGTGGCGCGATCGGAGCGTTTTCAAGCGAGACGGCACCTTCTGGCCGGGGCTCGCCGCCGGCGTGCTTTTCGCTGTCGAGTTCCTGACGCTCTTCGTCGGCTTGCAATGGACGAGCGCCAGCCACGCGGCGCTCTTTCTTTACACGGCGCCGTTCTTCGTGGCGCTCGGCGCGGCCTTTGTCTTGCCGCATGAGCGGCTGCGGGCCGGCCAATGGCTAGGCCTTGCGCTTTCCTTCATCGGTGTCGCAATCGCGCTCGGCGTCTCCACTCGAGAGGGCATGTCGCCCGTGATCGGCGATCTCCTCACGCTTACGGCGGGCGCATTTTGGGGGACCCTCACCTTGACCGTAAAGGCGACGAGGCTGAACTCGGTCCCGGCCGCCAAGGTCCTTCTCTACCAGCTCGCGGTTTCGGCGGTGCTCCTCACGCTCGCGACCTTCGTGATGGGCGAGAGCTTGCCGAGGACACTCTCCTTCGTGCCGGCCGCGAGCTTGTTGTACCAGACGGTCTGGGTCGCCGGCGTCACCTACCTGATCTGGTATTGGCTCCTGCGGCAATATCATGCAGGCGAGATGTCGGCATTCACCTTCGTGACGCCGCTGATGGGTGTTCTCGCTGGTCATTTCCTGCTTGGCGACGCACTGGATGCGGGGCTCGTCCTCGCGGTCGTGCTCGTTCTCGGCGGCATAATCCTCGTGAACCGGCCGCGCCCCGTGTGATCGTCGCGCACCGCGCTCTGCTTGACCGAGAAAGCGCGCGCACTTAACCGCTTCGACGAGAGCGGGAGAGAACCCGCGCTCTCTCATCGCCGGTGAACCGGCAACTCACGGTCAGGATTGGACGAGAACGCCAAATGTACGATTTGACGCGCCTTCAGGCAGCCCGGGAACGTATCCGCGCGCATGTGACGCGAACACCGCTCTTTCGGTCCTCGACCCTCTCCGATGAGATGGGCTGCAACGTCTTCATCAAGGCCGAGCTCTTCCAGAAGGTCGGCTCCTTCAAGGCACGCGGCATGCTCAATCGCCTCCTCACGATGCAACAGGACGAGCTGCGCAAGGGCGTCATCACCTTCTCGGCCGGCAACGCGGCGCAAGGCCTCGCCTACGCGGCGCGGATCATCGGCACTCGCGCGGTGATCGCGATGCCGGAAGCGGCAAGTCCCGCGAAGATCGCGGCGACGAAGGGTTATGGCGGGGAGGTGATACTTCACGGCAAGAATGCTGCCGAGACATATGCGAGATGCATGGAGGAGGTCGCGGCGCGAGGCCTTATCTACGTGCCCTCATACGACGATGTCACCTTGATGGAAGGACATGCTTCGCTCGGCCTCGAAATCCTGGAGGATGTGCCGGAGCTTGCCGCGGTCTTCTGCGGGATCGGAGGGGGCGGGCTTGTGGGCGGGATTGCCATGGCGCTGCGCGCATCGAAGAGCAAGGCGCGGATTTTCGGCGTCGAGCCCGAGCTCGCCCGTTGCGCAACCGAGGCTTTGCGCGCGGGGAAGCCAGTGCAGGTCGTGAACGGCAGGACGCTCGCCGATGGGCTCGCGCCGCCGATCGTGGGCAAGGCATGCCTGCCCATCATCCGCGAAGAAGTCGAGGAGGTGATCCTCGTTACCGAGGATGAGATCGCGAACGCGATCCGCTTTCTGCTGTCGCGATGCAAACTATTGGCCGAAGGCGCGGGAGCGGCCCCGCTCGCCGGGTTTCGCCGGCGCAAGAATTTGGGCTTCGCGCGAAGCGATAATGTTGTCCTTGCGGTGTGCGGCGGCAATATCGACCTCGAACGGTTGGCCGGTGTCCTTCCTGTGCCGCCGCTCTCGTGAGCAAAGGTGGCTGATTGGAGGCGTGGCTATCTCGCTTGCTCTCGCGCATGTGACGCGGTCGGATCGCCACCTTCACGGCAGACCTCAAGCAAACGTGATGCCTTGAGGACGATCGCCTGCGTTATGCGCAGCTATCGCCAACATCACGTTCGAGGATTTGCCATGGAAAAGGCTTGGGAAAAAGATCCGATGCTCGTCGCCACGCAGCTCGAGCGACGCTCCTTTATCAAGGCGAGCCTCGCGGGAGGAGTGACGGCCGGATTTGCGCTCGCGGTGCAGCCGGTCTCGGCGGAGACGATCATCACCGATACCAACGGGCTCGACGCGGGCATGGTGCAGGTGAAAACCGAAGACAAATTGGTGCCCGCTTACCGCGCGCGCCCCGCGGGCGGTGCAAAGGTCCCGGTCATCATCGTGATTCAGGAGATTTTCGGCGTGCACGAGCACATCAAGGATGTGTGCCGCCGTCTCGCCAAGCTCGGCTATTACGCGATCGCGACCGATCTCTACTCGCGCATCGGGGATGCGACGCAAATCTCCGATATACCAACTCTTCTTTCGACGATCGTCACGAAGGCACCCGATGCTCAGGTCGCCTCCGATCTGGACGCGACCGTCGCCTTCGCGGCGTCCGAAGGAGGCGACACGTCGAAGCTCGGAGCGACGGGGTTCTGCTGGGGAGGGCGGCAGACCTGGCTTTTTGCCGAGCACAATCCCATGCTCAAGGCCGCAGTCGCTTGGTATGGCCCTCTCACCAACGTTCCTAGCGAGCTTCAGCCCAAGCGCGCGATCGACGGCGTCGCCGACTTGAAATGCCCGGTCCTGGGCCTTTATGGGGCGGCCGATCAAGGCATCCCGGTCGATGCGGTGAACGCGATCAAGGCGGCTGCCGAGAAGGCCGGAAAAACCGTCGATGTCGTGATCTACCCCGACACGCCCCACGGGTTTTACGCCGATTACCGCCCCAGCTATCGCGCCGACAAGGCGGCCGATGGCTGGGCCCGCCTCCAGGCCTGGTTCAAGAAATACCTGGTCTAGGCCTTCAGCGCCGGGAGGAGAGCTCTCCCGGCGCCCCCTCCAATTGCTTGCCCTCCAATTGCTGCCCTCCAAGCGCTTGCCCTCCCTGAGTTCACGCGCAATCAAGTTGACGCGCGCCTGCGAGGGCACCTAAAGGGGCGCGTGGACCAAGGCCTGATCTCGACGGCGACCGCCACGGCGAGGGCGCGACGCGGCATTCTCAATGGCCTCGTGACGGTGCTTTCGCGCTCGCATGGGCTTGCTTGCGCGGCGCTCATCGCCTTGTCCCTCGTGATGTTTCTGCCGGGTTTTACGGTCCTGCCGCCCATGGACCGTGATGAGCCGCGATTCGCGCAGGCTTCGAAGCAGATGCTCGAGACGGGCAATTTCGTCTCGATTCGCTTCCAGCAGGAGGCGCGCAACAAGAAGCCTGTCGGCATCTATTGGCTGCAGAGCGCGACCGTGGCCCTTGCCGAATCGCTCGGCATCGACTCCGCGCGGTCGACAATCTGGATTTACCGCATTCCCTCGCTCATCGGGGCCGTTGCAGCCGTTCTGCTGACTTACTGGGCCGGATGCGTCTGGCTCGAAAGCCGGTACGCCTTCATGGCGGCGGCCCTGATGAGTGCGACCCTTCTTCTCGGGGTGGAGGCGAGGCTTGCCAAAACCGACGCGGTGCTCACGGCCACCATCGTTGCGGCCATGGGGGCCCTCGCGCGCCTCCACGCAATGCGTGACAGCAAAACTGCCGCCTCGGCTTCTCCATCGTTCGTGCTGTGGCTCGCCATTGGCGTGAGCGTGTTGATCAAGGGCCCGATCGTGCTCATGGTCGCGGGCGTCGCCTCGGTTGCTCTCTCGATCAAGGACCGTTCCGGCCGCTGGCTCAGGCAGGCCTGCGATTTGAGGGCGATTGCGGTTGCGCTCATCATTGTGGCGCCCTGGTTCGTCGCCATCGCGCTCGACACGCATGGTGCCTTCTTTCGCGACGCGGTCGAAGGGGATATGCTCGGCAAGGTAGCGGCTGCGCGCGAGGCTCACGGCGCTCCTCCCGGAACTTACCTCCTCGGATCGTTGGTCACGTTGTGGCCGATCGCACCCTTGGCGCTTATTGCCGCGCCTGCGATCTGGCGGGCTCGGGGCGATGATGCCGTCCTCTTCCTTCTCGCGTGGCTGGTGCCGTCCTGGCTCGTGTTCGAGGCGGTGCCGACGAAGCTTCCCCATTACGTGCTACCGCTCTATCCGGCAATCGCGCTGCTCGTCGCCCGTGCGGCTGAGCGGGGCCTTCTGCTTGCAGACGCACCCTGGAAGCGCTTCGCGCTCGCACTTCTGCCCTTGCCGGCTGGCATCGTGGCCCTCGCCATCCCCTACGTCACGCTGCTCTACGGGGATCGGGCCGACCTCGCGGGAGCGCTCATCGCGACCCTTGCTACTTTAGGCGCGGGCTTCGCTGCAATTGCTTTCGCACGAAAGCGGGTCGAACAAGGATGCGCCGTGCTTCTCGTCGCGGCGTGGTTGCTTTTCGTGGGCGTTTACCAATTCGCGATTCCACGGCTTCAGGCCGTGAATGTGTCGCCGCGCCTCGCTTTCTTGATTGGAAAATCACCCTGCGTGCCGCAGGCGCTCGCGAGCGCCGGCTATAACGAGCCAAGCCTCGTCTTCCTCACGCGAACCGATCTTCGTCTCACGAATGGAGCCGACGCTGCGCGCTTCCTTGCGCTTCCAGGCTGTCGCGCGGCCTTCGTGGACATCCGACAGGAAGGTGAGTTCACAAAGAGCCTTGCAGCAATCAGCAAGACGCCCAATCTGCTCGGCCGCGTGTTGGGCGTCGATCTCAACGGAGGACGCCATCTGGACATAGGAGTCTATGCGAATGGCGGCTGAGGCGCGGGGCGAGAAATACCGCGTGTCTTCGAACCCACGCCTGGCGTTCCTCGGAAATCAAGGTCGTGCCGCAAGGCTCTTGCGCGGTCTGGCGTGGCGGGTCGAGAGGCTGACCGCGAGCGCGGGCGCTGCGCCGTATGACCTTGTTCCCGGCGCAGGTGCCTTCATCGCGGCGGTCCTTCTTCTGCTCGCGGCAGCCTTCGCTCTCGATCGGCCGGTCGCTTCGGCCATGCGGCATTTGCCCGGGCCGGTGACACGTTTCTTCGAGGACATCACCATTCTCGGCGAAGGTTCGGTCTGGCTCGTTCCCATCGCGATCGTGGGTTTTGGCCTCGCCTGGGCAAGCTTTGGGGGAACGTCGCGAGAAAGCCGTGCGCGGCTTGTCATTCGCGCCGAGCGCGCCCTCTTCATGTTCTCGGCGATCGGCTTGCCCTCGCTCGTGACCACGCTCCTGAAGCATCTCGTCGGCCGCATGCGCCCACGCTATTTCGAAACGCTCGGAGCCTTTCATTTCGAGCCTTTTTCGCTTGCCGCCTCGAAGGCGAGCTTCCCGTCCGGACATGCGACCACGGCCGCCGCGCTCATCATCGCCTTTGGCGTGGTCGCGCCTCGATGGCGATCTTCCGTCGCGGTACTCGCGGCCTTGGTGTTTCTTTCGCGGATGGCGGTCGAGGCCCATTACGTGAGCGATGTTCTCGCGGGGGCGCTCATCGGAATCGCCGGGGCTCGCGCCATGCGGACGCTTTTCGCCAGGACCCGAATCGGCTTGAGATCGCGTGTCTTGCTCGGTGAGCCCCGGCCCGAGGCTGCTATCTCCATTCCGGAAGGAGGAATGATGCAACGCTGGTCGCGAGGGGACGTAGCGGACGAGCTCCTCCCCGAAAACGGGCTTCTCCCAAAGCCTCGCTTGTCCATCGTCGTGCCCATGCGCAACGAGGCGGGAAATGTCGGTCCCCTCATCGAGGAGATCGAGCACGCCTGTGCGCCGCTCGGCTCTTTCGAAATCATCTGCGTCGATGACGGCTCGAGGGACGCAACCGCGGCTCGTCTTGTGGATATCGCGAAGAGCTACTCGAATCTGCGGGTGTTTGGCCATTCCGTGAGCTGTGGACAAAGTGCTGCCGTGCGCACGGGCGTGAGAGCGGCGCGCGCGACGATCGTGGCCACGCTCGATGGCGATGGGCAGAATGATCCAGCGTTCATCCCGAAGCTCGTCGAGGCTCTCGAGACGGGAGGCGCCGCGGTCGGGCTCGTCGCCGGGCAAAGGGTCGGTCGCAAGGATGCGGGATTCAAGAAGCTGCAATCGCGCGTAGCGAATGCCGTGCGTGGGAGCATTTTGCGAGACGGCACGCGCGACACCGGATGCGGTCTCAAGGCTTTCCGGCGCGAGATCTTCCTGGAACTTCCTTATTTCGATGGCCTCCACCGTTTCCTTCCCGCGCTCATGCGCCGCGAAGGGTATGGCGTGAGGCTCGTGGATGTGGTCGACCGCCCTCGACGGGCAGGGCGCTCCAATTACGGTCTCTTCGACCGGCTCTGGATCGGTATCCTCGATCTCGCCGGTGTCTGGTGGCTCATCCGCAGGCGCCGTCGCGTGCCGGTCGTCTCGAATTTGCGAAAGGACGAATGATGCTGGTCGATCTTGCAAACGCGCTCGGCGGCTACCTTCAGGATGTCTTCATCAACAAATTCGACTTTGCCGTGCTCATCGGGCTCGTGGCGCAGGGGTTGTTCACCATGCGCTTTCTCGTGCAATGGCTCGCGAGCGAGAAGGCCGGCCGCAGCGTCATGCCCTTCAGCTTCTGGCTGTTCTCGATCGGCGGCGGCCTCCTGCTCTTCGCTTACTCCTTGTGGCGGCGAGATCTCGTCTTCATTCTCGGCCAGGGGTTCGGCGTCTTCGTCTATCTTCGCAACGTCGCGCTCGTGCTCAAGGAGCGCCGGGAAAAAAGGCGGGGAAAAATGGAGCAGGCGTCGTGACAGGATGACATGTCTGAAACGCAATGCCGTTAGTCGACAAGCTGTGGTCTTTGTGGTGACGGTGTCGTCCGAAGCATTTCCAAAGTGAGTCGGTTTCGATCGGGCCTCGTGGACATCCTCTTGCCCGGTCGATGACGCGAGGGGATTAGGGGCGTGCGGTCAGGCTTGGCGAGGATGCCCTGGCTTTGCGTGCGCGGGCGAGCGCTGGCTCTGGCGCTCGCGCTGAGCTGCGCCGGGCATTCCCTGGCAGCAGCCACGCCCGTCAGCGTCGCGCGCGAAGCGGCGAAGGATCGAAGCGTGCAGACGCATCTCCCTGACGCCCCGAGCATAGATCGCGTCCAACCTTCCGACTTCCGATTGAGGCTTCCCGACGGCATCGCCGACATCGTCCTCTGGGGCGCGATCGCCGCCGGCATCGGCCTCATCGTTTGGGCCGCTCGCGAGAGTCTTCCGGGATTTCGCGGTTCGCGTCGAGACGAGGTCTTGAACGAGGCACAAAGCCGGCTTTCGCCCGTCTCGATCGAACGCCTCGAGGAGGCCGGCCTCGACGCCGATGCGCTCGCGCGTGATGGCCGCATCGTGGAAGCGATGCATCTTCTTTTGTTGAGAAGCTTCGGTGAGCTCAAGCGCACTCTCGATCTTCGCTTTGCGGATTCGCTCACAAGCCGGGAGATTCTCTCCCGGCTTTCGATCCCGGACGCGGTCCGCGGGTCCCTGGCCGAAATCGTTCACCGCGTCGAGCTTGCTTATTTCGGCAATCGGTTGGCCGAGGTGCAGGACTATGTGGCTTGCCGCAAAAGATTCGAGGAGTTGACCCGGGCCGTGAAGGGGACCACCGGTGGCTGAAGGCGGCGTTTTCTCGCGCCCCATGGTGTTCGCCCTGACCGCCACGATGGCGATTGCGCTCGCGCTTTCCATCTGGCTGCAACTCACGGTGCGCGACGACGGGGTCACCGTGCAGCCGAGCACCTATTCTCGTTCCGCGATCGGTCATGTGGTTCTCTATGAAACTCTGCGTCGACTTGATCTTCCGGTCGCCCGCAATCGCCTAGAAGGGGCGCAGGGACTCGGCAACCGCGACGTCCTCGTGCTTGCTGAACCCAATATCAGCCCCTTCTTCCGGGAGGTCGGGTTTGCGCTCACTGTGCAAACCACCGTGCTTCTCGTCCTGCCGAAGCGGGAAGGAAGTCCCGATCCACGCCACCCTGCTTGGATCGGCAGGGCCAACCTTCTCCCGACCGATCGAGTGACAGCGCTCCTCACCTATTTCACGGGAAAGGGGGAGGTCGTGCGCGAGCCTTCTCCGGCAAATTGGTCGCTCAATCGGCTCGGCTCATCGCCAACCCTTGCCGACCAGGTACAGCTCATCCGAAGCACCCGGATCACGCCCATTGTCCAGGACAAGGCGGGTATTCTCGTTGGGGAGTTCCGTGACCGCAACCGGCGCATCATCATTCTCAGCGATCCTGACCTGATCGAAAATCACGGCGTCGCGCTGGGCGAGAACGCGCAATTTTTTGTCGGCTTGTTGAATATGCTACGCGGGCAGGGTGGCCGCGTGATCTTCGATGAAACAGCGCACGGGCTCACGGGAGGCGCGACGAGCCCGCTGAGGCTACTTTTTGGCTTTCCCTACATTCTCATCATCCCTCAGCTCTTTGTCGCACTTGCCCTGCTCTTGCTGGCGACGATGACGCGCTTTGGCGTGCAAGAGATGCTTCCGCCACCGCTGCGCCTTGGCAAATCGAGCCTGATCGAAAATGGCGCCGCGATGCTTCGTCGAGCCGGGCGCCGCGCGGAGATCTCGCAGCGCTATCTCCAGGTGATGTTGCGGGAGACGGGGCGGCGCCTGCACGCTCCGGCTGATCTTCGCGAGCAGGAGCTCGCTTTGTGGCTCGACCACGTCGCGACCGCCCGCGGCATTGCCGTCAAGCCCTCCACCGTGATGCGCGAGGTGTCGCAGATATCCGGGCGCGACGATCCGCGCGCGCTTGCCTCATTGGCGAGCGCGGCCCGCGCCTTGCATGAGTTCAACGGAGCCTTATCGAATGGACCTTCATCAAGTACAAACGGTCGCTGACGGCGTCCGGGCCGAGGTCGCAAAGGCGGTCGTCGGTCAAGACGACGCCGTTCAGCTTATGCTCGCGGGCCTTCTGTGCGGTGGCCACGTGCTGCTCGAAGGCGTGCCGGGTTCTGGAAAAACGCTCATTGCACAAGCGTTCGCGGCGACCTTGTCACTGCGGTTCGGGCGCATCCAGTTCACGCCTGACATGATGCCGGGAGATGTGCTCGGGACGAATCTTTTCAATTTTCAGACGAACAGCTTTGTTTTGACGCCGGGACCGATCTTCACGCAGGTATTGCTTGCCGACGAGATCAACCGAACCCCGCCGAAGACGCAGGCCGCTCTGCTGCAAGCCATGAATGAACGCGCGGTCACGATTGACACGCGCACTTATGATCTCGGTCAGGATTTCATGGTGGTGGCGACGCAAAATCCCATCGAGCAGCAAGGTACCTATCCATTGCCGGAGGCGCAGCTCGACCGCTTTCTCTTCAAGATTGAAATCGGCTATCCCAGCCGAGACGAAGAGCGCGACGTCGTGGCGCGGCATGGTTTTCGCCCGACCTTGCCGCGCATCGAGGAGTTCGGGCTCACGCCCATCATCACACCGCAGACGCTGATCGAGCTCCGCAAGCTCACCAGTGCCATTCATCTGACGGATCCGATTATCGGCTACATCGTCGATGTGGTGCGCGCGACGCGCGAGCATGCCTCGATCGAGTCCGGCGCCTCGACCCGCGCCGCAAATATGCTGGCCGCTGCCGTGCGTGCCTACGCGGCACTCAGCGGTCGCGATTTCGCAATTCCCGACGATGTGAAGCGGCTCGCCATGCCGATCATTCGCCACCGCATCGTGCTTTCCCCAAATGCGGAGATCGACGGCACGACGAGCGATCTCGTCATGCGCGAAATTCTCGAACAAACGGCCGCCCCGCGATGATGCGTCCGACGCTTCGCGCGGTCCTTCTCTTCTCTGCGGGGATTCCTTTGTTCCTCCTCGTTCTGGCCTGGAACTCGTTATTTTGGGGCTTGGGAACGGCCTATTCGCTTTTGGCGCTTGCGGCGATCGGCGCGGATGCACTCCTTCTTCTGCCGACCCGGCACCTTCGCGTCGACGTTGTCGCTCCAGCGCATATGCCAGTCGCCGATCCTGGCGAGGTGAAGATCGCGATCGAGACTTTGCCGGTGCGGCGGGCCGTGCGTTTCGATCTCTTGCTGGAGATCACCGGGCCTGCGGCGACACCGGCCTTGGTCACCACGGAAAGCACGGATGGGCATCTCGCCGCGACCATCGAGCTCGCCTCGAACCGGTGCGGCAGAATTTCAATTTTGGCCGCGTGGCTGCGCTGGCGCGGGCCGCTCG
>JAFBAK010000264.1 GCA_019247795.1 Hyphomicrobiales bacterium | reverse complement strand
AAAAGGCGGCAACGCTTTCGACGCCTGCGTCGCGACCGGGCTCATGCTGCAGATCCTCGAGCCGCAACTTTGCGGCCCCGGCGGCGACCTGCCGGCGATCTTCCATTCGGCGCGCAGCGGCAAGACGCAAGTGCTTTGCGCCCAAGGGGTGGCGCCGAAGGGCGCGACGATCGCGCATTATCGCGGCAAGCTCGGACTTGATCTCATACCGGGCTCGGGCTTCCTCGCGACCGTGGTGCCCGGCGTCTTTGCGGGCTATATGGCGCTCCTTGCCGATCACGGCTCGCTCGACATCGAGGATGTGCTTTCGCCCGCCATCCACTATGCGCGCCATGGCCATCCGGTGCTGGCGCGCACCTGCCAGACGATCACCGATATCGCGCCCTTCTTCGCGCAATATTGGCCGAGCTCCGCCGCCACCTGGATGCCGGGCGGAAAAGCCCCGACACCCGACAGTCTTTTCAAGAATCCGGTGCTCGCCGACACTTACGAACGCATCCTGAAGGAAGCCAGATCCGCCAAGGGCGGGCGCGAAGCGCGGATCCGCGCGGCGCGGCGCTCCTTCATGGAGGGGTTTGTCGCCGAGGCAATCGAACGCTTTGCCACCGGCTCCGAGCTCATGGATTCCTCAGGGCGCCCGAACAGAGGCGTGATCACGGCGCAAGACCTCGCGAGCTTCGAGCCGACCTACGAAGACCCGCTCACCTACGATTACGCGAACTGGACCTTGTGCAAGACGGGCCCGTGGGGCCAAGGGCCGGTGCTCGCGCAGACGCTTTCGATCCTCAAGGGCTTCGAGATCGCCAAAATGGACCCGGCGGGGCCCGACTTCGTCCACACCGTCACCGAAGCGATGAAGCTCGCCTTCGCGGATCGCGAAGCCTATTACGGCGATCCGAAATTCTCTCTCGTGCCGATGGATGAGCTGCTCGGCGAGGCTTATGCGAGCGAACGGCGTCGACAAGTGACGGAGCGCGCCTCGCGCGAGCTTCGCCCGGGCATGCTGAAGGGCTTCGAGGAGCAGGTGCGCAAGACCTTCGAGGCGCTCGCCAAGGGGGGCGGCAAGGCCGCGAGCATTCTCACCCGCGAGCCGACGATGGCGCATCTTTTGCCGGGCTCGCAACGCGGCAACGCGCCCGTCACACCGCTCGCGGCGCGCAGCGCGAGACGTGGTGACACCGTGCATATCGACGTCATCGACCGGCACGGGAACATGATCTCCGCAACGCCTTCGGGCGGCTGGCTACAATCCTCGCCTACCGTGCCGGAGCTCGGCTTTTGCCTCAACACGCGCGGCCAGATGTTCTGGCTCGACGAGGGCTTGCCCGCGAGCCTCGAGCCCGGCAAGCGGCCGCGCACGACGCTCTCGCCTTCGCTGGCTCTCGAGGACGGCGAGCCGCGCCTCGTCTTCGGCACGCCCGGCGGCGATCAGCAGGATCAATGGCAGGCGACGCTCTTCCTGCGCCATGTGCATCACGGCCTCAACTTGCAGGAGGCGATCGATCTGCCGATGTTCCACACGGCCCATTTCCCGGGCTCCTTCTACCCGCGAGACAGCCGCCCGGGACATCTTCTGGTCGAGGAAACGATCGGCAAGGACGCGATCGAGGAGCTCGAGAAGCGCGGCCATGACGTCGAGGTCGCGCCTGCCTGGTCAGCCGGTCGGCTCACGGCCGCAAAGCGCGGCCGGGATGGCGTGCTGCGCGCCGCGGCGACGCCGCGCCTCATGCAGGCTTACGCCATCGGACGCTGACGCCCGCTCATGGCGCTCATCCAATACATCAATCGGGCCTGGCTCGAAGCGGGCGCCGTGAAGCGCCTTTCGCGCGAGCTGGAAGCGCTCGGCGTGAAACGGCCCTTGCTCTGCACCGACCCGGGCATCGTCGCGTCCGGGCTCATCGAGAAGGTCCGCGCCCATTGGCCCGCCGCGGCGCCTTTCACGGTTTTCGACGCGACCCCCGCCAATCCGACCGCCGAGGCGGTGCGTGCCGCGCGCGATCTCTACCGGGCGCAAAATTGCGACGGGCTCGTCGGGCTCGGCGGCGGCTCACCCATCGATCTCGCCAAGGGCGTGGCGCTCATGCTGGCGCAAAAGGAGCCGCTCGAAGAGCTTGAGGTCAACCGCAAGGGGACCGCGAAGATCGGCCGGCTGCCGCCGCTCGTCGCCATCCCGACCACCGCCGGGACGGGAAGCGAAGTGTCGATCGGCGCCATCATCATCACGGATGACGGACGCAAGGCGACCTTTGCGAGCCGGCATCTCGTGCCGCCGGTCGCGCTTTGCGATCCCGAGCTCACGCTCGGCTTGCCGGCGCGCCTCACCGCCGCGACCGGCATGGATGCGGTCGCCCATTGCATCGAGACTTATCTCTCGCCCGTCGACAATGCAGTGGCCGATGCGATCGCGCTCGATGGCTTGCGCCGCGCCGTGCGGGATGGCGCGCTCAAACGCGCGGTGGCGCAGGGGAGCGATCTCGAAGCGCGCACGCAGATGATGACGGCGGCGCTCGAAGGCGCGCTCGCCTTCGCCAAGGGGCTCGGCGCCGTGCATGCCATGAGCCATTCGGTGGGCCGGCTCAAGGGGCTCAACCTGCATCACGGCACGCTCAACGCCGTGCTCTTGCCTTGCGTGATGCGCTTCAACCAGAAGGCGGTCCCCGAGAAGATGCGCGCGCTCGGCGAGGCGATGGGACTCACGAAGGGCGAAGAGGTCGCGACCGCGATCGAGCGCCTCAATCGCGAGATCGGCATGCCGGCCTCGCTCGGCGAGATGGGCGTCAAGCGCGATCTCGTCGACGATCTCGTCGCCGTGGCGATGAACGATTCGGCCGGCGCCACGAATCCGGTGCGCGCCACGGCCGAGGATTACCGGCGTCTCTATGAGGAGGCGATTCGAGGGAGCGAGTACGAATCAAGGTAGCGAGTAGCGAATGGCGAGTAGCGAATATTCATCCGCGAAATGCTACTCGCTACTCGCCTGCTCGCTCGAATTGCAGCCTCGCCAACCGCGCGTAAAGCCCGTTTTGCGCAACGAGCTCGGCGTGCTTGCCCTCCTCGACGATGCGGCCGCGGTCGAGCACGAGGATGCGGTCGGCGCCGAGCACGGTCGCGAGACGATGCGCGACGACGAGCGTCGTGCGTCCTTGCATCAACGTGTCGAGCGCGTTCTGCACGAGAGCCTCGCTCTCGGCGTCGAGCGCGGAGGTCGCCTCGTCGAGAAGGAGGATCGGCGCGTCCTTGAGGATGGCGCGCGCAATGGCAAGACGCTGGCGCTGGCCGCCCGAGAGCGTGACACCGCGTTCCCCGATCACCTCGTCATAACCGCGCGGCATCTCGCGAATGAAGCCCTCTGCCGCCGCGAGCTGCGCGGCGCGGCGCATCTCGGCGTCGCTCGCCTGCGGCGAGCCGTAGCGGATGTTGTCCGCGACGGAAGCGCCGAACACGACCGGATCTTGCGACACCAAGGCGACCCGTTTTCGCGCCTCGACCGGATCGGCAAGCTTGAGATCGACCGCGTCGATGAGCACGCGCCCCGATTGCGGATCATAGAAGCGCAAAATGAGCTGGAAGATCGTCGACTTGCCGGCGCCGGACGGCCCGACGATGGCGACGCGCTCGCCCGGCGCCACGCTGAAGGAAAGATCGGCAAGCGCCGAGGTCTCGCGATCGAGCCCATAGGCGAAGCTCACTTTCTCGAAGGCGACGCGTCCTTGCGGGGGTGACGGAAAGGCCACCGGTGATGCCGGCGGCGCGATCGCGGCCGGCGTGTGCAGAATGACCGCAAGCCGCTCGGCCGCCCCGGCCGCGGCCGCGAGCTCGGCCCAGACCTCGGAAAGCTGGCCGAGCGCCGAGCCCGCGAGCACGGCGAAGAGCACGAATTGCGAAAGCGTCCCGGCCGACATGCGGCCTGCCATCACGTCTTGCGCGCCGATCCACAAAACGACGACGACGCTTGCGAGGACGAGGAAAATGGCGACGGCCGTGAGGCAGGCTCGCGCCATCGTCGAAGAGCGTGCCGCCCCGAACGCGTCCTCGACCGCGGCGCCGTAGCGTCCGACCGTCATGCTTTCGGCGCCATAAGCCTGAAGCGTGCGCACCGCGCCGATCTGCTCGGCCGCATAAGCGGCCGTGTCGGCGAGTCGGTCCTGCGCGGCGCGTGAGCGCGCCCGAACGGCCCGCCCCGAGAAGACGAGCGGCAGCACGATCAGCGGGATGGCGAGCGAGACGAAGCCCGAGAGGCGCGGGCTCGTGTAGACCATGAGCCCGGCAGCGCCGAGAAAGAGCACGAGATTGCGCAACAGCACCGAGGCCGAGGCCCCGAAGGCGGATTTGATCTGCGTCGTGTCGGCTGTGAGCCGCGAGATGATCTCGCCGGAAAGATTGGCATCGAAGAAGGCGGGCTCGAGGCATGTGAGGTGCCTGAAGACATCGGACCGGACATCGGCGACGATGCGTTCGCCGAGCGTGATCACGAGGTAATAGCGAGATGCGCTGGCGAGTGCGAGCACGCCTGCGACCGCGATCAGCGCGACGAAATACTCGTTCACGAACGCGGCATTGTCGGCATCGAAGCCGAGATCGATCATGCGGCGAACGGCGAGCGGAAGAGCAAGCGTTGCTCCTGCCGCGACGATGAGCGCCCCCACGGCGAGCGCGATGCGGCCCTTGTAGCGGGTCGCGTATGGCCAGATCGCCTTGAGCGCGCCCAGAGGCGGGCGTTTCGGCTTTGCCGGCGCATCATCGGATTCGACCGGAGGCGCGCCATCGCTTTCCGCGATCGTGCTCATCTTCCCCCTTTAGTCCGCGAAGCCCGAGAGCGCCATGCGGCACGAATGCCGGAAACGAGAGAGCGGCTTCAAATTCTCGTCAGGACATGATGGCTTCAGCGCACTCGCCACGCCCGACTTAGTGAACGGAGCGGGATCCTTATCGATTTTTGTCCGACGGCTAACGCAGCCGCAGAGCCGTCTCACGTCTCCACGAGACCCGTGGTCGCACCGCTCGCGCTCGAATCGGCGCGCCCTTGCGGAAGCGCCAAATAGGCTTGCGAGCGCATTTCGATAAGGCGCGAGGCGGTGCGCTGGAATTCGAGGCTCTCGGGCCCTGTCGTCGCAAGATAAAGCGCATCGGGCTCGGCTTCGGCGGAGGCGATGAGCTTCACATGCCGCTCGTAAAGGGTGTCGATGAGGGCGATGAAGCGCTTCGCGTGATTGCGGCGGTCGAAATCCATCACCGGTACGGCATCGATGATGAAGCTGTGGAAGCGTTGCGCGAGCGCGATGTAATCCGACGCGCCGAGCGGCTCGACGCAAAGCTCGGCGAAAGTGAAGCGGGCGACGCCTTGCGC
>JAFBAK010000240.1 GCA_019247795.1 Hyphomicrobiales bacterium | reverse complement strand
TCGAAGCTTCTCGCCGAGCACGACGCTGTCGCGCTCGCCGGTGGCGCCGAGAAGGCGCGCGATCTGGCCATTCCGGGTCGCGACCTCAATGGCATCCATTTCGCCATGGATTTTCTGCCGCAGCAAAATCGGCGCGTCTCGCGCGAGCCGATCATCGCCAATGCTCAGCCGATCCTCGCTTCGGGCAAGCATGTGATCGTGATCGGGGGTGGCGACACCGGCTCGGACTGCATCGGCACCTCGGTTCGCCAAGGTGCGCTGTCGGTCACGCAGCTTGAGATCATGCCGCGACCTCCCGAGAAGGAGAACAAGCTTTTGACCTGGCCGGATTGGCCGTTGAAGCTGCGAACCTCCTCGAGCCACGAGGAAGGCGCCGAGCGCGACTTCGCTGTGATGACGCAGCGCCTGAGCGGCGAGAACGGCGTCGTGAGGAAGCTCCATTGCGTGCGGCTCGACACGGCCATGAAGCCTGCGATCGGAACTGAATTCGAGCTCAGGGCCGATCTTGTCTTGCTCGCCATGGGCTTTGTTTCGCCCATGCATGACGGTCTTTTGTCGGATCTCGGCGTCGGTTTCGACGCGCGGGGAAATGTCGCCGCGAACACGGTGGATTATCGCTCTTCTGTCGAGAAGGTGTTCGCCTGCGGCGACATGCGCCGCGGCCAATCGCTCGTCGTCTGGGCCATTCGCGAAGGTCGGCAGGCGGCGCGTTCGATCGACCTCTTCCTCGAAGGAGAGACCGCGCTGCCACAGTGAGCGCCTTTGGTTCTTGAAGCGAGACCCGAGCAAAGGGCCTCGTGTGAGGGCCAATTTCGTCCAGAACAACGGCCGATCGAGGGGAACCCTCATCAAGAAAAACCGTCGGGGCGTCCGACCTTGATGTCTGCCGACACGTAATGGCTGTGATCGGTCGATCTATTCGCGTCGTGTGTCCAAGTGAAGGGCTGGCTTGCCGACTCAAGCGGCCCTGATTGCGCGTGCCGCCATCATTTCGGCGAGCCCTTCGGTCATCTCGTCCCAGACGCGGCCGAGCGCCGCGTCCTTCTTGGCGGTTTCGGCATAGGCGGCGACGGCTTGGTGATCGTCGAGGAGACGTGGCAGCTTCGCAAAACTCATAAGCCCATCGAGCGAGAAGCGCACCGGCGTGAGCCACACATCGGCGCTGGTGAGCTGGCCCGGGAACGCGTATTCGCCCTTGAGCAGCATCGCCTCGAGGTGATTGAGTCCCTCTTTGAGCTTCCCGATCTGCGTTGCGATCGCGGCCTCGTCCTTCTGTTTTCCGTCGAACATGTAGAAGAGCGGCATCATCGGCTGCATGACGTAAAGATCGGCCACCTGAGTGATGAGGCGAACGCGCGCAAGCCCTTCGGCCGTGTCGGGGCGTAGCGAGACGCGCGGATGAGCGTCCTCGAGGTATTCGACGATGACCGATGATTCCGCGATCACCGTGCCGTCATCGAGCAGAAGCACAGGAATCCGCACGAGAGGGTTGATGGCGCGGTATTCCGGCGATGTGCGCCAATCAGCGGGCGGCGCGACGATTTCGACCGCGAGACCCTTGGCGTAGATCGAGCCGCGCACACGTGCCGCGTAGGGCGATAGGGGCAACGAATAGAGCTTCACGGCAGATCTCCGACGAACGAGTTGTTCTCGCGACATGCCATTTCGATTTTGGCGAAGCAAGGGCCGGCTTAGGTGCACCCCAAATGGCTCGAAATTTCAGGCGGTTGCGCGAGTCTCACGGCGGCGCCTTCCGCCACGTGGAGCAATGTTCGGCTCTCCGCGTCCCTGATCGGTCAAGAGCAACTTGTTCAGAGTGGGCTTTTGCCCTCTACGGCGAAGGCTGCCAGCTGAAATCGTCCGAGCGCCCCGGCTTCGCCGCCCGCCATTGATCGATGGCGAATGTGGAGGCGAGTGGTCGCGGTGAGCGCGTCAAGGGAGGCGTGAGAAGTCCGTCTGAAGCGCGGTCGGGTGTCGTCAGCGAGATGATCGGCCCCACTGCCGGACGCTCCGGGATTTTTGCGATCAAGGGGACAGAGTCCGTCGAGGGAGGGCTTCCGGCCATCTGATCGATCAGCCTTTCTATGTCGCCCTTGGCGCC
>JAFBAK010000165.1 GCA_019247795.1 Hyphomicrobiales bacterium | reverse complement strand
CCTGATGGAAGGCTCGGCCGACGATGTCGTCTCCCATCCGGAAGTGCGCCGCCTTTATCTCGGCGAGGATTTCCGCTTGTAGACAAGGAGGTCTCCGGCGCGACCGTCATCGAGCACGAATTTATCGCGGGAATTGCGTCTCTGAAGACGTGCGCGCGCGCCGGTGGTCGACCCGTGGATCGAAGTCCATAGGTCGAGGCCTTATTTCAGCGTGACGATCGTTGCGCCCAGGATTTCGCCGGGAAGGCCCCCCTCGCTCGTCTGCAGCAAAATGGCGGCGCCGTCCGCGTGGAGCTTGCGGATATCGGCGGCTGACACGTCGAACTTGCACGGCTCGCCCTTCCACTCACCGAGCTTGCGCAAATCCCGCGCGATGTTCGTGTAGGTGACGGTCGCGCCGGCATTCTCGCCGCGCCCGATCGCGACGCTGGCCGCCGACGTGATGGGCACGAGCCAGACCTGCGCCGGCCTCGTTTTTTCGGCTGATCCGGCGACGTCGATGCGCAGCTGATCGCCCGCGAGCTGTCCGGTGACCGGAACTCGAAGAGAACCGCTGCTCGCGGTTTCGATGGCGTCGCTGTCGGAGCCGACTGCATGTGTGACCCCGTCGATGACGGCTTGGGGTGTATACACCTGCATATCGCCGCGTGCCTTCGCATAGGCTTTCTGCCGGGCCGTGAAGGCAGGTTGGGCGAAACTATCTTTCCAGCCGAGATAGTCCCAGTAGTCGACCGGCAATGAGATCAAGATATTCCCGGGCTCGCGAGCGAGCTCAGCCGCGAGGCGATCGGCGGGCGGGCAGGAGTTGCAGCCCTGGCTGGTGAAGAGCTCGACGACCCTGCGCGTGGGCTCAGCTTTCGCGTCTGCGAGCCCTGCGCACAAAGCGCCGGCGACGAGGAGGAGGCAAGGCCATGCGTTTCGCATCGGATGATCCCATCTGAAAATTCGTTTCTATCGATTTAGACGGCATCAATTTTGCGCGACACTCACAAAGCCGGGAGTCGGCTCACATTGTTGTGTGCAAATTTGCCGGCTTCCGCAAGAGCGAAACGCAAAATTTCTTCGCTTGAATACTCTTGACGCCTCGTGATTGGCGGGCACACTTCAGTCGGCGTCCTCTCGAGAACGAGATGCGCCAATTCGGAAATCCATTCTCGTCCGGCTCGCGGCCGGCGGAGGCAGATGATGATCCGCAAGCTTTCTCTCACCGTTGCCATGTTCGCGGTCGTCGCCGTTTGGCCCTTCATCGCAACAGCCGCCGGCAAGAAGGACAGTGTGGTCATCGGCATGACGCTCGAGCCGCCCGGCCTCGACGCCACGACCGGGGCCGCGGCCGCGATCAGCGAGATCACGGACTACAACATCTATGAGGGCCTGACGAAGGTGAACGGCGACGGCTCGGTGACCCCGCTCCTCGCCGCGAGCTGGACCATCTCGCCGGATGTGAAGACCTACACCTTCAGGCTCCTTGCCGGAGTCAAATTCCACGACGGTGAGCCCTTCTCCTCGGCCGATGTGAAATTCTCCTTCGAGCGCGCCGGCGCCGTGGATTCGACCAACAAGCTCAAGAGCTTTTTCCAGGGCGTCGAGAAGGTCGAGGCACCCGATCCGCAAACGGCGGTCGTCACCTTCAAGGAACCGGCACCCGATGCGCTTTTTCAGCTCGGCCTCTCGCCTGCCGTGATCGTCGATCCCAAGAGCGAGCCCACGAACTCCACGAAGCCGGTCGGCACCGGCCCGTTCAAGTTCGACGATTGGGTGAAAGGCTCCTCGGTCACGATGAGCAAATGGGACGGCTATCGCGATGCCGGCAAGATCAAGCTCGCGAAGGTGACGTTCCGCATCATCAACGATCCGGCCGCCCAAGTCGCGGCTCTGCTCGCCGGCGACGTCGATGCCATTCCGCGCTTCGGCTCGGTGCAGAGCGTCGAGCAGTTCAAGAACGATCCGCGCTTCCAGGTGACGGTCGGGGGCACCGAAGGCAAGACGATCATGTCGATCAACAACAAACGAAAGCCACTCGACGATGTGCGCGTCCGGCGCGCGCTGGCTTACGCGATCGACCGCAAGGCGATCATCGACGGTGCCATGGACGGCTATGGCACCCCCATCGGCTCGCATTACGTGCCGATCGATCCGGGTTACATCGATCTTACCGGCACTTACCCTTACGACCCGGAGAAGGCGAAGGCGCTTCTCAAGGAAGCTGGTGTCGCGACGCCGCTCAAGCTCACCTTGACCTTGCCGCCGCCTGCCTATGCGCGCAACGGCGGCGAGATCATCGCGGCCGAGCTCGCCAAGGTGGGGGTCGACGTGAAGATCGAGAATGTCGAATGGGCGCAATGGCTCTCGGGCGTCTACAAGGACAAGAACTTCGACCTCACCATCATCAGCCATGTCGAGCCCATGGACCTGATGATCTACGCCGACCCGAATTACTATTTCCAATATGACAGCCAGGCTTTCCGCGACATCATGCAGAAGGCGAACACCACCCTCGACCCGGAAATGCGCAAGAAATTCCTCGGCGAGGCCCAAATGCAGCTTGCGACGGATGCGGTGAACGTCTTCCTCTTTCAGCTGGCGCAGATCACCGTCGCGAACGCGAAGCTCAAGGGCTTGTGGAAGGATTCGCCCGTCTTCGCGAATGACATGTCGGCCGTCTATTGGGAATAGGTTCGGTTCGCGCCTCCTCTCGGGCGCGACTCGAACGCAACCCATTTTCACGCACAGAGCGGGCCTAATCCGTTCTTATGGCTTGGGGCACGCATCTTGGATGGACAATTTTCCGCTACGCGAAGCAGTGCAGCCGCTTTCCCGAAAGCAGATCATAGGGCGCGCGCCATTCAGGAAGCGCGGCGACTCGCGCCAACCATTGGGAGATCGCCGGATGGGTCTTCGCAAAATCATAGCCGCTTTCCCGCGGCGGAAAGACGAGATAGCCGATCATCGAGAGATCGGCGATCGTGGCGTGCTTCGCGGCAACGAACGTCCGGTCACGCATGTGCCGTTCGAGAATTCCGAAACAGTCGTCGAGCCGCTTGCGCAGGAACGCCAGGACCTGAGGGTCGGGGGATGGCGTGAACGCCCGTAAATACCGATAGGGTGCCATGTAGCCGCTGAGCTTGTGGTTGTCCCAGAAGAGCCAGCGCAAGACCTCGAAGCGCTCGCCGTCATCGGCTCCTTGGAATCTCCCGAAACGCTCGGCGAGGCGCAACAGGATCGGCGCCGTCTGGGTGAGGCGCTCGTTGCCGTCTTCCAGCACGGGAATCTCTCCCATCTCGTTGACCGCTGCGCGCCATTCGGCGGATCGCGTGATGCCCCCGCCGAAATCGGTCCAGACAAGCTCGAAGCCCTGCCCGCACAAGGCGAGCATCAACGCGAGCTTGTAGCTGTTCCCGGATTCGGGAAAGTAGTGCAACCGGTACTGAATCATTGCGGTTCCAAGTGAGAAAAGGACCGCAAGCCTTGCATCGCCGTTCGGTCCGCTGCAAGCCCGCGTCTGTTCGGCGCCTTTGGCGCGCGCTATCTAGAGGCGGGGCGACGCTGTTCGGAGACGTGCAGCGATGGTTCGATTTGCGTCAGCGTTTCTCCCGTTTGTCGCCGCCCTCGGCCTTGCGCTTTGCGGTCCGCCGGAGAGCCTGGCGCAGACCTCGCCCCA
>JAFBAK010000061.1 GCA_019247795.1 Hyphomicrobiales bacterium | reverse complement strand
AGTGCACTGTCACCGTAATTCTGGGGCTTCGCATGAGGGCCCATCCTATGCTTATGTTGGCGCGTGGGCCATGCACTGATCGGAGCGGGCGAAGTCGATACCTCGCAAACGAGCTTGCGAGGTCTCGACTGGCTCAACTTTTTTCTTGCGGGAGTCTTGACGGGTTTCGGGCCTTTCGTGGCCCTATATTTGAGGGGCCTCGGCTGGACGCAAGTCGAAATAGGCTCCATCCTCACCGTCAGCGGTCTCGTCGGCTTGTTGGTGCAAATCCCCGGGGGCGAACTGCTCGACATCGTCCAGTCGAAGCGAATGATGGTGGCGTTGGGGGTCGCGGTCGTCGCGTGCGCGGCCCTGACCTTGGCCCTATGCCCGAGCTTTCCGCCGGTAATCATCGCCGAGGCTTTGCTCGGGATGACCGGTGGGGTGCTCGGGCCGGCGGTCGCGGCGATCAGCCGTGGGCTGGTCGGTGGCGGAGCCCTACCCGAGCGCTTGGGGCGAAACCAGCGCTTCGCGGCAATCGGGGGGTTCGCCAGCGCAGGCGCCATGGGGTGGCTCGGCTATGTGTACTCCAACCAGGCCATCTTCTTTGCGAGCGCGATTCTCGCGGTTCCGACCTTGCTCGCCCTGAGCCAAATTCGCTCACGTGACATCCATTTTGCCCGCGCCTGCGGCGCTTGCGCGGGAGATTACCATCCGACACGACCGCCAAGGAGGGCGCGAGCTCACGTCGGGATGAACGCTCCCCTGCTCGTCTTCGCAGGCTGCATCGTTTTGTTCCAAATCGCCAACGCTTCCGTGTTGCCGCTGATCGGCGGGGAATTGGCGCGAGCGCGCGATTCATCGATCGTGCTATCGGTTCTCCTGTTCGTTCCGCAAATCGTCGTCGCGGCCCTGGCTCCGAAAGTGGGGCGCGATGCGCAAAGCTGGGGGCGCCGCCCCTTGTTGCTGATCGGCCTGGGCGCATTGCCGATCCGTGCCGCATGTTTCGCCCTCTTTGACGATCCTGCGGTGCTGGCGGCCGTGCAGCTCCTCGACGGCATTAGCGGGGCTGTGCTCGGGGTGTTGACGCCGCTGGTGATCTCCGACCTGACGAAAGGCAGCGGGCGGTTCAATCTCGGACAGGGCATCGTCGGGACTTTCAGCGGCATCGGCGCCGCGCTCAGCACCACGCTCTCGGGCTATGTCGCCGAGAGCTTCGGCGGCGCGGCAGGGTTCTGGGCCATCATGGGCGTGGCATTGGCCGCGGTCGCCATCTGCTGGGCCTTCATGCCGGAAACCAGGGATCTCGACCCCAAGGCAGTGCCCGGCCTACCGGATATCAAGAGGCATCCTGTTGTCGCGGCGTGAGATATCGCGCCGCTCATGACCAAATGCACTGTCGTAATCAGTAATTGGCCGTAGTTGACCAGCTTTGCGGCGAAGGCCGATGCGCAAGCTTCTGATAGGTCGGCGCCAGCCCGAGCTTCTGAAGGTGAGCGCTGCCGCCCTCACCCGGCTCGCTGCGCGAGTCCGACCTCTCCCTGCGGGAGAGGTTTGGGGCGGGTGTGCAACCGGGAACATCATTGACACTTTAGACCGGCAACATCGTTGACACTTTTGAAGTCCGGTCGAGACGAGGTTTGGGCGCCATGGCGCCAGGTGATGGAATCCATGCGAAGATCGCCTTGCTCGACGCGATTGCCCGTTGCATCAAGAAGCTCCGCTCCTTTGCACGAAGTTTCGGATGCAACCCCGCGACATCGCCATCATCATGGGCGTCTGCCTCGTCTGGGCAATGAACTCCATCGTCAGCAAGGTCGTCGTCTCGCAGATCGGCGTGCCGCCGCTCTGCTATGGGATGCTGCGCAGCGTGCTGATCGCGCTCGCAGTCTTCCCTTGGCTGTTTCCGATGCCGAAGCCGCGGTTGCGGCTCGTCGCCGCCTCTTTCCTCATCGGCGGCGGGAGCTTTGCGATCTACTATGTCGGCTTGCGCGACGCGACGGCCTCCACGGCCGCGATCGTCAGCCAGATCGGGCTCCCTTTCACGACGATCCTCTCGATCGTGGTGCTCGGCGAAAAGATCCGCTGGCGGCGTGCGCTCGGCATGGCCTTGACGCTGTGCGGCACCTTGCTGGTGATCTGGAATCCCAACTCGGTCACCATGTCGAATGGGCTGATCTTCGTCGTGCTGTCCTCGGCAGCCGGCTCGCTCGGCGCCATATTGATGAAGCAGATCAAGGGTGTGCAGGCTCTGCAGTTTCAAGCCTGGGCGGGCTTGAGCGCCATCCTGCCGCTCGCCCTGGCGTCGGCACTTTTCGAGAGCGGGCAAGTCTCGGCCACGCTTGCGGGCGGCTTGAAGTTCCTCGGTTGCGTCGCCTTCTCGGCGCTCGTCGTCTCGGTGATCGCCCATACGGCCTATTACTGGCTGATCAACCGATACGAGGCCAATATGATCGCACCGCTCATCCTGATGTCGCCGGTGTTCACGGTCGTGCTCGGCGTGCTGCTGCTCGGCGATCGGCTCGATCCGCGCATGATCCTCGGCGCGGCGATCACGTTCGTCGGCGTGCTCATCATCGCGCTGCGCCCCAATCGCGTGATGCCGCGGGCCTTGCTCATCCGCGAGCGCATGTAAGCGCGGATCATGCCTATGCGCCGCCCCGCTAACGGCCCCCGCTTCGACAAAAGGGCGTAGCCACTCCTGGCGCTCGCGCCGGAGCCCCTCGTTTCAATCTGTTCGGAGAACATCGATGATCAAGAACGCGCTTCTTGGCGCCACGCTGGCGCTTGCTTTGTGTTCCGCGAAAAGATGCGAGGCGCAGGGGGTGCCGCACGCTTTCCCCGTGACGGCGGCCTCCGGAAATGTTGCGGCGGCTTCGGCGGTCGCGACGCTGCCGGGAGCGCCCGGCCTCACGACCTTCATCTCGGGTTTCGAAATCACGGCGAGCGGAGCGACGGCCGCCGCTTGCGTCAACGCGACGGTCACGGGCCTTGTCTCCGGGAACCTGACCTACGCGTTCTGCGCACCGGCCGGCGTCACCACAGGTGCAGCTCCGCTCGTCGTGAACTTCAACCCGCCGATCCCGGCCGCCTCGGTGAACACGCCGATCACGCTGACGCTGCCCTCGCTCGGCGCCGGCAACGTCAATGCGGCGGTGGCGACGCATGGCTTCCAGGAATAGCGGGATCGCCCTTCATCGACGCCTGAGCGAAGGCGGCGGCGCGCCTGACCGTGCCGCCGCGCATCGAATCAACATGCCCTCTTCCCCGCGCGCCTTGCGGCACGCGTGGACGAGGCGCGGAAATATTCTGCACGAGGTCATCATGGCGAAAATCATCTACACCGATCACGAGAAATCGGCGCCTTATGTGAGCTTTCACGGCGTCGCGTTCACGCATGGGCAGGAGGTCGAGGTCGAGGACGATCACGCCGAGCTTCTCGCCATGGCGAACGAGAACCCGTTCTTTGAGGTGACCGAGATCAAGCCGGTCGCGCACTGGGAGGAAGACGAAGACGAAGCCGCGTCACCATCCGTTCGTCGCGACGCGAAGGCGCGCAAAGTCGCGCGGGCCGCAACCGACGAAGAGCCGGCCGAATGACGTTTCCGACCTCGGCGACGCGCGATTCGAGCTGGATCGCGACGAGCGCGCTCTCGCGCATCGGGGCGGCGAGCGTCGACAATCCGGCATCGCCCGAGGATGTCGCGCTCGCGCTCGACCGGCTCGACGTCGTCGTCCAGAACCTGCAAGGGCGCGGCGTCCTCTATCTCGCCGATGTGGACGACACGCCGTCGGCGCTCGCCCATGAGATCGCCAATGCGCTCGCCTTGTCGCTCCAGCCCGATTTCGGCAACAACGCCCAGCCCGGCTCCGGCGCCCTGCCCTCGCAAGACGTGACCGACGCCAATATTCGTCGAATCACGGCCGATCTCGTCTCCTACGGCGTCCAGCGCGTGGCGTATTTCTGATGGTCGACATCCCCTTTCCCCGCTCCTCGCAACCCGGCGCGCAACCCGGAGAGGGGCTCGGCCGGCTGCTCAACCGCTATTGCGAGGTCGACGGCGAGGTCGTGCAATGGAAGCTCGTGCCGGGGCTCGTCACCTTCACGGACACGCTCCTGCAAGGCCCGCGCGGCATGATCGACGTGAACGGCACGCTCTACGATGCGAGAGCCGCGGCGGCGCTCACCGCGACGGCGGGCGGCAGCATCACCGCGCTCGCCGGCGCGCTGCCCGGCACGCTTCCCGTCACCTGGGCGAAGAACAACAAGGCGCCGACGCCCGACGTCGTGTGCGTCACGGAACTCGGCGCCTTCTCGGTGTCCTCGACCCAGGTGACGCCTTATCCCGACACGACGCTGCCGCAACCGAACAGCGTCGCGACGCTCGACGGCTTCTTCCTCTTCACCACGGGAGACGGACGCATCTTCGCCTCCGGCGTCAACGATGACCGTGCGTGAGGTCCTGCATCTTGGCGAGGGTTCTGTTTTTCACCTGCCCGGGGACGTTCGACCAGAGCGATTTGATGGTATCGTAATTTTCCTGCTCGGTGCGCAGGCAATAGTTCCGCGTGGGAATGCCTTGCAGGGCGGTGCAGTTGTGGTTGACGTCGTATTGCGGAATGTCGCCGCCCTTGGCTTGCGAGCTCGAGGAGCTCGAGGAGCTCTCGGTGTTTTTCAAATAGCGGTTCGAGAGGCATTGCGCGTCGCAACCGGCGCCGTCGCCGCCCGACCCTCCGGCCTCGCCCGAATACTGGCTCAGGAGCGCGAGATACGAGGCGATCCTGGCCTCGATGAGCAAGCCGAGGCCGGTGGCGGTGAGCCCGTTCTCGACTTCGTTCGTGAAGCCGCCGCGCAAGAAGCTGCCGGAGACGCGAGGAGGTGCAGGTTCGTGGACGAAGCCTCGCACGTGGAAAAAGCCGGTGTGAAAGCGCCCGGCGAAGCCGCGGTGGAAGACCCCGCTGTGGTGGAAGCCGCCTGCGCCGAAGCCGACACCGTGGGCTGAGGCTGCGCCATTCATTCCGATGAAGGCAAGGAGTGCGACCCAGGCGATCGTCCAACGGTTACTCATCACACATTCCCTCTCGCGATGACGCGGCAAGCGAACCCCCCGTCATCACACCGGCGCGTCCTCATTCGCCGATTTGGTATCGGCGAAAACCGTTTCTCACGCTGCGGGATGGTAGAACTCTGGAATTGCGATGCACAACGGCCAGCAAGACCCCGCCTCGCCGGTGAGCAATAAAGTCAAAAAAGTTAAAATTGGATATTCTTTTGTATGGGTGAGGCACTTCCGCAGGTCTTGCGTGGAGGAAGCACGAGCGGCCGCCCTAGCGCGTGCCTTGCAACGGGGTGGTGATGTCGCGAATACAGGCAGAAGTTCGGCGGCTTTCGCGCCCCATGCGGCTCTAGTACCTAGAATTGCCGGTTCCTGGGTCCCCTTCCCGAGGCTCGCGTTGCGAGCCTCGCCGGGGATGACTCGGGGGGAGGCTCGCGTTGCGAGCCTCGCCGGGGATGACACGGCCGGTGCGGGAGACATGCCCCATTATTCGGATCGAGGACCTGTGAAGGGAAAACATGACGCGGTTCCCAAGGACAAGCTGCTCACGAGCGTGGCGCGTCATCTCGCCAAGGCCGAGGCCACGGCGCGACAAAGCGTGCTCGAGGCCGTGAACCGGCTGCTGCGAGCGCCGGATGCCGAAAGCGTCAAAGCGTTTGCGGAAGAGATCAGCGCCGCCAGGCTCAACGCCGGGGCGCGACGAAGCGTGATCGGGGCGGTGATGAACGCCCTTTCTCGATCACGCTCCGGGATGCCGGCTCAAGACAGCGACGAGGCTTGAGGCGACAATATGTCCTGCCCCGCCGCGATGAGTTCGGCTACCACCCGTAAGGGCCAGGGCCGTAATACGGGGCTGGCGCATACGGGCCATAGCCGCCGTAATACCCGTAAGGCGCATACCCGTCATAGTAGTGGCGCGCCGCCTCATTGGCCGCGATCCCGCCGATGATGGCGCCCACGGCGCCGACGATCGGGGCCGCCCCGTAGTGGCGGTGGTGGTAATACCCGTAATGGCGGTAATGGTGGTAGACGTGGTGCACCGCGGCCTCGGCGGGCGTCGGGACCATCGGAAGCGTGCCGAGAAGAACGGCCGCGGTGAGGCCCAGCCCGAGAATTCTGGTCATTCCTGAACGCATGATCGGCTCCGGAGTTGGCGTGCCGAGCCGAGCGTTCCTGGTCGGAACGCCGATCTCGGCGCTGGTAAGGCTTGTGTGAGAGAAACGCGGCCGAAAAGGCTTTGTTCCTAAAGAGTTCGGGGCAGGAACCGCCCCTTCGCACGCCTATTGCCTGGGCCGGCACCGGCATGGAGGCGACGGTGCGGGTGCGGCGTACGATTTCGGTTTCGTAGCGGGTCTGCCCCCCACCCATACCCTCCCCGCCGCGACTGCGTCGCGGGGGGCGGGGAGCGCCGGCGTTGTCGCGTCTCGCCAGAGTTAGTTCGCACATCCGAAATCCCAAAGCTTTCGCCTGAGATCGGAGGCCTTGCACATGGCCGTCTTCTGCCCCTTGAGCACCCAGCCCGTGTTCTTCCAAGGCGCGGCTCAGCTCGGCGCCGAGATCACCGTCTTCGATGCCGGCACGCTCACGCCGCGAACCGCGTATCGGGACGGGCTCTTGAACTCGCCCTTCGCGCAACCGATCCTCACGGATGCGAATGGCTGCGTGCCCGAGATCTGGCTTGCCGGGAATGCCTACAAGCTTCGGATCGTCACGGCTTCGGGCGTGCAGATCCGCGAGGTGGACAATCTGCCGGGCGATGCGGCGCCAGACGCGGCGGGCGCGACGAATGGCGCGGGCGCAAGCGCGGGCGGCTCCGGCGGGCTCGTCACGGGCGACCTGCAATGGAATTACGGAACGGCCGTGATCGCCGGGCGCGTGCGCGCGAACGGCAACACGATCGGCAATTCCGTCTCCGGCGCCTCGGAGCTCGCAAGCCCGATCTGCCAGAACCTCTTCCAATGGTTGTGGAACGCCGATCCGACGCTGGCGGTGTCGGGCGCGCGCGGCGCGACGGCGCTCGCCGATTGGAACGCGAACAAGACGATCGCGCTCCCTGATTTTCGCGGCCGCGCGGCCTTCGGCATCGACGGGATGGGCGCCCCTGCGTCGGGGCGGCTCGCGGCCGGGAGCTTCGCGACCGGAAGCCCCGGCGCGCTCGGGAGCACCGGCGGCACCGGGGCGGAGACTTTGGCGAGCACGCAAATTCCCTCCCATGTCCATACCGGAACGACACAGGCGAATGGCGCCTTTTCCTTGAGCGGGACGACGGCGCAAGCCGGAGCCTTCAGTCCGACGGCGACGAGCGACACGCAAGGCGCGCATAGCCATGGGGGCGCCTCGGGTTTCGCGGGCGGCCACGCGCATGGTGCTTCGGCGGATACGCAAGGGTCGCACAACCATTCCGGGAGCGTCACCGACGTCCAAGGCAATCACGCGCATTCCTATGATGTGCCCAATTCCTTCAACGCCCCGGCGCAAGGCACGGTCGGCGGGTATTGGAACGGCGGACCCGGTTCGTCCGCAACCTCGGTCGCCGGCGCCCATTCGCACAATCTCTCGCTCGCGACGGACGGCGCGCACAGCCACAACATCAGCGTGGCCGCGGTCGCCGACCACCAGCACGGGATCGCGACCGACGGCGCCCATGCGCACAACGTCGCGGTTTCGCCGATCCCCGCGCATGCGCACAGCTTCGTCACCGATGCGGGCGGCGTGCACACGCACAGCTTCACCTCGGATGCGACGGGCGGCGGCGGCGCGCACAACAACCTGCCGCCTTTCCTCCTCGTGACCTTTTATCTGGTGCTCTGACATGTTCCAGGCGCGCTTCAAGCCGGTGACCAATCAGTCCGATTGGGCGACATCGATCCAATTCAACGACAAGGCCTCGGGAATGCCGATCGACATCACCGGGGATGATGTTCCGTTGAGCTTCAACCTCGCGCTGAAGCCGGTGGGCGAAGGCAACACGCCGGCGCTCACAGGCTCGACCGCCACGGGCGAGCTGACCCTGCCGTCGCTCGGCATCCTGCAGATCTTCTTTCCCGCCGCGCGCCTGCAGGCGCTGACGCCGGGCTCTTACGATGTCGGGCTCACGGTCACCAACGGCTTGAACACGACGCAGATCCTGCTCGGGCGATTGCCGATCGTGAACGGCATCGTCGGGCAAACGGCGGGCGCAACCGGAGATTATTCGTAATGGGCCTCTTCGATTCCAGCACGCCCTCGATCACGGTCGCGGTCGATGTGCTCTTTCCCTCGAATGTCGTCTCCGGGCCCGGTGTCGCGGTCAACAAGACGAACTCCGTCTGGTCCGTCGGGCTCGATTATATTGACCTCACCGAGAACACCTCGATCGCGACGCCGAGCGGATATTACGTCGCGGTGTGGGACGTGGCGCTGGCGCGCTACGAGAAGGTGCGGCTCGACAATCTCAACTTGCCGACGCTCGTCGATTTCCGCACGCCGATCGGGGACGCGAATTACGCGGCGACCGTGAACGACCGCTATCTCGGCCTCACCGCGCAACTCACGGCGATCCGCACCCTCACCTTGCCGGCGGCCTCGACCGTGCCGCCCGGCCGGCAACTCGTGCTGCAGGACGAGGTCGGCGGCGTGTCGCCCAGCTT
>JAFBAK010000206.1 GCA_019247795.1 Hyphomicrobiales bacterium | reverse complement strand
TCATCATCGTCGACAAGCTCCCCTTGCTCGCGACCGGAAAGGCGGATTATCCGGCGATCGCCGAGATTGCGACGGAGCGGGCGCGCAAGAAGGTGCCCGGACTCGCGGCGTGAAACGCCAAAGGATCGGCGGAAAGATGGACCGTGGCTGAATATGTCAAATCGTCATTAAAAATCGGAGCTGGCTCAGACCTGGAATGAGAAGAGGCTTCTTTGCACATGACCACTGAAAGCGATGGCGTGCCGCGCATCCTCCTGCGCTATTCGCTCACCGACGAGGAGGTGCGCGCCTACTTTCGCGCGAGCGCCGCGCGTCAGCAACACGCTGTTTTTTGGCCGAAACTCTCCTGGATGGCTTATCTCGGCGCCTTCCCGGTCGGGCTTTTCGGGGCGTCCCTCGCGATCGCCTTCGGCATCGACCCGCACGCCTTTGGCGGCCTCGTCGCGGCGCTCGTGGGGCTCGGGTACATTTGCGGGTATTACATCACGCTTATGGTCGCGCAAAGATTCCGGAAGCGGCTCGCGGCCGCACTGGATCATCCCGAGCGCCACGAGGAGAAGGCTGTCGAGATCACGCAAAATGGGTTCAGCCAAGCGGGCAGCTCTTATCAGACCACCTTTTCCTGGAACCTGGTCCAGGCGCTCACAAGCTATGATACCATTTTGGTTCTTTGGACTTCGGTCATGAGCGGTTTGATCGTCCCAAGGCGCGTGTTGACGCCGAATGAGGAAACGAGCCTTCTCGCGCTCGCGGCGCACCATATCGGCGCAAAGGCGTGAATTCGGACGGGTTCTCCTTCCTCGGTCCGTTCTCTATAACATTGCCGAAACGGCGCGGCCGGAGAATACCCGCGTGAAAGACTCGCATCGAGGCAAGGAACGCGAAGGGACGGCGAGCGCACGCCGGAACGGCAAGGCTTCTCCGGTCACGCGACGCACGCCTTATCTGCAGGGTCAGGTCGATGGGCTGTGCGGGTTTTACGCCATCATCAACGCGTTCCAATGCCTCTTTCCGTCGAGCTTCACGGATGATGACGCCTGGGAGTTGATGACGATCCTTTGCGGCGCAATCGCGCATAAATTTCCGGCGGTGATCTGGAAGGGCGCCGGCGTCGAGGACACGGTCGCGCTGTTCAGGGCGGCCGAGAGATACGCGGCAAAGACGCGGCATCTGAAAGGACGCATCGTCGTCACACGGCCCTTCGCCAGACGCAAGATCGAGCGGGTGCAAGACTTCTGGTCGGAGGTCGGCGGCTGGCTCGAAGCAGGTGGGCCTCCAAAGGCCAATCGCCTCGCCTGCATCGGTATCGGATATCCGGACAACCACTGGACGCTGGTGACCAGGAAAAGCGCGAAAAGCGTCACCTTCTTCGATTCCTGGGAGCTCAAGCGCCTCGCGCTCCGGCAATTCACCATTTCGCAGGACGTGGCGAAACAGAATGGCGGCATGCACAAGCTCGACACGCGCCAGACCTTCCTCATCGAGCGGATTGGATGAAGAGGGAGGGGCGAGAAGGTGAAAGGTGAAGGCTAAGGGAAAGGAATTGTCTCCTTTCATTTTCACGTCTTCACACCCCTCCTTTTTGCTTTTCCAATGTCCCGTTTCCCTCTAGCTTTCGCCGCGCGTCGCGGCCCTTTGCCGCTCAAACCGGAACCCGTCATGTCAGACCTCGATAAAGTCCTCGCTCATCTCGACAAGAATCTCGATGCCGCCGTCGAGCGGCTGTTCGGCTTTCTGCGCATTCCCTCGATCTCGACGGATCCGGCCTACAAACAGCATTGCGTGACGGCCGCCGAGCATCTCAAATCCGATGTCGCAACGATCGGTTTCAAAGCGAGCGTGCGCCCGACGAAGGGCCATCCGGTCGTCCTCGGACATGCGACGACCCCGGCCGCGAAGAACGGCAGCGGCAAGCGCCCGCACATGTTGTTCTACGGACACTATGACGTGCAGCCGGTCGATCCGCTCGACCTTTGGCGCAATCCGCCTTTCGAGCCGCGTGTCGCCGAGCTCGCGCCCGGTCGCAAGGTCGTCCTCGCGCGCGGGGCTTGTGACGACAAAGGCCAGGCGATGACCTTCATCGAGGCGTGCCGCGCCTGGAAGGAGGTGACGGGCTCGCTGCCGATCGATCTCACCTTGCTCATCGAGGGCGAGGAGGAATGCGGCTCCGTCAATCTGCCGGCTTTCGTCGAAGCCAACAGGGCGGTGCTCAAGGCAGACGCAGCTCTCGTGTGCGACACCGGCATGTGGGATCGCGACACGCCGGCGATCACCTCGACGCTGCGCGGCCTCGTCTACGAGGAAGTGACCATCAAGGCAGCGGATCGCGACTTGCACTCCGGCATCTTCGGCGGCGGCGCCGCGAACCCGATCAATGTGCTCACGAAGATCCTCGGCGGCCTCAAGGACGAGAATGGCCGCATTCTTCTCCCCGGCTTTTATGACGGCGTGCACGAGCCGCCTTCGCAGCTCAAGGCGGATTGGGCGTCACTCAATCTCAAGGCGGAGGAATTTCTCGGCCAGGTCGGCCTTGCGGTGCCGGTCGGCGAAAAGGGTCGCATGCTGATCGAAATGGTCCAGTCCCGCCCCACCTTCGACATCAACGGCATCTGGGGCGGCTATGAGGGGGAGGGATCGAAGACCGTGATCGCCTCGCAGGCCTCGGCGAAAGTGTCCTTCCGCCTCGTCGGCGATCAGGACCCGTCGAAGATTTCGGCAGCTTTCGAGGCATATATTCGCGATCGGCTCCCACCCGATTGCAAGGCGGAATTCAAGCACCACGCCAATTCGAAGGCGATTTCGCTTCCGGCCGACAGCCCGCTCCTGACGCGAGCCCGCGAGGCGCTTCTCGCCGAATGGGGCAAGGCGCCGGTTACCATCGGCAGCGGCGGCTCCGTGCCGATCGTCGGCGATTTCAAACGGATCCTCGGGCTTGATTCACTTCTTGTGGGTTTCGGCCTCGACGATGATCGCGTGCATTCGCCCAACGAGAAATACGACATGTCGAGCTTCCATCACGGCATGCGGTCCTGGGCGCGCATCCTGGGGGCACTCGCGCAATAAGCGAGTAGTGAGTAGCGAGCAGCGAGTAGCGAATGGAGGGTAGCGAAGACACTTGCCCCATCAATTTGCAACTCGCCACTCGCTACTCGCTCTCACACGCAGCCTCCCGGTCTCGATCCCGTTCCAATTGAGGATCGGCTTGTCCGCATAGGGTGCGACGATCGCGCGCTGCGCGTCGGTCATCGGCACGTAAGCGCAGAGGAGCGAGGCCATCACGGCTTCGGCGGCGCGCCCGGCCCCGTCGTCGCATTTGATCGCGATGCCGAGACCTTGCTCCGGCAAGGCGGCGCAGTAGACGCCTTCGGCCCCGGTCTTGGTGAACGCCTTCGTGCCGAGCGCCCCCATCACGATCGTGTCGAAGCGCCGGCTCCCCGCGACCATGAACGGCTCCCCGGCGACGGCCTCGCGCAACCGCAGCGCTGCCGCCGCGCGATCGCGCGAGAGCTTGGTTCCGGAACCGAAGCGCGCGAAAGCGAGCGCGAGCGCCTCGAGCGGGGTGGCGTAGGTCGGGATGGAGCACCCGTCGACACCACGGCTCGCATCGGGAAGCTTGATGCTCATCATGTCCTCGAACACCGCTTTGATGCGTTGCTGCACGGGATGGTCGGGGCGCACATACCCTTTCGGGTCGACATTCGTAGCGCAGGCGACGCAGATGAACCCCGAATGCTTGCCCGAACAATTGTTGTGGAGCGCGGTCGGCTCGCGCCCGGTCGCCGCGAGGGCGCGCGCGGCCTGCTCGTTCGAGGGCCAATGCGTTCCGCATTCGAGGCAAGTGACGTCACGTCCCGCCTTGGCGAGCATCGAAGCCGCCGTCTCGGCATGGCGCGGCTCGCCGGAATGGGAGGAGCAGGCGAGCGCAAGCTCGGCTTGCGTGAGGCCATAGCGATCGGCCGCGCCGGTCTCGATGAGGGCGAGCGCCTGCAGCCCCTTGACGGCCGAGCGAGGAAAGATGCGCCGATCGGTCTCGCCAAGGGCCTGCACGCGCCGTCCGTCGGCATCCACCACCGCAAGCGCGCCTCGGTGCTGACTTTCCGTCGCGCGGCCGCGCGTCACTTCGACCAAGATCGGATCGGCCATCGTTCAGCTTTCTCTTCTTCCCAGCGTCTCGCCTGGAGACGCCTTCAGGCTCGTTTTCTCGTGAACGCTCTTCGTTTCGGAAAAGCAGCTCGGTTTTCAAACATGCTTTGTGGG
Source organism: Hyphomicrobiales bacterium (assembly GCA_019247795.1). Taxonomy (GTDB): domain Bacteria; phylum Pseudomonadota; class Alphaproteobacteria; order Rhizobiales; family Beijerinckiaceae; genus GAS188. The sequence continues at coordinate 1,437 of JAFBAK010000206.1, read as the reverse complement.
TGCCTGTCGGTGGTGGCCGAACCTGACGCCTCGGTTGCCTGCGAGCACCGGATCAACCCCTCTGATCTCGCTTCCATCCCCTATGAAAGATCGAGAGACCCCGCAAGCCGGCATTGGCGTTGCGCATCGGCAACGACCACACCACATTCCCCGCATGTGCCGAGTTGAATGCCCAAATCCGCGTGGGCAAATGGACTGGCACGGGCGATTTTCCGGATCGAAACCCAGAAAGGCTCTTGATGCGCGATCCTTATCAGGTGCTGGGCGTTGCTCGCTCCGCCAGCGAGGCGGATGTCAAGAAGGCGTTTCGCCGCCTCGCCAAGCAGCACCATCCCGATCGCAACAAGTCAGACCCCAAGGCGAAGGACAAATTCGCCGAGGTGAATGCCGCCTATGAGATTTTGGGCGACAAGGAGAAGCGCGCGAAATTCGACCGTGGTGAGATCGACGCCGAAGGCAAGGACCGGTTCCACGGCTTCGGCGACATGCGCGGGGCCGGAGGGTTCCGCCGAGGCGCGGCCCCTGAGGGGTTCGAGCATTTCTCCTTCGACTTCGGCACTGGCGCCGCAGGGGGAGCGCGCTCGGGCGCCGGCGGACCTTCCGGGATGGAGGACATGATCTCCGAGCTGTTCGGTCGTGGCGCGCGTGCGCAACAAGGTCGGGCTCAGCGCCAGTCGATGCGCGGCTCGGACGTCACCTTCGACATGGATGTGACGCTCGAGGAGGTGGCGAAGGGCGGCAAACGCCGCGTCCTGCTCGGCAATGGCCGCGAAGTCGAGGTGACGATTCCCTCAGGCATCGAGCAGGGGAAGCAGATCAGGTTGCGCGGCTTGGGCGAGCCCGGCGCGCAGGGCGGCGAACCGGGCGATGCGCTGGTGACCGTCCACTATAAGCGTCATCCCGATTTCGAGGTTGCGAACGGCAAGGATTTGCGCGTCACCGTCGACGTGCCTCTCGCCGATGGCGTGCTCGGCGGCACCATAAGGGTGCCCACGCTCGGCGGTGCTGTCGAGATGAGGATTCCACCCGGCGCGCAAGGCGGCAAGACATCGCGACTCAAAGGGAAGGGCCTGCCGCTCAAGTCGGGAACGGGCGATCTCCTGGTGCGCCTCAACATCCAGATTCCGCAAGACGACAAGGAGCTCGAGGCGCTGATGCGTAAGCGCCGCGAGGCCCGCGTCGGACAGACGACCTGAAGGCATCGGCGCTCGCTCGACGTCATCTCGGTTCCTGCTTCTAGCGCTCGCGCAAGGCGTATCCGATGCGCTTTCCCCTTGCGCTTGCCATCGCCTCCTCGCACCCTATGGTCCGGTCGAGAAATGGAGCGGGACATGACCTACGAGTCGATCATCGTCGAAACGCAGATGCTCGCGAGCGGCGACAAGGTGGGAGTGATCAAGCTCAACCGTCCTCAAGTGCTCAACGCCCTGAACTTCG
>JAFBAK010000143.1 GCA_019247795.1 Hyphomicrobiales bacterium | reverse complement strand
GGTTCCTTCTCGTAGAGCACATCGAGGCTGTCGCAAGTGGGTCCGGCGAGCGCGCACGCCACCTTGCGGTCGCCGTCCCGCTCGGTGCGAATGACATAACGGATCGCCTCGTCGGCGGTCTCGGCGAGGCCGCCGAACTTGCCGATGTCGAGATAGACCCAGCGCAGAGGGTCGTTCTTCGATTTGCGCGAGACGAGGACGACCTCCGCCTCGATGATGCCGGCATCCCCGACGAGGCCGCGCCCGGGCTCGATCACGGTCTCGGGCAAGGCGTTGCCGAAATGTCTTTTCAACGAACGGAAGATGGTCTCGCCGTAGATGCGCACGGAGGGGCCCTTCCTCACATATTTCGCCGGGAAGCCGCCGCCGAGATTCACCATCGAAAGATTGATGCCGCGCTCGGCGCAGGCGCGAAAAACCCCGGCCGAGATGGCGAGAGCGGCATCCCACATCTTCGGATCGCGTTGTTGCGAGCCGACATGGAAGGAGACGCCGTGCGGCTCGAGACCATGGCGCTTGGCGTGCTCCAGCACTGCGACCGCCATCGCGCCGTCACAGCCGAACTTGCGCGACAACGGCCAATCGGCGCCCGCATTGTCGACGAGCAGGCGGCAGAACACGCGAGAGCCCGGCGCCGCCCGCGCGATCTTCTCGACCTCGGTCTCGCAATCGACCGCGAACAGGCGCACGCCAAGCTCGAAGGCGCGCGCCACGTCCCGCTCCTTCTTGATGGTGTTGCCGAAAGAGATACGGTGGGGCTGTGCGCCCGCCGCCAGCACCGCCTCGATCTCGGTGATCGAAGCCGCGTCGAAGCAGGAGCCGAGATCGGCGAGAAGGCGCAGGATCTCGGGCGCCGGGTTCGCCTTCATCGCGTAGAACACCCGCGTGTCCGGCAGCGCGTTGGCGAAGGTGTGGTAATTCTCGGCGATCACCTCGCGATCGATCACGAGGCAAGGAGCATCCTCTCGGCGCTCGCGAAGAAAGCTGCGAATGCGTTCGGTCATCTTTAGCACCCATCGACCTTGCGCGACCTCGGGCGAAGGAGATCGCTTGGTGGACCCACTCGTCCAGGGATTCGCGAAACAGTTTTCGCAAAACGCTTGGACAACGATCGCTTGCGGTTCTTGGTTGCCTTTCCCGCGCGGTGGAGACGCAGGGTTCGGTAGAGCCTCGAGACCGCGCCGGCTTGACGGCAACCTTGAAGGTCGACGACAACTCCGGCTGGTGCGCCGTAGCGGCTATCGATGCGGGTCCCACAAACGGGGTTCGAGGACCCTTTCGAGTAGCCCACGTAACGGATGAGAAACCCTCGTCCGCACGCCCGGCAAGAAGGACAAGCCTCTTCGGTAACCCGACCTTTGGAAGGGCCGGCTGGAGACCAAAAAAGCCCGCTCCGTCGTTGCTTCAAGCCGCGTCCACTCGTGGAGAACGAGTGTAAGCCGGTCGCCTCCGACCGCCGGTCTGGGTGTGGGGGCTCGACATCCCGAGGATTGGATCCTCGAGGACTTGGACCCCGGCGGCTGTCCGGCCTCTTGTCCGGATGCCCACCGACCGGCACGCAGCCACAGGCACGTGCGAATTAGGCAAGAAACACTTACGCAATGACGGCCGAAGATACAAGATGCGATTTCCCACAACCCTCAGTTTTTTGCCTCGTCGTTTGCGGGAAATTCATGCTGCGCATCCCCTTCACAAATTTGCCCGCGCGCCTTGCACGCGGGATGGCTGTTTCGAAGCGCGGATTGCTGATAAGAAAAACCCCACCCGTCCCGAACCCTCGTGCCGCTGCGAGCCGGAAGAATGTCACGACAATTCACGCGCCGCCGCGTCATCGAGGCGGGGCTCGCTTCCACGCTCACGCCGTTCGCGGCGCCGCTTGCCGGCTCCGGCTTCGCCCAGAGCACGGATGCGACAAAACCGCCCAATCCGCGCTTCGGCTACGAAGACGTGGTGCAGCGGGCCCGCGACGTCGCCACCGTGCCGTTCGATGCGACGCCGCCCCAGCTTCCGGCACCGATCGCCAATCTCGATTTCGACAGCTGGCGCGACATCCGCTTCCGGTCCGACAAGGCGTTCTTCCAGTCGCCCGGAAGCTTGTTCCAGCTTCAGCTCTTTCACCTTGGCTTCAATTTCAAGCGACCGATCGTCGTCAATATCGTGCATGACGGCATGCCGGCCCCCATTCCCTATTCGCCGAGCCTCTTCGACTTCGGACGGACCAAGATCGACAAGCCGTTGCCCGTCGGCACCGGCTTTGCGGGCTTCAGGCTGCACTACCCGCTGAATGATCCGAAGGTGATGGATGAGCTCATCGCCTTCCTCGGCGCGAGCTATTTCCGCTTCCTTGGCCGCCGTCAGCTCTACGGATTGTCGGCGCGCGGATTGGCCATCAACGCGGGCGTCGGGCGCCCGGAAGAGTTTCCGTTCTTTCGCGAGTTCTGGGTGGAGCAGCCGGCGCCCGATGCCGACCGCGTCACCGTCTATGCGCTGCTCGATGGGGAATCGGTCACGGGCGCTTATCGCTTCATCATCTATCCGGGCCAGGACACCGCGATCGAGATGCAGGTGACCCTCATCGCGCGGCGCCAGATCATGAATCTCGGCCTTGCGCCGCTGACCTCGATGTTCCTCACCGCCGAAAGCGACCCGCGCGTGCGCGACGACTACCGCGCGCAGATCCACGACTCCGACGGCCTCCTGATGCAGGCGGGCTCGGGCGAGTGGATCTGGCGCCCGCTCACCAATCCGCTCGAGCCTGCGACCTCGATGTTCCTCGACAAGGACATTAGGGGCTTTGGCCTTCTGCAGCGCGACCGCGTCTTCGATCACTACGAGGACATCGACCTGCATTACGAGCGTCGCCCGAGCTATTGGGTCGAGCCGTTCGGCACCTGGGGCGAGGGCGCCGTCGAGTTGACCGAGGCGCCGGCGCAGAACGAGGCGACCGACAACATCGTCGCCACGTGGCGGCCGAAGGCGCCGCTGGAACAGGGCCAGACCCTCGCCTACGGCTATCGCCTGCGCGCACTCCTCGACACGCCCGGCATGCCGCCCGGCGGGAAAGTGCGCGCCACCTTTCAGACCGTCGCGAAGGCCTTGGGCTCGAGCGAGGCCGACATGCCGGGAAGCCGGCGCTTCCTCATCGATTTCGCAGGGGGCGAACTCGATTACTATCTCAAGGCGCCGGACATCGTCGAGATCGTCGCCTCGGTCTCGAGCGGGAAAGTGCTGCGGACCTTCCTTTCACCCAACCCCGACATCAAAGGCTTCAGGGCCGGGATCGACATCGCGCTCGAGCCCGGACAATCGGCTGATATCCGCGCTTTTCTGCGCTCGCGAAGCCGCGCGCTCACCGAAACCTGGACAAGGCCGTGGAAAGCTCCATGATCACCGGGTGGAACCGGCGCCCTTTTCCCCAGGTTTGAGCGCTCGGCGCCCATGTCACACCCGGCCACCATTCGTCAGGCGACCATTCGTCAGGCGACTCTTGCCGATCTCGACGCGCTCGAGACGCTGGAAAACCGCGTCTTCGACTCGGATCGTCTGTCGCGCCGGTCGCTGCGTCATTTCATCTTGAGCTCCAAGGCCTCGCTCATCGTCGCCGATCGCGGCGACCATCTCGGAGGATACGCGCTGCTCACCTTCCGCTCGGGCACCGCGCTGGCAAGGCTCTACTCGATCGCGGTCAAGCCGGAGACCGGTCGCACTGGCATCGGGCGCTCACTGATGCAGGCTGCCGAGAAAACCGCGATCGAGCGGGATTGCATCGCCCTGCGGCTCGAGGTGCGGGCCGACAACCGGGGCGCCATCTCGCTTTATGAGAAGCTCGGCTACAAGCAGTTCGGCGTCTACGAGCACTACTACGAAGACGATGAGGCGGCACTGCGCTACGAGAAGCTGCTCGTGGCGCAAATTCCGCCGCCTTCGCGCCCGCCGCCATATTATCGCCAAACCCTCGAATTCACTTGCGGCCCCGCATGCCTTCTCATGGCGCTCGGCTGGGCCGATCCGGACTTCCATCCGAGCCGCGTCGCGGAAGTCCAGCTATGGCGCGAATCGACGACGATCTTCATGACTTCGGGATTGGGCGGGTGCGAACCCTACGGCCTTGCCGTGACGCTCGCCAAGCGTGGGCTTCTGCCCTCGCTCTACCTCTCGCATGAGGGTCCTTATTTTCTCGACACGGTGCGCAATGCTGAAAAGCGCGAGGTCATGCGCCTGACGCAAGAAGAGTTCCGCCGCGAAGCCGAGGAGTGCGGGATCCCCGTCACGCTGGAGCCGCTCGACGCGCCCGCGTTGCAAGGCGTGCTCGATGAAGGCGGCGTCGCGGTGGTGCTCGTCTCCGGCTACCGCATGTTCCACGAAAAATTCCCGCATTGGCTGCTCGCCTATGCGGGCGATCAGCGCCATGTTTTCGTCCACGATCCCTATGTCGAAACCAACGACGAGGAGACGCTGGTTTCGGCGGCGAACCTGCCGATCCCGGCGGACGAGTTTCAGCGCATGGCGAGATTCGGAAAAGGCAATCTGCGCGCCGCGATCGTGGTGCGGAAGGGATCACCCCGATGAGCTGGGTCATCGTCGTCGACAATCTCAAGGACTTTCCCAACGCCGACACGCCGCACAAGGTGATCACCACCTCCGAATACATCGTGCGCCCGAAGCTCTTCGAGACCGAACGCGCCAAGGTGGTGAATCTGTCGCGCTCCTACGCCTATCAGTCGAAAGGCTATTACGCTTCGTTGCTCGGCGAGGCGCGCGGGCATCGTGTGCTGCCCGAGGTCCAGACGATGCTCGAGCTGCGCGAGGCGAAGCTCTACGAGCACGCCATCCCAGAGCTCGAGGACGCGCTCAATCGCTGCTACGCCAAGACGCGGATGCAGAAGGCGACCTCGCGCATACTCGTCTGCTTCGGGCTCGTGCGCGAGGCGGGCTTCGAGAGCTTCGGCAAGCTTTTGTTCGACTGGTACCGCTGTCCCGCGATCGAAGTGTCGATCGAGGTCGATGCAGTGCCGTCCGGCGCCTGGGCCTCGATCGAGAAGATCAGGCCGCGGCCGATCGTCAAGCTCGATCCCGAGGAAACGCAATTCTTTCGCGATGCGCTGCACGCGCACACGAAACGCGAGTGGCGCGATCCGAAGGCGCGGCTGCCGGCGCGCTATTCGCTCGCGGTTTTGCACGACCCCGAGGAGGTCTTGCCGCCCTCCAACATCGAGACGCTCAAATATCTCGGCAAGGTCGGCGAGCGCCTGTCGGTGGACATCGAGCCGATCACCAAAAAGGATTTGTCCGATCTCGCCGAGTTCGACGCGCTCTTCATTCGCGAGACGACCTCGATCGACAATCACACCTACCGCTTCGCTCGCCGCGCCGCACAGGAAGGCATGCCGGTCATCGACGATCCGATCTCGATGATCCGCTGCACCAACAAGGTGTACCTGATGGAGCGCATGGCAGCGAACAACGTGCCCATGCCGCAGACCGTGATGCTCGCTGCCGAGGACGATCTCCCCAAGGCCGTGGCCGAGCTCGGCTTGCCGCTCGTCGTGAAGATCCCCGACGGCTCGTTCTCGCGCGGCGTGCACAAGGTCGAAACGGAGAAGGAGCTGCGCAAGCTCTTCGATGAGCTTTACGAGGACACCGATCTCTTGATCGCGCAGAAATTCATGCCGACGACTTTCGATTGGCGTGTGGGCATCCTCGAGGGCGAGCCGCTCTTCGTCTGCCAGTACATGATGTTCAAGGGGCATTGGCAGATCGTGAAGCACGAGAACGGCTCGGCGCCGAAGGAAGGTCGCTTCAAGACGATCCCGCTTGCCGACGCGCCCCCGAAGGTGGTCGAGATCGCCGTCAATGCCGCACGCACCATAGGCGACGGCCTCTACGGCGTCGACCTGAAGGAGACGCCCGAAGGCGTGTTCCTGATCGAGGTCAACGACAACCCCAATCTCGAGCATGGGGTCGAGGACATCCACGGCAAGGACGAGATCTGGGAAAAGCTGCTCAAATGGTTCATCAAGCGTATCGATGCGTGA
>JAFBAK010000114.1 GCA_019247795.1 Hyphomicrobiales bacterium | reverse complement strand
CTCGCAATTTTTCCGCGATCTCCGGCGTCACACGCGATCCCTTGCGCAGGACCGTATCGCCCGCCCGCACCGCATGGGCGGAAATCGAGCCAACCGCATCCGCCAGCGGAACGTGGCCGAACTTCATCGGGCGACGGCAACCTTCGGCTTGGCCGGCACGGCATCCGTCTTGCGAAGGGCGGCGGTGAGTTGTGCCAATGTCGCGAGTGCGATCTCGGCTGGGGTCGATGCGCCGATGTCGAGGCCAATGGGCGCCGAAATGCGCGCGATCCCTGCCCCGCTGAACCCCGTTCCCTTCAAGCGTTCGACTCGCTTGGCATGGGTACGCTTCGAGCCGAGCGCGCCGATGTAGAAGCACTCCGCCTTGAGCGCCGCGCTCAGCGCGACGTCGTCGATTTTCGGATCATGCGTCAACGCGACGACGCCGGTGTATCGGTCGAGAGGATTTTGCGCGAGATACGCATCCGGCCAGACCGCATGAAGTGCCGCTTTGGGAAAGCGCTCGGGGCTCGCGAAGGCCGTGCGCGGGTCGACGATGGCGATGTCGAAGCCCAGCGTCTTGGCCATGGGCGCAAGCGCCTGGCTGATATGGACGGCACCGATCACCAGGATGCGCACCGGCGGCGATTGCACGGTGAGGAAGTAGCGTCGGCCCTGATCCTCGATGGTGCCGCTCTTGCCGAGCCTCAGCTGTTCTTGCAGCGCATTCGCAAGGGGATCCTTTTTCAGCTGCCCGGATTTCACGAGCCTTTGCTCGCCGCTCTCGAGATCGGTGACGAGGACCGCCGCGGAGCGCCTGGCGCGCTCGGCATTGAGGGCGGAAAGGAGTGCGATCTTCATCGAGCCTCGCGAAGATTCACGTTCGGCGCTCACGGCAACAGCGGTTCGATGGCGAAAGGACCGTCATCAACGCGCTCCTATTCGATCTTCTCGACATAGACCTTGATGCGACCGCCGCAGGAAAGCCCCACACGCCAAGCTGATTCGTCGGCGACCCCAAATTCAAGCATTTTCGCCTTGCCGGTCTCAATGACGTCCATGGCTTCGGTGACGACCTCGCCTTCGACACAGCCTCCCGAGACGGAACCGAGAAAGGAACCATTCTCGTCAATAATGAGGTGGCTGCCGACGGGACGTGGCGCCGATCCCCAGGTCTCGATGACGGTCGCAAGCGCGACGCCGCGATTCTCCTTGGCCCATTCCTCGGCTTTGGCGAGGATATCGCATTCGCTCGCAACCATATGGCGCCTCCAATGGTGATCGCCGCCGAACGGCTTTTGCCTCTCCGACGCTCCGGGCACGAGGCCGTCGTGCCGTGCAATCTCAACCCCGCATGACCATTCAAAGATAGGGGGACCTTCCGGTCATGGCACACCGAATTTGTGTGATCCGGCGACCCTGCGCAAGGGCACCTCGGGCATGGCAGGTCGAACATTCAGGACACGCTCCCCAGCCGCCGAGAAGCCGGCCGGCCGCAGGGGTCTTTGACCCGATGGGCCGCTTTGGCTAAGCCCTGTCGAAATCGAAAATCGCGCGGCTCCTTCGACATCGGCGCCGTTGATCGATTCCGACGGATGATCCCCATTCCTCGGTAAAGCAGGAAAGAGCGAAGCTCCATGGCCAATGTGGTCGTCGTCGGCGCCCAATGGGGAGACGAGGGCAAGGGCAAGATCGTCGACTGGCTATCCGAGCAAGCGGACGTGGTCGTGCGCTTTCAGGGCGGCCACAACGCCGGGCACACGCTCGTGATCGAGGGCACGACATACAAGCTCTCGCTGCTGCCGTCGGGCGTCGTGCGCGGGAAGCTTTCGGTCATCGGCAACGGCGTCGTGCTCGACCCGCAAGCGCTCATCGACGAGATCGCGCGGCTCGAGGCGCAAGGGCTCAACATCACGCCCGCAATCCTGCGCATCGCCTCCAACGTTCCGCTGATACTCCCCTTGCATCGCGAACTCGACGCAGCACGGGAAGCCTCGAATGCCGGCACGCGGATCGGCACGACCAAACGCGGCATCGGCCCCGCCTATGAGGACAAGGTCGGCCGGCGCGCCATCCGCCTCATGGATCTCGCCGAACCCGAGACGCTGCCCGCCAAGATCGAGCGCCTGCTCGCGCATCACAACGCGCTCCGACGCGGGCTCGGCATGGACGAGGTCGACGGAGCGGCGCTCGGCGATGCGCTGCGCGGCCTCGCTCCGCGCGTGTTGCCTTTCATGGATGCCGTCTGGCATCTCCTCGACGAGGCCCGCCGGGCCGGACGCCGCATCCTCTTCGAAGGTGCGCAAGGCGCGCTTCTCGACGTCGATCACGGCACATATCCATTCGTCACATCGTCCTCGACGGTGGCGGGGGCGGCAGCCGCGGGATCCGGCCTCGGCCCGGGCGCCATCGGTTATGTGCTCGGTATCGCCAAGTCCTACACGACGCGCGTGGGTGAAGGCCCCTTCCCGACCGAGCTTCATGACGAGATCGGCGCCCGCATCGGCGAGAAAGGCCGTGAGTTTGGCGTCGTGACCGGACGCAAGCGCCGCTGCGGCTGGTTCGACGCCGTGCTCGTTCGGCAGACCGTCTCGACGAGCGGCATCGACGGCATCGCTCTCACCAAGCTCGACATTCTCGACGGTTTCGAGGAGATCAAGATTTGCGTCGCCTACAAGCTCGACGGCCAAAAGATCGATCATCTACCCGCGAGCGAAGGCGGGCAGGCACGCGTCGAGCCGATCTACGAGAGCTTCGAAGGCTGGTCGCAATCGACGGCCGGCGCTCGATCCTGGGTCGATCTGCCGGCCCAGGCGATCAAATATGTGCGCCGGATCGAGGAGCTGACGGGGGCTCCTGTCGCCATCCTTTCGACCAGCCCTGAGCGCAACGATACCATACTCGTGCGCAATCCATTCGAAGGTTGACTTCGGCGTCCGCGCGCCGGAAACGGGTGTCAATGATCGACTACTATCCGCTTTTATCGCGTGCGATCGTCAATCTCGGCGAGACGGCAGGCCCAGATGTGCGGCGCGCGATCTATGATCGGGCGCGCGCGACCCTGCGCTCGCAGCTCGAGGCCATGGATCCGCCTTTGGCGCACGACCAGATCGAGCGCGAGCGCGCCCAGCTCGAAGCCGTCGTCGCGCGGCTCGAGATGGAGGCGCGCGCGCGGGCAAAGCCCGCGACCAAGCTGCCGCTGCGCTATCAGAAAACCGCACGAGCGCGGCGACGCGACGAAGGCCGTCACGAAGACCATGGCGCCTTGGCCGATGTGATCGAACATGTCCCGGACGCGCCGCACGAGCACGATGACGAATTCCACTACGGCGAGACGAATTCGCCGGACGGGGTTGCCTCTTCGGACGTTCGTTCGACTGCGGGGCAGCGCCGATGGCGGCTCCTCGATTGGCGGATCGCGGTGCTCGCGGTCATCGCGGTGCTGGTCACCGGCACCCTGGCGGGACTTGCCTATGTCATGCGCGACCAGATCGATCCGGCGCGACGCGAGCAGGCCGAGCAAGCGGCTGCCAATCCGGTTGCCACGCGTCCGGCCGAGCCGGAGGCAAAGAACGCCGCCCGGCTTGGCGGTCCGCCGCCCTCCCCCGCGCCGCTGCCGACTGCGACGCCCATCACGACGGCCGCCGCTCCTCAGCCGACGACGCCCCCGCAACCGCCGGGCAGCGCCGACTCGTCTCAAGCAATCCCCGTCGCCCAACGCGCGACCCTCTTCATCGAAGTTCCCGGCGCCACCGACCAGGTACCTCGCACCGTGGCAGGTCGCGTCGTTTGGACCTTCGACCACCTGCCTTCGAGCCCGGGCCAACCGCTCGATCCGGCGCTTGTCGGCGTCGTCGACGTTCCCGATGCCGGAATCAAGCTGCGCATGCAGATGGTCCGCAACCATGATGGATCTTTGCCGGCCTCCCATCTCCTCGGCCTCGTCTTCACGACGAGAGACTCGAACGTGAAGGAGATCGCACCGGTGCTGATGAAGGCTGATGAAAGCGAACGCGGCGCGCCGTTGATCGGCATTCAGCAGTCGCTTGGCCCCAATCTCTTCGTCATGGCGCTTTCGGCATCCGATGCGGATGTCGCCAAGAACTTCGATCTACTGACCAAGCGCGGATGGGTCGAGGTTCAGTTTCGCCTTGCGGATCAGCGGCGAGGAGCGATCGTGTTCGAAAAAGGGATCGCCGGCGACCGGGCGCTTCTCACGGCGATCGACGCCTGGAAATAGCGCGATCCTGTCATTGCCGGCCGCGTGGCTAAAGGTCGCGAGGGGAAGCAGGTGTCATTCCCGGCCGAGCGGCCGAAGGCCGC
>JAFBAK010000053.1 GCA_019247795.1 Hyphomicrobiales bacterium | reverse complement strand
GGACCCGGCGCCCTTCAGTTCCGCTCGTCCGGAAGCATGGGCAAGGGGTGGACCTCAACGCCCTCCTCGGCGAGCGCCTTCGCTTCTTCATGGGAGGCCTCTCCCCAGATCGAGCGGTGCTCGATCTCGCCGTGATGCATCTGGCGCGCTTCTTCCGGGAATTTGCGGCCCACGTAATCGGCATTCTCGGCGACGTGCTTGCGCAAGGTGCGGATCATGTCGCGAAGCTTCCGTTCGGGCTCGCCGAGCACCGCATGGGGTTGTGGAGCTTGCGGGGGATGCGGGGTAGCATCCGGCGGCGGCGGTGCCGTCTCGACAGCCTGCTGGCGCGTGCGATTGTCGGTTCGCGCCACGGAAGGCGCCATCACGGTCTTGCCGACCTTCGGCGAGCCGCAGATCGGGCAAGCGACGAGGCGGCGCTTTGCCTGCTGCTCGAAAGCGGCCCCCGAGGAGAACCAGCTCTCGAACTCGTGTCCGGCCTCACAGGCCAGCGTGAAGGCGATCACGGTGCGGCTCCGGCCGCGTCGGCGGCGTCGGCGAGCAGCCGATCGAGGCTGCCTTCCTCGTCGAGCGCGTAAAGATCGTCACAGCCGCCCAGATGGGTCTTGCCGACGAAGACCTGCGGCACGGTCCCCCGGCCACCCGAGCGCGCGAGCATCTCGGCCCGGCGCGCCGGCTGCTTATCGATCTCGATCTCGAGGAACTCGACGCCCTTGCGCTCCAACAGCGCTTTGGCATCCCGGCAATAAGGGCACCAGGCCTTCGTATAAATCGTGACTTTACGCATTGTTGAGCCTCGGAACCCCGCACTCGCGACACGAAACCCTCATGTAGTCGCAAAAGCGTCATGCACAACACCGTCATGCACAACACCGTCATGCACGACGGTCGCGAAAACGACAACGTCGACCGCCGAGGCGCCGCCGCGCAGAAGGGCGCGGGCCGCGGCGTTCGCGGTCGAGCCGGTGGTGAGCACGTCATCGACGAGAAGCACGCGCAAACCTGCGAGCCGGACCTTGGCCTCCTCGGCGACCTCGAAGGCGCCGGACAGGTTGGCGCGACGCTCGGCGCGCGAAAGCCCGACCTGAGGGCGCGTCGGGCGCTTGCGCGTCAGCACGAAGGCATCAGCGCGTCTGCCCGAGCGCCGGGCGATGCCGTCCGCCAGGAGGGCTGCCTGGTTGAAACGCCGCTTCCAGATGCGGCTTCGATGCATCGGCACGGGAACGATGAGATCCGCATCCACAAGAAGCTCCGCGCCCGCGCGCGTCATCCAGCCCGCGAGCGTCGAGGCGAGGTCGAGCCGATCGCCATATTTGAGCCGATGCGCCAGGAGGCGCGCGGTTTCGTCATAGCGCGCGACTGCACGCGCCCGCTCATAGACCGGGGGGTTCGCGATAGCCGCCGGCGAAAGGAGGGCCGCCCCCGCATCGACCGAGAAAGGCGTGCCCAGCCGCTCGCAATAGGGCCGCTCGATGAGCCGAAGCCGGCCCCAGCATTCGGCGCAGAGAGCTCGCGGCTCGGCTGTCGCGGCCTGGCAGACGAGGCAGGACGGCGGATACACGATATCGATCAGGGCGGTTGCGGCAAGGCGCGCCGTTCCGACCATCCAAGCCCTCACGTGCGAAGCGAAGGCACGTGGTGTCAGGCGCGGAAGGTTAACGAGAGACATCGAAGGGCTTTGATCAAACGCGGATACGTTCCCTGCTCAATTCGCGCTGCTTCTGCGCGTTTGCCTCTTTGTTGTCGGAAAACCGGGTTCCCACTTTTCCGGAGCATGCTCTAGATAGACCCTATGGCAAGCGGATCCGCCGAACAAGGTGACGAGGGCGCGGCACGCCGGGCGCCCGATTTCCACCCGCTCGCCTTGGCGAAATCGTTGTTGCGCAGCGCAGGAAGCGGCGCGCTTGCCACGCTCGATCCGCAAGGCGCGCCTTTCGCGAGCCTCACCACCGTCGCGACCGATACGGACGGACGCCCGCTCTTCCTTCTGTCGCGGCTTGCTTCCCATACGCGCCATCTCGAGGCTGACACCCGCGCTTCGCTCTTGCTCGCGCGCCTCGGGCGCGGCGATCCGCTCGCGCATCCGCGCCTGACGCTGAACGGGCGCGCCTCGCGGCTCGAGCGAGAGAGCGCCGAAGGCGAGCGCGCCCGCGGACGCTTCCTGCGCGCCCATCCGAAAGCAGAGCTTTATGCCGGCTTTGCCGATTTTTCCTTCTGGCGGCTCGATCCCGTGCGGGCCGATCTCAACGGCGGCTTTGCGCGCGCGGCGCAATTGTCGGGCACGGAGCTGCTGACCGAAACCGGCAATGCACAAGCGCTGGTCGCGGCGGAAGTGGACGCGCTCGCCCATATGAACGCGGATCACGCGGTGGCGGTCTCGCTCTATGCGACCACGCTTCTCGGTGCGCCTGCCGGACGGTGGCGGCTCACGGGGCTCGATCCCGAAGGCTGCGACCTTGCCCGAGGCGATGAACGGCGCCGCCTTGCCTTCCCCCGCGTGGTGCACACCCCCAACGAGCTTCGTGCCGTGCTCGCCGATCTGGCGAACGAGGCACGCGCCAAGGCCGAGCGCACGCAAGCGACGGGGTCTTGAGCATGCCTTCATCGAACGCCCGCGCCCTGCTCGTCGTACTCGACTCGGTCGGCATTGGCGGAGCCGAGGACGCAAGAGCTTATGGCGATGACGGCGCCGATACGGTCGGCCATATCGCGGAGGCCTGTGCGGCCGGTCGCGGCGATCGCGCGGGGCTCCGCGCCGGCCCGCTTCGGCTGCCGCACCTCGCCGCTCTCGGTCTCGGGCTCAGCTGCGAAGCCTCGACCGGGCGGATGCCACCCAATCTCGCTCCGCCCGGCGAGCCTCGCGGCGCCTTCGGCTATGGCGTCGAGACCTCGCGCGGCAAGGATACGCCTTCCGGCCATTGGGAGATTGCCGGGGTGCCGGTCGATTTCGACTGGGGCTATTTTCCGGCGCGCCAGCCGACCTTTCCCGCAGAGCTGACCGAGGGGCTGATCCGAAAGGGCAGCCTGCCGGGCATCCTGGGCAATCGCCACGCTTCCGGCACCGCCATCATCGATGAGCTCGGGACCCAGAGCGTCGCGAGCGGCAAGCCGATCTGCTACACCTCGGTCGACAGCGTTTTCCAGATCGCTGCCCACGAGACCGCCTTCGGGCTCGAACGGCTCTACGCCTTGTGCCGGATCGCGAGAGGGCTCTGCGATCCTTTTCGCGTGGGACGCGTCATCGCGAGGCCGTTCATCGGGGACGCAGGGAGCGGCTTCACGCGAACCGCCAACCGCAAGGATTTCGCAACCCCCGCGCCGCGACCGACCTTGCTTGACGATTTGAGCCAAGCAGGCCATCCAATCGTGAGCGTCGGCAAGATCGGCGACATCTTTGCCCATCGCGCCACCGGGACCGAGGTGAAGGCCGCAGGGAACATGGCGATGATGAGCGCGGCGCTCGAAGCCTTCGCGACACTGCCGAAAGGAGGGCTCGTCTTCCTGAATCTCGTCGATTTCGACACGGATTTCGGCCATCGACGCGACGTGCCCGGCTATGCGGCGGCGCTCGAGGCCTTCGACGCGCGAATGCCGGAGATCTCGGCGCGGCTTCGGCCCGACGACATCTGCATCATCACGGCCGATCACGGCAATGACCCGACCTTTCGCGGAAGCGACCACACGCGGGAGCACACGCCGATCCTGTGCTTCGGCCCCGGCGTCGCGCCGGCCCCGCTCGGCCGCCGGGAAACCCTCGCCGATATTGCGGCGAGCCTGTCGGTGCATCTCGGGATCACGCCTGGCGAGGCCGGCACGAGCTGGTGGTGAAGCGCTGTCTCGTGGCGCGCATGCTTGGCGGTGGCGGGCAGGTTGGCTACCAAATCAGCCTGTTCAGCGGACCACCCGTTTCTGCACGTCGCGCGCAGGCTCCGCCTCACGAGGAACCTCTTCCACCACGCGTGCGAGGCGCGCGAAGGCTTGTTCGAGCTGGCGCGTGTCGAGGGGTGCGCCGGTCGGAGCCGAGTGGGCGATCTCCTGCTCGCGAAGGTGCTTGAGCAAAGAGAAGCGCAGCTCGCTGCCGATGCGCCCCGTGGAATCGACCTCGGCCACGAAGCCGAAGAGCTCGAATTCGATGCCGTTCGCGCTGAAGTTCTTGAGCTGCACCACCGGTGCGGGATCGTTGAGAATTTGCGGATGCGCGCGGGCGCAGCGCATGAGAAGGTCGCGCACGGCTTCGGCGTCCTCGGTGATCGCCACCGTGACTCTGAGCTCGACGCGCCCCGTCCGGTCCGACAGCACCTTGTTCTTGACGATGCCCGATATGAAGGTCGAGTTCGGCACGATGACGGCCGTGCGATCGAAGGTCTCGATCTCGGTCGCCCGTACGTTGATGCGGCGCACGATGCCTTCCTCAGTGCCGACCACGACCCAATCGCCGACCCGGATCGGCCGCTCCCAGAGAAGGATGAGGCCGGACACGAAGTTGTTGACGATCGATTGCAGGCCGAAGCCGATACCGACCGAAAGCGCACCCGCCACGATGGTGATGCGTTCGACCGAGAGCCCCAGCGCCGAAAGCGAAAGCGCCGCGGCGGCGAAGATCCCGAGATAGCCGACGCCCGTGCGGATCGAGTTGCGCAAGCCCGCATCGATCCGCGTGGTCGGCAGGAATTCAGTCTCGAGCCAGCGCTGCAGCAAGTGGGTGATGAAGACGCCGGCCGCGAACAGGATCGCGGCCACGATCAGCGAGCTGATCGAGATCGTCACGCCGGCGACGCTGAAGCCGAAGATCACCCCTTGCAGCGCTTCGAAGATGTTGCCGGATTCGACGCCCCAAGGGGCGAGCAGAAGGATCACGGCGAGCGCCAGCGTCGCGGCCTTGAGGCCGCCGCCGATGAGCGCGCCTGCCTGCTCGAGCGCGCGTTCGGGCAAGCCCATCTGCAAATGGGCAAAGCGTGCGATCGCGGTATCGCGCCGCTGCATCTGCGCGGCGACCGCGTTGATCAAGGCAAGCGCGATCGTCGTCACGGCGAAGAGCGCTCCCGCCCAGAGCATCTGCCGCGCCATGAACCAGGCGAAGGCCACATAGCCGAGAAGCGCCGCGAGCGTGAGCATGGCGGCGGCGGCCCAGCCGAGAATGCGCGCGACGCCGCGGAGCTTGCCGCCCGGATCCACATAAGGGCCAAGGCACGCGGCCTCGGCCGCCGCATCGGCCTGGGCGGCGCGGCGCAAGGTCGCGACGAGAAGGCCGGAAAGCGCGAGCGCCGCGACGCCCTTGATGACGACCGAATACGAGATCGGCGCGCCGACCCCTTGCGCCGCCGCCTCGAGGATCGTCGCGATCCCCATGATGGCGACGGCAATGGTCGCAAGACGCAGCAAGGTCCTGGCGCCCTCATCGGTGGCAAAGACGAGCCGAAGGCGCGCAACGCCCGGCGCCACGAGCGCATGCACGATCGAGCGCGCCGCCAGCACCCAGGCCGGCGTGAGCAGGAAAGCCTCGAGAAGTGTGAACAAACGCGGCGGCGCAAGGTTGAGCTCCTCGACCGTGTCGAGGAAAAGCGAGGCGGCGAGAAGCGGCAGCGCCGCGCCGGCGATCGCGAGAAGCGCCGCCCCGCCCGCCGCGTTGAGCGCCGAGGCCGGCCGCCGCTCCTCCGTCCTTCGGATGAGGCGGCAGATGAAACGTCGGCCAGGCCAGGCGACGAACAGCGCGAGAATGGCCGTGAAGACGAGCTCGAATGTCTTTTGCGTGTCCATTTCGGCCGGGAGGCCGCGCAACCAGCCAAGCAGAGTGCGCGCCAGAAGTCCGCCGAAGAACGGCGCCGTCGACACCACCGTTTCCCAAAGAGACGGTGAGATGATGCTCGGCGATTGCTGGAAGGTCCGCTCGGTGAAGAGGGCGCGACGACGATCGGCGATGCGGGTCGCAAGTTGGCCCGCCTGGACCTGGAGCGAGTTGGCGCCCGCCAGGAGACCGACCGAAGCGTCGCGCGAGGAGGTGACCTGTTCCCGCAGACGGGTGCTGTCCTGTGTCTCCGGAACGTCGTTGGTCTTGGGCGTGAGAAGGGCGAGGCGCTGGTTCAGATCGTCGACCTTCGGCCCAAAGGCCGCGATCAAGCTGGTGAGCTGTTGCGCGAGAGGCTCGAGACGGTCACGCAGCTTCATCAAACCGGTGTCGTCGAGCTTCGTGTCGCCGAGCGCGAGCTCGATCTGGTCAAGCTCGCGCTTTATGCCGTCAAGCTCTGATTGCTGGCGCTGCAGGTCGGCATCGAGCGTTTGCGCGGCCGCTTGCCCGGATGCGGTCCCGTCAGGGCGAGCCGCCGAGGGCGCGCTCGTCTGGGCCGAGATCGCGGTCGGAAGAAAGGCAAGCGCAAGAACCGCAGCGAAAACGCAAGCGAGCTTTCGCCAGCTCCTACCGCGTGTCTCGCCTCGACCGGCCCTGGCTCGCATCAACGGCGCCTCCGCAGTCTCGAACCCCATCGCAGTGGCAGGCAATTTTCCAGAAAAGACATCGCTCCACAACGACTTGAAGCGGAATACCGCCTTCACCAAAGTGTTTTCCGCCTTAGTCTCAAGGCGTTGAGATTTCATTTCGCCGCTTGATGTTATTTCTTAATTGTCCCGAAGGCCATTTGCCTGGTTCAGGGCCGCGGTCTCGATTTGATCCCTCTTCCAGGCCCTTGATCGCCTGACCTTTCGACGGAGGCCGGAATGTCTGTTCCGGGGTTGAGCACGCTCGCGGCAAGGGAAGCATGCCCTGTCCTCACGCCTCAGTGGATCGCGGTCTCGAGCTCGCGCGCCATGTTGTGATGCGATGGCACCTGTTCGCCCGGTTGCCCGAGGCGCTCCGCGAGCCAAGCGAGATGCGCGTCGCGCACCCCGAGGCTCACGAGATGGCGATGCGTCGAGACGACGTAATCGCGGCAGCTTCCCTTATTGCCGTGGCCCTTTTCGGCATGGCCGAGCAGCTCCGGCAAGGGCAGCCTGCCCGCGTAGTGCGCGTGCGTCCGGTTGACCACATAGGCAAGCGCCTTCACCTTGCGGCCGTCGACCAGCTGGAGCTCGACCTCGCTGTCGCGATAGACGGAGGTGCCTTCGCGCCAGGTAAGATAGGCCAGGGTCGCGGCGCGATCGGCCGCCTCGACCCGGAAGGCCACGCCCACGCATGAGCCGCCATGGTCGAGCCCGAGGACCAGACCCGGGCGTTCGGGCGTGCCGCGGTATTCATGCGAGAACAAGCACAGCGAGCGGTGATAGCCGAAAAGCCGCGCCGCATGGCGCTCGGCGTGCGGGAATCCCGGCCGCCACATCAGCGAGCCGTAGCCGAACACCCAGCGCTCGGCGGAGCCTTCCGCCATCACCCAAGCCTCATCGGCCGAACATGCCCGCCGCCACGTCCGCTTGCCAAGCGCAGCGGTTGCGCCCGAGGCCTCAATGACTATGGTCCGGCGCTCTTCCGGGGGACCCATGGACGATCCGCGCCCATCGCTTGCCGCTGTCCGCGCCCGTATCGACGAGGTCGATACGGCGTTGCTGAAGCTGGTCGAGGAGCGCGCGGAGCTGGCCTCGGCGGTGGCGGCGGCCAAGGCCGCCCAGGGCGACGGCGGCGGGTTTGGACTGCGGCCTGCGCGCGAGGCGCAGGTCCTGCGCCGGCTCCTGGGCCAGCCGCATCGCGCGGCCTCCACCCCCCTGATCGTGCGCATCTGGCGCGAGCTGATGGCCGAGAGCCTGGCGCTTCAGGGGCCGTTCCACATCTCGGTCTGGGGCGATGGCGAGCGGGCCCGCGCCACCGAGCTCGCCCGGCTGCAGTTCGGCGCGGCGGCGGGCGTCAGCCAGGCGTCCACCGCCGACGAGGCGCTGGCGGCGGCCAAGACCCTCGGCGGCGTGGCGGTGATGGCGCTGGGCAAGGGCTCCGCCTGGTGGGGCCGCCTCCTGGCCGAGCCCAAGCTCAGGGTGTTCGCCGGCCTGCCGTGCCTGAAGGCCTGGGGCCCGATGGACGCCCTGGCGGTAGCCGAGGTCCCGGTCGAGCCCTCCGGCGCGG
>JAFBAK010000001.1 GCA_019247795.1 Hyphomicrobiales bacterium | reverse complement strand
ACCGAGGCTACCCTCGACTTCAAGCCCAATTCGCGGCGAATTCGACTTATCACCGACGACGCGGATCTCGGCTATCCGATCTGGAGCGATCGTCGCGGCCAGGAAGAGGCGGTGCGCGTCATCAATCGTTGGCTGGCCTGCGCCGGTTGCGGTCAAGGCGGCGAGGCGGCGTTGCCCGGCGGCGAGATGCCGCTTGCCGGCGGTAAGGTCAGGGGCGGCATCAGCTATATACGGCCGGCGCTTGGCAAGCGCGGCGTCTGGGACCCGAACCTTAGAACATGTCGCCTCAATGCCGGGGCGGCCGATATCTCTTTCGGCACCGGCGAGGGCGGGGCAATCCTCACCGTCCACAAAGGTGACGATGGCATGCATGTCACCGTCCTCGGACCCATAGGCGTTATGACCTTCGATAAGAAACAATGCTCCAGCATCGATCTGTCGCTGCACCCCTCGCCTTCCGCCGCGGCGCCGGCGATGGATGGTTCCGTGAATATCGTCTGCGGGAACATCGATGCGATGCTCGTTGCCGGCGTCTATTTCGATCGCTGCGGGAGATAGGCTTCAGGGAGGCGGAGCGGTTCCTGCGGGGCTTTAGCGATGACATTTCGGCGGCGGCGCGACGAAGTGAAGGTCGATGGCGAGCGGGTGATGCTGTTCTCGCGCGGCCGGCAGATCGATGCGCAACTTCATGCTTCGCTCGAACGGGTTTATTCCGTCAATGCTGGCGCCGATATATCCATCTTCTCTCTGGATGTTGAATTTCACGTCTTCCAATTCAAAGACAAGCTTTGGGTGCTGCCCTGGAAAACCGTGGGCGTGGCTGCGGCGGTGGAGGCGATCTGGCCGGAGAAAAACGGCAGGCTTGCCCATTCCTGGGAGGCGGTGCTGTGGAAGATGCCGCGGGATTGGCGCCAACGCTATCTCTGGGGGATGCTGCGCCCGCATGTGCCGGCACTCCGCGTCCTACCGCGCCCGGCGGCGCCGCTACCCTGGTTCGCCAAGGGGGAGGGCTCAAAGGTCGGCGGCGTTCCCGACCATGACTATCCTTATCTCAAATACCTCGTCGGCGGTTACTTTCATCAGGACTGGGACATAGCCGGCGACACGCTTGAAGCGGTGATCGCTTTATTCAAGAACGAGCACGCGCCCGAGTACTGGGCCGAGATACGCACCGATATCGGCCGGTTGATGAACCGATATGACGACGCGGCGCTGCCGCGAGAGTTCATCCGCCTCTTCCGGCCCGATATCGATCCCGAAGCGTGGAGCGGGAGCACGCGGAAATGGCTGATCGAGGTTGATGAGCTCCTGCGCCAGCCCGACTAAATATCCTGAGCGAATTCGCGGTATGCTTTATGTGATCGCCTTCTTCGTCCCGCCGGCAGCACTCTTCTGGCTGCGCAAACCGCTCCAGGCGGCGATCGCCTTGGTCTGTTATGGCTTGGCCGGGGTCGGCGCCTTTACCCTGCTGCTTCCCGGAATGATCCTGGTCTTCCCCATCCATATCGTTTGGCTCGGGGTGTTTTGGTTCGCTCCCGCCGCCTATGCCGTCGCCACCATCAAAGCGCGCCGTGCGGGCCGGGCGGTGGCGGAGCACGTCGATTCTGTATTCGCGCTGCGCCGTCTTGCCCTGACATTGTTTTTGATGATTGCCGTTCCCGTTGCCGGCCGCACTCTTTACTGGTTTTACGCGGCGTACCAGCTCGGCGCGGAACTCGATCGCTGGGCCAAGGCGCCAGATTACCATCTACGCTGGAGGCACATTCTCATCGAGGGATTTCCCTTCGTCGCCCGGGCGCGTTTAAGTGAGGCCAGCTTCGGCACGACGCAACCCTTGGCTTACGATATTGCGACACCGCTTGCGATCATCGAGACGGCTCCTTGGGTCGGTGCCGATCTCCATGTCGCGATGCCGCAAGGGGCGAGGCTTCAAGTGCCGGGCTTCAACGCCGGGTTCGAAACCGCGGCCATCGATATCGCCGCCAATATTGACGGGCGCAATCCCACTCTCATCGATGTCACGGCACGGCAGCTCGCAGGCACGGGCTCGCTCGCCAATTACCGCATCGCTGATCTCCATGGGCAGATAGGCCTGCCACGCACGTCGCCCCCCACGGGACACAAAGACTTTCGATCCCTGAATTTGAACTTTGGAAAACTGTCCTTTCCCAGGATGTCGCCGGCGGCGGAGGGCGTCATCGAGGAGGCGCAGATCATTGCCGAAGTGACCGGCCCGTGGCCGCCGGGGCCCATGCGAGAAGCGCTAGCGACGTGGCGCGACAATGGTGGCGCCGTCGCCCCTATGCTCGGCTCGCTTCGCTGGGGGAGGACCGGGGTCTCAATCGGCCAAGGCATGCTGACACTCGATCAGGCGCTCGAACCCGCCGGCTCGTTTGTCGTCAAGTTCTTCGGCGGCATACCGGCCCCGGAAACTAACGCCGTGGAAAGCTTTCTGGCACCGCTGCTGAAATCCGGCGACGTGTCGCAAACCGTTCATAAGGCGCGCATCGAAAATGGCATACTGATGCTCGATACGATGAAATTATTCGCTCTGCCGCGTGTCGTGTGGCCGTGATGGCGCCTGAGTCGCGACGGACAACCCACAAGGTCGAACCTTCCGGTCTAGGCCGGGTCCGGCGAGTGCGGGGGATTTTCGGTGCGAAAATCGCGAAGCACGAGTGGCAAATGGCCCCCGTGGCGACGAAGCTGGGCCTTGGCTTCCTCGCGCGTCATACCGAGCGCGACAAGGGCTGCGACCTTCACCTCACCTTCCGCCTCGACCAGAGCTTGCCTGGCGCGGGCCTGGTCGCATCCGGCGATCCTCGCCACCACCGTCTCGCTGCGCCGCCGCAGCTTGGCGTTGGTGACACGAAAATCGACCATCATCCCCTTGTAGACGCGGCCGAGCCGCACCATGACCGCCGTCGAGAACAGGTTAAGGACGACCTTCTGCGCGGTTCCCGCCTTCAGGCGGGTCGAACCGCCGATCACCTCCTCGCCAGTCTCGACCAGGATCTTGTGTTCGCTCGCGGCCAAAAGTGGCGCGCCCGCGTTGTTGGCGATGCCGATGGTGAGAGCGCCGCGCCCGCGCGCCTCCGCGAGCGCGGCTATCGTGTAAGGCGTCGTGCCGCTTGCGGCCAAGGCGATGACCACGTCGGTCCCGTTAACCTGGAGCTCTCGGATGCGCGACCGTGCCTCCTCTTCCGAATCTTCTGCACCCTCGATCGAGCACCACATCGCCTTGTCGCTGCCTGCAATCGCAAAACCCATTCGCGCTTGCGGCCAATCGAAGGTCGGCGGCAATTCCACTCCATCCTGCACGGCGACGCGGGCCGAGGTGCCGGCTCCCGCATAGATGAGCCGTCCATCGCCGCGCGACAGCAAAGCGGCGGCGGCCTCGGCTGCCGCGGCGAGCGCCGGCAAGGCGAAGCCCACGGCTGCGACCGCGGCAAGCTGGCCTTCATGAAGCGCCTTGAGCACGTCGAGCGTCGACCACTCGTCAAGGCCGGCGAAGCGACGGCTGAGGCTTTCGGTCCCGCTGGTCACCATCGCTCTCCGACGGGTGAGGAAAACCACTGTGGCGCTTAACCGCGGCGCCACCTGTTATATGGGGTGACAACGTCCGAAGAGGAAAGGCGATGCCGGTCAATCTGCGATGCGCGGCGCTCATTGCGTTCGCAGTCCTGGCGCTAGTTCACGCGGAGGCGAAAACCGCCATCGCAGAAGAGGCTTCGGGCACGCCCTTGCCGATCGCGATCGACTCCTCGCCCGCCGGGCTCGATCCCCATATCGTCACCGCCTTCAACAGCGTCGCCATCGTGAGCGGCACGATTTATGAGGGCCTCACGGCGATCGACAACGATTTGCAGGTGGTGCCGAGCCTCGCCGAATCGTGGAGCATCTCGTCCGACAAACTGAGCTACACGTTCAAGCTGCGCAGCGGCGTGACCTTCCATGACGGCACGCCGATGACCGCCGAGGACGTCGTCTCGAGTTTGCGGCGGGTCCAATCAAAGGAGATTGCCTCGCCGCTTGCGAGCCGTCTGATCGCCGTGAGCGAGGTTGACGCGCTCGATCCGCTCAATGTGGAGCTGAAGCTCAAGGAACCGTCAGCCCCGCTGCTCGCGGCTCTCGCCGGCATCGCCATCGTGCCGCGCTCGATGGAGGCGAACAAAGATGCGCTGCAGAAGTCGCCGATCGGCACCGGTCCCTTCAGATTCGACGCCTGGCAACCGAATGGTTTCATACTCTTGTCGCGCAACCCCCATTACCGCGAGCCGGGAAGGCCGAAGCTCGCGGGCTTGAAGTTCAACATCGTGCCTGAAGCGGCAACCCGAGCGGTTGGCCTCGAAAGCGGTCAATATGCCCTGCTGCCGCAACTCGACGCCGCGACCGCGCTCGAGCTCAAGGGCAAGCCCGGCATCAGCCTTTCGCAGACCCTCGAGCTTTCCAACATCGTGATCGGCCTCAACGCGGCACGTGCGCCCTTCAATGATGCGCGCGTGCGCGAGGCCATAAACTACGCGCTCGACAGGCAGGCGATCATCGACGCAGCGCTTTTCGGCGCGGGCGTGCCCGCAGGGCCACTGTCGCCGGTGCTCAAGGCCTGGGCGCTGCCGGTCTCGGATTTCCCTTGCTACCATCACGATCCGCAAAAAGCGCGCGCGCTCCTGCAACAAGCAGGCTTCGCGCAAAAAACGAAACTCGTGCTGCGCGTGCTCGCTTCGCGCCAAGACATCAAGGATATCGCGCAGATCGTGCAGGCCGAGCTCGCCGAGGTTGGGATCGACGTCGAGCTCGCCAATGAGGAGACGGGTCAATTCGTGCAGAATTGGCGCAACGGCAATTTCGATCTCTTCGCCTCCGCCAATGCCGGGGGGGCCGATCCCGATGAGTTTCTCTACCGCGCCTTTCATTCGGGAGGATCGACCAATGTCTTCAAATATTCGGACGGTGACGTCGATCGTGATCTCGACGAGGCGCGCCGCCTTTCCGATCCGGCTGGGCGCAAGGCGATCTATGATCGCTTGCAGATGAAGCTCGCCTGCTTGGGGCCGATCGCTGCCATCGCTTACGGGACGTTGTTCAGCGCGGCCCGAGCCGATCTCAAAGGCTACGAAGTGATGCCCAATCGTTCCCTCGCCTCTCTACGAGAGGCGTCCTTTTCGCCTTGAGCCCGCGCGCGAAGACCCTTTTCCACGCATCCGGCGAGGAGGCTGCATGTCGAGGCTCGCTCCGTGCAAGGCGATTGAATTCGCGATGCTTGTGATTTGCACGGCCTTGCCCTGATGCTGAAGCATCTTCTTCTGCCGCGCCTTCTCGACCTCGTTATCGTGGCTTTCGGCGTCTCCGTGATCGCCTTCCTGATGATCCGGATGATTCCGGGGGATGCTGTCGCCCTCATGCTTGGAGCGAACTCTGAGGTGACGCCGCAAGCGCTCGCGGAGCTGAGGAATCGGATCGGCCTCGATCAACCCTTGCTCTCGCAATATCTGCGATGGGCGTCGGCAGCGCTCCATGGCGATCTCGGCACCTCTTTGTGGACCGGCCGTCCCGTCGTCGAGGAAATTCTGGCGAATATCTGGCCGACGCTCGAGCTCACCTTTCTGGCGCTTGTGATCGGGGCCGGGCTCGCGGTGCCGCTCGGCTGCCTCATGGCGCGCCGGCGCGGGCGAGGAGCCGACATGGCACTTCGGGTCGTCACCGTGCTCGGCCTCACCATGCCGTCCTTCTGGCTCGGCATCGTCCTCATCCTGTTGGCTTCGCGTCTCCTGCCCGGGTTTGCCTCGCTGGGCTATGTGCCGTTCGTGGAAAACCCCTTCGGCAATCTGGCGCGCATGACGTTGCCGGCCCTCGCCTTGGCGCTTCCTATTCTCGCCGGCCTCTCGCGCCTCATCCGCTCCGCCATGCTCAACAGCCTCGGCCAGGATTATATCCGCACTGCCCGCGCCAAAGGGGCGCCCGAGCGCGTAATCCTCTACAAGCATGCATTGCGCAACGCGCTCATTCCTTTCGTCACTCATCTCGGCATCACGGCGGGTTATCTGCTTGGCGGCGCGATCGTGGTGGAAGAGGTGTTCGCCATTCCGGGCCTCGGCCGCCTCATTCTGGGCGGCGTCAGCGAGCGGAACTATCCGCTCGTGCAAGCCACCATCCTCATGGTCACGATCGGCTTCGTCGTCTTGAATTTCGCGATCGACGTGATCTATGGCCTCATCGATCCGCGTCTGAGGCACTGAGCGCGTGAAGCTCTTCGATGACCGTGTTCTCACATTTGCGGCGTTCTTGGTCGCGGCCGAGATCGCGCTCGCGCTCTGCGCGCCGGCGATCGCTCCTTACGACCCCCTGGCGCAAAGCATCGCGGCAAGGCTCAAAGGGCCAAGCGCCGCGCATCTTCTCGGCACCGATCAGCTCGGTCGTGACGTCCTGGCGCGAATCCTTTTCGGCATGCGCGCAACGCTTCTCGATTGCGTGCTGGCCGTCGGCTTTGCACTTGGCGTCGGCGGCGCAATCGGCATCGGGGCCGCCTTCTTTCGGAGCTGGTTCGAGAGGCTCGCGATGCGAATCATGGACGTAATCTTTGCTTTCCCGGTGATGCTGCTCGCGATCGGCGTCATCGCCATGCTCGGCCCACGCGCCTCGAGTGCCACCCTCGCGATCGCGATCATCTACACGCCGATTTTCGCCCGCCTCTTGCGCGGGCCGGCGCTCGTCGTCTGCGAGGCCGAGTATGTGACAGCCGCGCGCGCGATCGGTGCATCGGGGTGGGCGATCGTCATCCGCCACCTGCTGCCGAACCTCGCCTCTGTGATCCTAGTGCAGACGAGCCTTGCACTTTCTTCGGCGATTCTCGTCGAGGCGTCGCTTTCCTTCCTCGGGCTCGGGGCACAGCCACCCATGCCCTCGCTCGGCCTCATGCTTGCAGAGGGGCGAAACTTCCTCATGCTGTCGCCTTGGAGCGCCGTTTTCGCCGGCTCAGCCATTCTACTCATCGCCTTCGGCTTCAATCTCCTCGGCGATGCTTTGCGCGACAAGCTCGATCCACGCTTGGCGAAGGCGTGAGTCTCAGCTTTCCGCGACGCAAGTGCGCTCAATAACTGTTTCCGGTCGCGCGAAGTGCGATTCAGTCGCGGCGTGGCGCCGCAGCTCAATCGCGCGCGAATATCCTGCGCAGCGAACGTAGATTGCTGATTGCGACCATGGCGGGCAGACGCAGTGAATGGAAAGGGTAACGCGCCGGCGGCAAAGTCGCGATCGGAAGATCGTCGTGCCGAATGCCGCGCATGTGTTCGGCGGCGAGCTTCCCCATCAGCGTTTGAAGGGCGACCCCGCGTCCGTTGCAGCCATAGGCGGCGTGCAGACCCGGCTCGATCGTGACGAAACGGGGCAGATGGTCGACGGTCAGCGCGAGCTTGCCGCCCCAGCGGACCGGGAAGTTGATCGCTCGCAAGGCCGGGAATAGCTTGCGCGCGTGCTGACGGATGCGATCGAAAAGATCGGGGCGTTCACGCTCGGTGAAGCTGCCGCGGCCCCCGATGATGAAACGTCCGGCATCGTCCCGACGGAAATACACCCCAAGCTGCATCAGGTCCGAGACAGGAAGGCGCGACGGCAGGATGGCGCGGTCAAGGTCGCCCGGCAGCGGGTCGGTCGCCAGCTGGTAGCTGGCGACCGGGATCATCGCGGTTCGCAAACCGGGATGAAGATCGCCGAGATAGGCATTCGTGGCGAGCAACACCTCTTTCGCGAGGACGCTTCCTTTAGCGGTCTCGAGACGCCAATGGCCGTTTTCACGAATGAGCCGCTTTACGCGCGAATTGCCGAAGAGCATCGCTCCTGAAGCAGCGGCTGCACGCGCGAGGCCGCGGGCGTAGCTGAAGGGTTGCACCATGCCGGAGCGTCGGTCGAGCATGCCGCCGCGATAAAAATTCGTGCCGGTGAGCTCGCTCATCGCTGACGCATCGAGAAGCTCGACGTTCTCGCCACGCGCCATGAGTTCGCCGGCGCGGCGCTCGATTCCGGCGAGTACCTTTGGTGCATAGGCGGCCTGGATCCAACCACCGCGATGGGCCTCACATTGGATCTGGAATCGCTCGATGAGGGAAAAGACGAGATCGGCCGTGCCGGCGCTGAAACGATGGAGCGCCTCGCCGCGTTCACGGCCGAATTTCGCGATCATCTCCTCCGGGTCGAGCTTCAATCCGGCGATCACTTGCCCGCCATTGCGGCCGGAGGCGCCGAAGCCAGGTTCCTCCGCTTCGAGAAGCACAGGTTGCGTTCCGCTCTCGGCAAGATGCAAGGCAGCTGAGAGCCCACAAAACCCGCCGCCGACGATCGCCGTCTCTGCGGTAAAATCACTTTCCAGCTGCGGGAAGATCGGCCGGGCTGCGGCCGTCTGGTTCCACAAGCCGAAGGGGCTCGGCCGTGGCGCTTTGAGCAATTCGTTCACAAGGGACCTCGCAGGCAGGCCATCGCACGCGTGTTCCCGTGCCGTTTCGAATTCACATGAGCAGTCGAGCGCAGGTCCGCAGAGTGCCGTTGCGCTGCGTCCGCCGTCAAGGAAGAGCTTTACAGCGTGATAATGGGACCATGTGTCCAGTCCGATCTATCAGGCGCCTTGCGGTATCCACCATTCGACGCCGCGCGCGGTCGTGACATATTCCGGCCACCGATAGTGGATCGGGGCAGCGAAATCCTTCGGCAGAAGGGGCGCCAGCCAGCGTGCCCCGCCAATTCCACCACCGGTGCGCTCCTCGAATTCCGCCTTCGCCTCCTCGAGCGTTTTCGGCTTCGTCAGGAGATCGACGAGGGTGCCGGCGATCGCGCGAGAAGCCGCGATGATTGTCGGATCGATCGTGGCGGGAAAGCCGCCGAGCGCGTTCCAGACCCAGTTGGGATATTGATAGCCGGCATATGGCGGCGCCAGCATGGCCCGCCCGATATAGAGCCGTGCAGTCGGGCAATGCCAAGTGTACTCGGTGTAATCGTCGGAGGTGTAGTTCTTTTGCCATGGCGGAAGCAGCGCCCGCATGCGCGCTTCGTCCTCTTCCGGGGTCACGAGTTCCTGCATCGCCTTGTGGATCGGCTCTCGCATCGGCTCCAATCCCAAATTTTTTTGGATTTCGCGGCCGAAACGCTTTCCCTCCTCGCTCCATTGCGGCGTTCCGCCGAGCATGAGGTTCGCGAAGGTGAGCGCCGAGACGGTGTGGTTCGGCAGGCCGGGCCGAGTCTTCGTCACCCATTCCTTGCGCACGACGCAATGGGTGATCTTTGCCACCTGGTCGGCATTGTTGTCGAGGACTGCGTAGATCCGCTCCTGCATCTCGAGCGTCGGGGCGCGACTTGCATATTGAATTTGAGCAAAATTCGGCGGCAGATTGTCCGCCGTAGCTTGGCCGGCGGCGAGGATTGCTTCGTTGATCGTCCAGGTGCCCGTGTGCGGCAGCATGGCTTCCTTGGTCATCTTGCCGGTGGTGTACATGAGACAGACGGCATCGATTGCCCCAGGGGCGCGCGCGGTCGTATGGGCCGAAGCCCCCTCGTTGAGGCCCATGCCCGACCATTCCTCGGGAGACGGGCATTCGAAACTGTACATGCGGCTCCAATAGGATCCGCAATGCGTGTCCCAATTCACGGTGTTGGCGTGTGCCGTCGTGAAGGCTGGGTGGAAACTGATCGCCGCG
>JAFBAK010000294.1 GCA_019247795.1 Hyphomicrobiales bacterium | reverse complement strand
CGCGTCGATGCCGAGCCCGCTGCATCCGCCGATAAGGCGAGAAGGGATGACTTTCGCAAAGCGCTGGCGAAGCTCCGGCGTGCCGAAATGCATCGCTCCGCAACGAAGGCCGGGGATGTTGAAGCTCTTCGTCGCCGACGTGATGGTCACGGTGCGCGCCGCAATCTCCGCGCCGAGTGTCGCGAATGGAATGTGCACGCGCCCATCATAGACGAGGTCGGAGTGGATCTCGTCCGCGATCACGATGAGGTCGTGCTCGATCGCGAAACGTGCGAGCGCCTCGAGCTCCTCGCGCTCGAAAACGCGCCCGGTCGGATTTTGCGGATTGCAGAGGATGAGGATGCGGGTTCTCGGCCCGACGGCACCCTGAAGCTCCGCAAGATCGAAGCCGTGACGTTTGCCTGTGTCGCGCATGGTGAGCGGCACGAGCTCACGCTTCGTCGTCCCGATGGCTTCCCGAAAGGGCGGATAGGCCGGCACCTGGAGAATGACGCCGTCACCCGGCTCGGAGAAAGCGAGAATCGGCGCAAAGGTGCCCTGGACCAAATCGGCGACGACTTGCACAAGCGAGCTTTCCGTCTTCCATCCGAAGCGCTTTTCCATACGGGTGACGAAAGCTTCGGCGACCGCAGGCTCGGCCTTACCGCCCTTGTATTGCGGATATCCGAAATCCCCCGCATCGACCGCTCGGCGCATGGCCGCTTGAATCGGTTGAGCCACGGCAAAGTCCATCTCGGCGACGAAGGCCGGAAGAACGTCGGGCCCGTAGCTGTTCCACTTCGAATTGCGCCGTGATCGCAACACGCTCTCCGGCAGGTCGAAAGAATTGCTCGCCGCACGTCCGGGCGCGCCTACCGTCTTTTCCGCCAAAGCCATTCCATCACCTTTGTCTCGTCGAGGGATCGCCATTTCCCGCCGGAGCCCAGGATAAGGGGCTCGGCCGTCATTTGGAAGTTGTTCCCGGTCGCCGGGTTAGCCGCTCGCTTGTGATAGTTCTCCATTGCGGCGACGGGAATCGCGCGTTGCGAAAAGGCGTCGTATCGTTCCGTGAAACTGCGTTCGCGCCGTCGCCGGCCCTTCCGGCGAGCCCGAGCGGTCGAGCCCATGAGGACGGTATGGAATTCGCATCGAGCCCGGCGCATGAAGAGATCCGCGCTCATATTCTTTCGCTGTGCGCTCGTTTCGACGACGCCTATTGGCTCGAGCATGATCGTGAAGGTCTCTTCCCGGAAGAATTCCACGCGGCGATCGCGAAAGGCAAGTGGCTCGGCATCGCCATGCCCGAAGAGTTCGGCGGGACGGGGCTTGGGATCACCGAAGCCGCGATCATGATGCAGGCAATCGCCGAATCGGGAGCGGCGATGAGCGGCGCCTCGGCGATCCACATGAACATCTTCGGTCTCAACCCGGTGGTCGTTTTCGGGACGCCGGAGCAGAAAGCTCGCATGCTGCCGCCTTTGATCTCAGGCGAGGACAAGGCCTGCTTTGCGGTGACCGAGCCCGATGCCGGGCTCAACACGACCGAGATCAAGACGCAGGCTCGCAAAACGGGCGATCACTACGTCGTCACGGGCACGAAGATCTGGATCTCGACTGCGCAGGTCGCCAACAAGATGCTTCTGCTCGCGCGCACCACGCCGCTTCGCGAGGTTTCGCGCCGAAGCCATGGCCTCACGCTTTTCTATACCGACATCGATCGCGAGAGGATGGAAATACGCGAGATCCCCAAGATGGGGCGAAGCGCGGTCGATTCGAATTCCATTTTCATCGATGGATTGCGCGTGCCGGAGAGCGACCGGATCGGCGCCGAAGGAGAGGGCTTCCGCGCGATTCTGCACGGAATGAACCCCGAGCGCATCCTCATCGCGGCCGAGGCGGTCGGCATCGGACGCGTCGCCATTCAGCGCGCGTCACGCTACGCGCGCGAACGCATCGTGTTCGGCCGGCCGATCGGTCAAAATCAGGCGATTCAACATCCGCTGGCGCAACGTTTCGTGGAACTCGAGGCCGCCCACCTCATGATGCTCAAAGCGGCCGCGCTCTACGACCAAGGACGCGAATGCGGCGCCCAGGCGAATGCCGCGAAATACCTCGCTGGCGAGGCAGGGTTTCATGCCTGCGAAACCGCTCTCATGACGCATGGCGGCATGGGCTATGCGAAGGAGTACCATGTCGAGCGATATCTGCGCGAAGTGCTCATCGCGCGGATCGCGCCGGTGAGCCCGCAGATGACCTTGAGTTTCATCGCCGAGCGCGTGCTGGGATTGCCAAAATCCTATTGAGTGGGGCGCCCTCGTCGACTGATTGCATGCCGGCTCGCGCCAGCTCACGTCGGTCGGTGTCACCCCCGGCGAGGCTCGCACAGCGAGCCTCGGGAAGGGGGTCCATTGGCGCGGGCGTCGTCAGCCATGCTATTTCCTGGCCGGAGAAGTCGCGGACGGGATCATGGACAAAGTCACGCAGTCGCCTTT
>JAFBAK010000092.1 GCA_019247795.1 Hyphomicrobiales bacterium | reverse complement strand
CGCTCATCCCTCATAGCTCGGCGCGAAGCGCAGCAATCTGACGCGTGGCGAAGGCGAGCCTTTCGGACTGCAAGCGCAGCACGTCTTGAAGCAGCGACAGCACAAGGGTCGAGTTGCTGCGCATGAGCTTTTCGAACGCGGGGCGTTCGAGCGACCAGACGATCGCGTCTTCCTCCACGCGCAGGCTCGCCGTACGGGGAACGCCCAGGACGAACGCGATCTCCCCGACGAGCGTGCGGGGGCCGAACACCCGCACGCGCGTCGGCGCGCTCACGTCTCGCTCGAGGATGGCGCTCACTCGCCCCTTCTCGATGAAGTATAAATCGTCGGTCGGATCGCCATGGCGACAAATGAAGTCGCCGGCTTGGTAGCTCGCCCCGATGAGATGCGGCCGAAGGGTTGCCGCATGTTGAGCGCTGCCGAGCGTGAATGAAAGCCAGTCGGAAAACGAATGACTTGCGGTCAGATCGCGGGAATGCGCCGTGAGCAGAGCTTTTTCGCCGCGTTCGAGCGCCTCATCGATGTCGGCTAGCAGGATGGTGTTGCGATCGAAACCTCCGGACATTCTGAAAACCCGCCTCGCCGCGGGCGAAAGCCCGACCACGAGTTGGACGATGCCCTTTTCGGAGAGCGAATGAGAAATTCCGACCATGGCGGAAGCCGCGGAGGAATCGATTCCAACCACTCTGCTGAAATCGAAAATGAGCATCAGTGGCGGTCGGTCGACAACAAGGCTCTTTACGATCTCGCGCAGGTGGTAAGCCGATCCGAAAAACACGAAACCGCGCAGTTCCACGACCTGAACTGAGGACCCATGTTTCGCAAGAATGAGCATCTCTTCTTCCGGCCGAACCACCGATGAAGTCCGCGCGTCGAGGCCTGAGATCGCTCTGATGATTCCGACGCGGCTGACGCTGAGCGCAAACAACAGGCACGCCGCGAGCAAGCCGCCGAACTCGGCCGGCACGAATCCGAGCCAGGCCGTAATCACGATGATGGCGATCACCAGCATCCATTCCGTGCGCGGCAGGGTTTTATAGGTTGCAACCGTCCATTCCCGTAGCAGCAGGAGGCCGTGCACCAGGAGTGACCCGCCCAGCACGAAGGTCGGGACGAAGTTGAGCGCCGCGCTGGCGCCGAGCAGAGAAAGCAGCGCGATGACGCTGACCACGAGTCCGGTGATGCGGGAGGTGCCGCCGGCGGATTGATTGGCGATGGTAAGCGCCCAGGGACACTTTGCCAACGAAGCCTCCGAGCGCGGCCGACGCCAAGTTTGCCCACCCCATCTTGCGGAGTTCGTCGTCGAGATCCACCTCCGTACGCGTTCTGATCTCAAGTCCGGAGGCGAGAAACAAGGTTTGCAACACTGCGATGAGCATGACGGCGCCGATCGCCCCTGCCACCGGCGGCAAAGCTTTCCAATCGGCTTCAAGGTAGGCCCCCTCGAGGAGCGGAATTCCGGGCCAGCCGGCGTTGCCGACGGAGAAAAGAACGCCTCGCGCGTGCGCCTCCGCGCTGGAAATGCCGAACAGTGGGAGAGCCAGATCGGTTGCGAGCGACGCGAGAATAAGGGCTGCCGGAAGCACGAGCGGATGCCTGAGCCGTCTCGTCACGACCCATAATATGGTAGTCCATCCGAGAAGCGTTGCGAGCAGAAGCCCCTCACGCGGTTGCGCGAATTGAGGCAGCGAACGAAGCTCGAGAGGGATATTGGTCACCATCCTGATCGCGCCGATGACCATCAACCAACCCGTCGCTCCCATGAAGCCCGCGAGTACCGGATAGGGAACGAAGCGGCCTAGCTTCCCCGCGCGAACGAAGCCGACAAGGAGCAATGCGACAGCTGTCGACACCGTGGCGGCAAACAGCGCCGCATAGGCGAGGGCTAACCTCTGGCTCGGGGGTAAGCCTTCCATGGTCGGTGCAAGCGAGGCCATCAATACGGCAACCACCGCCGCAGTGTTCGCGCTCGGGCCGGCTATCGCGGTTCGAAAGCGGCTTGTCAGCGAGATGGCGAGGCCGCTCACAAAACAAGTCATCAGCGCGGACGCGATGCCTGCGGCAAGGAAGGATCGGAGCGGGCCGGAAAAAATCAACGCTCCGTAGGCGAAAGCGCTCGGCAGTATGGAGAGCGTCGCAATGAAACCGGCCATGATCTCTCGACCGAAGCCGGGAAGTCCGCCGATGTTCTTGAAATCGACCTTGCGGAACGGCGTGATAGCGGCTGCGGACATTGGCACTCTCGAACTACCTTCAGCTGTCGGGCAGTCCCGAACGTGCAAGGTACTGTCTTCGATGATCGGGAATGGATCCGCTCATCTAGCGCATGCCCGAATCGTTTGAAGCATGGAATGTTCACAGCTCTCTGACCGCGAACTGATGTCCCCGTTTCGTGACCGATTGATGACAGAGAAAAATCAAGTACGCTATCTGTATTAATTTTTATAATGTCGCCTGAACAATTTTTTCATCTGACAATAATCAATATAGATCAAATAATAGTTCCATACAATATTTAGAACTACTTCTTTCAATTTTTGCTTGGCGAAACTACCAACGGCCTGCGCAAATCTACGTCCTGCGCCGCGAACCATAGGCGCAGGATACGGGGCTGTCCCTGGCGGCCATCCGGCCCGATCGTATCGAGCCTGATCTGATGCGAGCGATTGTCCTTGAAGCGGAATTCACCCGCAGCGTCGGTCGTGGTGCGTGTTTTCTCGAGGAAATGCGAAGTGAGGTTGCGCTCATAGAGTATCACGGTCGCGCCTCGTGCGGGCGCGCCATCGGCACGCACGACCTTGCCGCTCACTTCTCCATGCGCATGGGCGGCGACATAGAGGTTCCAGGCAATGAGTGTTGCAATCGCAATCGCCGGCACGACGAAAAAGCGGCTCGTGAGAATGGCGCGTGTGCTCATCCCTTGGTTGCCCCGGAAGTAAGGCCGCGGATGAATTCCTTCTGCGCCATGAGGAATACGATAATTCCCGGCAAGAGCACCATGCACACGAAGGCATAGAGTGCGCCCGTCGTGTCTTCGACATAGGCGAGGAACCGGGCAAGCCCGAGCGGCAAGGTTTGCATCGTGACATCGCGCGTGATGATCAGCGGCCACAGGAAAGCGTTCCACGACCAGATGAAGGACAAGATGATGTTTGTCGCGATGGCGGGCTTGGCGAGCGGCAGCATGATGCGAAAAAGAATGCGAAGCTCACCCAGCCCGTCGATGCGTGCGGCCTGTTGCAAGGAGGCAGGGATCGCCTCGAAGGCCGCCTTGAAGACGAAAATGCAAACG
Source organism: Hyphomicrobiales bacterium (assembly GCA_019247795.1). Taxonomy (GTDB): domain Bacteria; phylum Pseudomonadota; class Alphaproteobacteria; order Rhizobiales; family Beijerinckiaceae; genus GAS188. The sequence continues at coordinate 16,555 of JAFBAK010000092.1, read as the reverse complement.
ATCGTCGAGAGGAGCGGCAATGCCAAGCCGAGATAACTATTGAGCACGCCGAGCCGCGCGCTCACGAGATAGGCCGGGATGATGGTCGCCTGAAACGGGATCAGCATGCAGGACAGGAAGAGCAGCACGACGATGCGCTTGCCGGCGAAGTTCTTGGTCAAGGCATAACCCGCGGCGGCGTTGAACACGATATTGCCGGCGACCGCGATCAGCGACACGATCACGCTGTTTGCGAAATAGCGGGCGAAGGGGATGAGGTACCAGACATCGACGAAGTTGTAGAGGTGCGGTTTCAGCGGCAGGATGCGCGGCGGATAAGCGTAGATGTTCTCGTTGGTGACCGCCGTTTTCGCCACCCAGTAGAACGGGATGAGCATCAGGGCGCAGACAAGCGCCATCACCAGATGCCGCAGGATGTGGCTGCGCCGTCGCATCACGCGCTCTCCACCGAGCCGGCGTTGCCGCCGACGGCGCGATTGGCCAGGAAGGTGAGAATGACGAGAAGCGTGAATTGCACGACGGTGAGAGCCGCCGCGTAATCGAAGCGCGTCTCGCCGAACCCCATGTTGTAGATGTGCGTCACGAGAAGCTCGGTGGCGTGCGCCGGCCCACCCCCCGTCATCACGTAGACGAGATCGAAGGCGGTAAAGGAATTCAGGATGCCGATCACGGCGCAAATGAAGAGCGAGGGGCGCAACATCGGCAGGGTGATCCGCAAGAAGCGCGCGCTCGCCGGCGCTCCGTCGATGCGTGCGGCCTCGTAAAGGTGTTGCGGGATGCTTTGCAGGCCGGTGAGCAGAATGATCATGTAGAAACCGACCACTTGCCAGATATCGGCAAGGATGACGCTCGGGAGCGCCCACCCGAAGGATTGCAGGAAAGGGATCGGCTCCTTGATGAGACCCGTGCCGCGCAGCACGAAGTTGATGAAGCCGCCCCGCTCGTCATAGAGCCAGCGCCAGACGATGCCGACGGCGACGCTCATCAGGGGATAGCTCAGGAAGATGATGGTACGATAGATCGCGGCGCCCTTGAGGTCGCTGTTGACCGCAAGCGCCACGGCGAGGGCGAGCAGGATGGCAATCGGAGAGGCGAGGATGAAGATCAGCGTGTTCGTCAGCGCCTGCCAGAACACGTCATCCTCGAGGAACATCTCGGCGTAATTGTCGAGGCCGGCGAAGCGTGCGGCCTTGAGCGGCGACCAATATTCAAAAGAGAGGATGACATTCCAGCCAAGCGGCAGGATGCGGTAGAGGAAAAAAATCATCAGAGAGGGCAGAAGGAAGCAGGCGACGAGCATCGCCTCGCGCGTGCGCTTGCGGCGGTACCAGTCCGCCGCGCGAACCGGCGGAGCGACGGCATCGGCGCTCCCCGCCACTCCGGCGCGCTGTGGAGGCGCGGTGTTCACGTCCTGCGCAGCTCGCGTTCGACCTTTTTCTCCGCGTCGGCGAGAGCCGTCTTGGCGTCGCGTCGGCCGAGAAAGATGTTCTGCATTTCCGCCCAGACGATGTTCTTCACGGCGGAATCGTCACTGAGGCGCCAATTGCCGGTAAGCTTGTCGGTGTGCTCGATCTGCGTGCGCAGCACGGCGGCCGCCGTCGGATCGTTCTTGTCGAGCTCGGCAAGAAAATCCTTGTCGACCTCGGCATTCGCTGTCGTGAGCGTGCGTCCGCGCGCGAAATCCATGGCCTGCGACTTCTCGGTGGCGAACTTCAGAAAGGCCCAGGCGAGCTCCGGATTCCTCGCGCCTTTCGAGATCGCGTAGCCGTGCGAGTTCGGCGTCGACCAGTAGCCCGGCACCTCCGCAATACCAATCGTCTCCGGCGTGATCCACGAGCCTTGCGTCTTGACGAAGAAATAGGCGGAGGAGTGGGCATGCATCATGCCCACATTGCCGGCTGCGAAAGCGCCGTTCGGTTCTACCCAGCGCCCCGTCCAGGAGATCTTGTTGATCGATCCATCGGCGGTCGCTTTGGCGAGCTTGTCGGCCGTCTCGATGCCCGCCGGCGTGTTGAAGGTGGGCTTCTTCAGATCGGGGGTGAGAAGATCGACCCCTTGCATGCGAAAGAGTGGCCAATAGAGCCAATCGAAATTCAAGGTCAGAAAGCCAGTGCGATCCGCGCCGGATACCGCCTTGGCGTAGCTCAGAATGTCGTCGAGGCTCTTTGGCGCATAGTCGATGCCTGCCGCCTTGAATAGGGGCTTGTTGTAGAAGAGCAGGCTTTTCGAAACGTAGAAGGGGATGAGGTAGTTCTTGCCCTCGAACACCCAATTCGCGAGATATTCCGGGTTGAAACGGGCGCGCACGGCCGGCTCCTTGTCGAGCATCGGCGTGAGATCCAAGAGCGCGCCCTGACCTGCCCATTCGAGGCCAAGCCCTCCTTGGATATCGACGATGTCGGGAGGGGTGCCGGCCGCAAGCTGGGTCTGATAGAAGGCGGGGAGCTCGGGCCCCTTCTTATCGAGCCATTCGATCTCGACACCCGGGTTCTGCGACTGGAACGTCGCGAACCACTGCTTGAACAGCGGCTCCATATCAATGATGTTCCAAGTCAGAATCGAAAGCTTTTTCGTCCCCGTTTGCGCATAGAGTTTCTTCGGCAAGAAGCTCGCGGCAGCCGTGCCGGCCGCCAGTTTGAGCACGTCTCTGCGTTTTTGCATGGCCGTCTCCCTTGATCTCTGTTCCACCGCCTCGCGGGCGGTCAGATTCGTCTGCCGGAGGCGCGATCGAAGACATGCACGTCATGGGGGTCCATGGTGAACGCCAACGGATCGCCGGGCGCACGTACGCTCTTGGGCGGCATCCGGGCGATGAGGGCCACCCCGCCGAGATCGAATTGCACCATCGTGTCGGAGCCGAGCGGCTCGACGACGCGGGCCTTCGCGACGATCTCGGCCTTGCTCGTGTCGCGCGCAGGCACGAGATGCTCAGGGCGCACGCCGAACCAGATTTCGCGGCTCGGCGCGCGATCGAGCCGCGAGGAAGACGCTCCGGAAAGCTGAAGGCGCGTGCCTCCCGGCAACTCCACCGCCCCTTCTCCGGAAAGCGAGGCCGGAAGGAGGTTCATCGGCGGTGCGCCCATGAAGGCGGCGACGAAGGTAGAGGCCGGCGTCTCATAGACCTCCTCGGGCGTTCCGATTTGCTGCGCGGTTCCCTTGTCGAGAACCACGATGCGATCTGCGAGCGTCATGGCTTCGACCTGATCATGTGTCACATAGACCGTGGTGACCGGCACCCGCTGGCGCAGAGCCTTGATTTCGGTGCGCATCGCGACCCGCAGCTTGGCATCGAGATTGGACAAGGGCTCATCGAAAAGGAACACCTTCGGGTCACGTACGATGGCGCGACCCATGGCGACGCGCTGACGCTGTCCACCGGAAAGCTGGCGCGGCAGTCGCGCGACGAGCGTCTCGATGTCGAGCATGCGGGCTGCGGCCGCGACGCGTTGTCTGATCTCGGCTTTCGCGAAGCCGCGATAGCGAAGCGAGAAGGCCATGTTCTGCTCGACCGTCATATGCGGGTAAAGCGCATAATCCTGGAACACCATGGCGATGTCGCGGTCCTTCGGGTCGACCTCGTTGACCACGCGCCCGTCGATGGCGATCGATCCCGAGGTGATCTCCTCGAGCCCGGCGATCATGCGCAGGATCGTGCTCTTGCCGCAGCCGGATGGGCCGACGAGCACGATGAACTCCCGATCCGCGACATCGAGATCGACGCCGTGCACGACGGCGTGCGCGCCATAGGATTTGCGCAAGGCGGAAAGCGTCAGCCGTGCCATCGGCTCATCGCAAAGCCCGTTTGTGCGTGGAACGCCGCGGAATTTTCAAAAGGCACCTCTCCTTGGAAATGCGAACAATTCTTTCTTCCCCTTTGGCCGAACGCAAGTCCAATGCGCGAGCACCCCTATTCGGCTCGAGATGCTATCGGCCCTTCAGGGCTTGCCCGCGGCGAGGCTCGCCGCAAGTTCCGACTTGAGGACAAAATGCTGCACCTTTCCCATGGCGTTCCTCGGAAGGGCGTCACGCAAGAGGATGCGACGCGGCAGCTTGAAACGCGCCAGGTTGGCGGCGAGATGCGCGCTCAGCGCCTCGATGTCGAGTGGAGCTTGCGCATGCGGGACCACGTAGGCGATCGGGACCTCCTGCCAGCGCGGATCGGGTATGCCGACCACGGCGCATTCGGCGACGCCCGCGAAAGCGCCGATTACGCGCTCGACCTCGGCCGGGTAAATGTTCTCGCCGCCGGAGATGATCACGTTATTCTTGCGATCCCGCAGAAAAAGATATCCTTGCGCGTCGGTGACACCGATGTCACCCGTCAGGAACCAGCCGTCGCGGAAAGCGGCGGCCGTCGCCTCGTCGTTGCGCCAATATCCGGAGAAGATTTGCGGTCCCATGAGGGCGACCTCGCCGGGCGTGCCGGAAGGAACGATGCGGCCTGCTTCGTCGAGGATGCGCATTTTTGTCGTCACGCCGGGAAGCCCCGTGGTGTCGCGTCGGTCGCGGGGTTGGTCGAAGCGCTCGTAAACCGAGATCGGGCCCGTTTCCGTGGCGCCGTAGACCTGGAGGAGCCGCACACCACGCCCCGCGAAGGTTTCCACCAGCGCCTCGGGCACGAACGTCGAGCCTGTCGTGATGGCGCGAAGAGAAGTGAAATCTGTCGCCGCGAAGCTCGGCTCGGCAAGCAGCGCCTCGAGCGTCGCGGGCACGAGCACCGTAAGGCTCGGCTTCGCGTCGGAGATCGACGCAAGCGTCCGGGCGGGGACGAAACGGGGATGCAAGGTGATGCTCGCGCCGACCAGCAGGGCCGGCGTCGTTTGAATGTTGAGGCCGCCCACATGGAACAGCGGCAGGACCGTGAGCACATGGTCGGTCGCCGAAAGCCCATGCATATGGGCGGAAGCGATGGCGTTCCAGTAAAGCGATGCCTGACTGAGGAGGGCTCCCTTGGGATGACCCGTCGTGCCCGAGGTGTAGACGAGAAGCACGGGGTCCTCGAAACGGCCCGTGATCGGAGCCTTGCCTTGGGCTTGGGCGCCGAGCATCTCGAGGAGGGCGCTGCCCGAAACTGCGCGATCAAGGTCGATCACCTCCATTTCCGGCGCCGCGACTGTCAAGAAAGCAAGTTGGGACGAGAACCGCGCCTCGATGAAGAGGAGCTTCGGCTCGGCGTTTGCAATGATGAAGGCAAGCTCGGGCGGTGCAAGGCGCCAGTTCAATGGCGCGAGGATGGCGCCGAGGCGCGCGCAAGCAAAGAGCAGAACGAGAAGCTCGGGAGAATTCAGGCCGAGATAGGCGACGCGATCGCCCCGCGCGACGCCGAACCGGAAAGCGAGAGCGTTTGCGAGCTGCTTGGTGCGCGCAGAAAACTCACCATAGGTGAGAAAGCTATCCTCGCAGCCTATCGCGACCTTTCCGGGGGAAAAGGCGGCATTGCGCGCAACGATCTCGGCCAGGGTCGGTGGAGACTGCATGCGCCAGCGCCATTCTCAGGACGACAACGACCCTTTCCGGCGAAGGGGCTGCCGTCCAGGGAAACAACATGCCTCTTCGCGGGGCCTTTGCCAGCCCGCAAGGCTTGCCAGTAAGACTTCACGCGATGAGCGCCGCCAAACAGCAGCCGCGTCGACGCGCAAGCTTCCTGCGCGGCCTGGTCAGCCTCGTCTATATCTTGCCGCTGGCGTTCGCACTCTTTTTCCTCACCCTGATGATCGTTTATTCGCAAATGCATCCCCCCTCGACGCTCATGCTCGGTCGATGGCTCACCGGACAACCGGTCGACCGACGCTGGGTGGCTCTCGATGACATCTCGCCAAATCTCGTGGCGGCGGTCGTGACCTCGGAGGATGCACGTTTTTGCATGCATCACGGCGTGGATTGGGTCGAAATGCACGCGGCGCTCGATGAAGATGAAGAGGGTGGCCCGAGCCGGGGCGCCTCCACGATCACGATGCAGACCGTAAAGAACCTTTTCCTATGGAATTCCCGCTCCTTCATCCGAAAGGGGATTGAAATCCCGATGGCGCTTGTGCTCGACCGCATCTGGTCGAAGCGACGCATCCTCGAGACCTATCTCAATATCGCCGAATGGGGGAATGGCGTATTTGGCGCCGAGGCCGCGTCGCGCGCGGATTTCGGCAAGGCCGCAAAGGAGCTCAGCCCACGCGAGTCGGCGCTTCTCGCTGCGGCGCTCCCGAATCCGAAATTGCGTGATCCGCGTCGGCCGACGCGCGGATATCTCCGACGTGCCGGGACGATCGCGCGCCTCAGCTCTCCGGATGCGGATTGGCTCGGCTGCCTCGCCGGGAAGTGAATCGCAAGTGTGCCGTCGGCGGGATCACTTCTTCATGTAAGACAGGGTGAGCTGGTGTCGCGCGGAGCCACAAGCCAATTTTGACTGAAGCAATGGGCTTTCGCCTCGACGGAAATTGGTGTATCGCCCGCGCTTCAAGATAATCTTGCGCTCGATTGGCGGCTGACACCGCGTGCCGGCCGGGCGAAACGATATTGGAGTTACGTCATGGCCGTTCCGAAAAGAAAGACCTCGCGCATGAAGCGCGGCCAGCGCCGTTCCGCTGACGCGCTCATTCGCCCTGCCTATGTCGAGGACAAGGATTCGGGTGAGCTGCGACGTCCGCATCACATCGACCTGAAAACCGGGATGTATCGCGGCCGGCAGGTGTTGAACGCCAGAAAATCTTGATCGGAACCGCTCGCCGGTGTTGTTGTCGGCTGCTTTGAGTTCTTTTGCCGCACTCACGATTTTTTGACGAGCAAGTCCGCGGCAACGACTATTTGCCCAAAAATTCAATTATCTCGACCTGATTTGCTGGTTTCGCTTCCGCAATTTTGCATACCTGACAGTCAGTTATGCGAATTTTGCCCCTCAAATAGCCGGGCATCGGCCGGATTTGGCTCATTTCGAGACCTTGCAGGTCGCGATGCGTGCCGGATAAGCCGGTTTTTTATCGATGCTTTTTGCAATTTTGCCGGGAATATGTTATATGTTTATTTCCAAGTAACGATCTTGGCTCGCTGAATCTTTATCGGAACGGAAAGATCAAAGGCGCGGAAATACTCTCTCGCGCCGGCTTTGTTCTGTCGAGCTAAGACCGTTATTTCGAGCTACTTGCGAGGATTCGGGCGACGGCTCGAAGCAGGCCGCGATCGCGCGTTCGCTTCAGCGTCGTTGACCGCCATTGGGCCATACGAGTTGGCCATGGGCCATACGAGGAGGAACTGATCGTTATGTCTGCGAAGAAGGCGGTTCAACGGCACGGGTTCAAGACCGGCGAGCACGTGGTGTATCCGGCGCACGGCGTTGGGCAGATCACGAGCATCGAGGAGCAAGAGATCGCAGGTTTCAAGCTTGAGCTGTTCGTTGTGACTTTCGACCAGGAGAAGATGACGCTCCGCGTGCCGACGGCGAAGGCTGCGAGCGTGGGCATGCGCAAGCTTTCCGAAAACACTGCCGTCGACAAGGCGCTCGAGATGCTGAAGGGCCGCCCGCGCATCAAGCGGACGATGTGGTCGCGGCGCGCGCAGGAATATGAGGCGAAGATCAATTCTGGCGATCTCCTTTCGATTACGGAGGTCGTGCGCGATCTCTACCGCAGTGACGCGCAGCCGGAGCAGTCCTACAGCGAGCGTCAGCTCTATGAGGCCGCGAGCGATCGTTTGGCGCGAGAAATCGCAGCCGTCCATCGGACCGCTCACGACGAGACGTTGAAGTTGATGGAATCCTTCCTGCAGAAGGGGCCGCGTCGTGGGCCAAAGCTCGCCGAGGGCGAGGGCGAAGAGGCACAGGACGAAGCTGCCTGAGCGCGTCGCAAACGCACCCAGAATGATAAAGGGCGGCTGCGGCCGCCCTTTTCGTTTTCAAGCGGATCATTTGGGTGGTCGCGTGCCCTTGCCGCGCTTGGAATCGAGACTTCCGCGTGCTCCAGGGGGCCGAAGCTCTTTTGGAAGGGCCTCGACCGGGGAGCGCCTCGCCTCTCGCACGCGCTCTTGAATTGCAGGCGAGGGCACGCCACAAGCTCGTCATGCCCTCCGGCCCGCTCCTCCTGCCGCTTGTCATCGCCAGCGCTCTCCTGATGGAGAATATCGACAGCACGGTGATCGCGACCTCGCTCCCCGCCATAGCCGTCGATCTCGGCGTCAGCCCGATCAATCTCAAGCTCGCGTTCACTTCGTATTTGCTGACGCTGGCCGTTCTCATCCCGATAAGCGGCTGGTGCGCCGATCGCTTCGGATCGCGCACGGTCTTTCGCGCCGCGATCGGTGTCTTCACGCTCGGCTCGATCGCCTGCGGATTCACCAACACGCTCTTCGGCTTTGTGGCGGCTCGCGCTCTGCAAGGCGCAGGCGGCGCGATGATGGTTCCGGTGGGGCGGCTCATCATCCTGCGCACGGTGCCGAAGAGCGATCTCGTGCGCGCTTTGACCTACCTGACGATGCCGGCACTCATCGGCCCGGTGTTCGGGCCCATGCTGGGCGGCTTCATCACTACCTATTTCCATTGGCGATGGATCTTCTGGATCAACGTGCCGATCGGTTTCCTCGGCATCGCGCTCGCCACGCGCTTCATTCCCGATTTGCGTGAGGATGATCGCCCCCCTCTCGACCTCATCGGTTTCGTGCTCTCGGGACTCGGATTGTCGATGCTCGTATTCGGATTGACTGCCGCAGGAGGGCAGGTAATGCCGACGCTGCCGGATGCGGGACTCATCGTCATGGGCGCCGTGCTCATGTGTCTCTATGTTCGCCACGCGGCGCATCACGACGTGCCTATCCTCGACCTGCACCTGCTGTCGCTTCGCACTTACCGGACGAGCCTTGTCGGCGGCTTTTTCTTCCGCGCCGGCGTGGGCGCGATACCCTTCGTCCTGCCGATGATGCTTCAGGTAGGCTTCGGGCTCACACCTTTTGAATCAGGCTCGCTTACTTTCGCCTCCGCGGCCGGCGCACTGTGCATGAAATTCACCGCCGGACCGATCCTGAGGCGTCTGGGCTTTCGCAACGTGCTTGTGTCGAACACCATCATCAGCGCCTTGTTTCTTGCTGTGTCGGCGCTCTTCACGGCCGCGACGCCGCATCTTTTGATCTTTGCCGTGCTTCTCGTCGGCGGCTTCTTCCGCTCCCTGCAGTTCACGAGTCTCAATGCCATCGCTTATGCCGATGTGCCGCAAGCTGCGATGAGCAGGGCCTCGAGCTTTTCCAGTGTCTCTCAGCAGCTTTCGGGATCCGTCGGCATTGCCTTCGCGGCTCTGGTGCTGCAAGGCATGCAGGCCTTGCGCCAGGATCACGTCATCCATATCGATGATTTCCGGGTGGCGTTCGTGCTCGTCGCCTTGCTGAGCGCGTCCTCGATTCTCATGAATATCCGCCTGCCGCGCGATGCCGGCAACGAGGTTTCCGGCTATGCGCCCGCGCCGGCTGGACGACGGCTCGCCTCACGCCAAGGAACGCTCAACCGATGAATTTCCGCCCCACGCCACTCGCCGCCACCCTCATCGAGGCGCGGCGGCGCAAGAGGCTTGCGCCGTTCGCCCCGCAATTGGTGCCGGCGAGCATCTCCGATGCGATGTCGGTCCAAAAAGAGGTCGCGGAAGGCGTCGGCGCTTCGGTCTGCGGATGGAAAGTGGGGTACTCGCCAGACGGGGTCCCGGTCGCGGGTCCGATCTATGGCGAGGTCATGCATCGCAACGGCGCCGCTGTCCCTCTAGGTCCCAGCGGAAGAAGCGGCATCGAAGTCGAGATCGCGCTTCGTCTCGGCAAGGATCTACCGCCGCGTCCAGGGCAGCCCTATCGTCGCGCTGAAATTCTCGACGCGTGCCAAGCGCTGCTCATGGCGGTCGAGATCGTCGAGGGCCGCTTTCCCGACCCTCCAAAGCCGCCCTTTCTGGCGCTGCTCGCGGACAACAGCAGCAACGGTGCTTTTGTATGCGGCACGGAGCTGCGCGATTTCCGTAAGCTCGACCTTTCCGGTCTGCGCTGCAAGCTTGCGCTCGACGGCAAGCGGACGCATGAAGCCGTGGGAGGCCACGCCAAGGGCGATCCACTCATTCCGGTGATCGATTACGTCAACCGGCCGTGCGACATGCTCGGCGGTCTGAGAGACGGGCAGATCGTCACCACTGGGACGCTGAGCGGCTGTCCCTTTGTCGAAGGCGGCGTCAAGGTCTTGGCCGAACTCGAAGGTCTCGGCGAAATCGCATTCGAGATCGTTTCATAAAGGCGGCGCCTGCGGCAATGTCGGAGTAGCCGAGGCGAAACCGGCGGCCGAAGCGGATGGCGATGCGACGGCTCGTTCGCCGCGCTTACGCCGGTGCACGCGGACCGGAAATCCGTTCCGCCTCACCCTTTGGCGAAAGCGCGGCGAGGTCGTCGGGCAAGGCGTAAGCCCATTGCGTGATGTTGCCGGCACCGAGGCAGACGACGTAATCGCCGGGCTTTGCCATTTTGAGCACGAAGGGAGCGATCTCTTCCGGCCCGTCGATCGCGATGGCGAGGCGGTGGCCCCCCGCCTTCATCTTGGAGACGAGCGCGTGGTGATCGACGCCGTCGATTGCTTCCTCGCCGGCCGCATAGACCGGAGCGATGAGAACCGCGTCCGCGTCATTCATCGACGTCGCGAAATCGCTCATGAGCTTGTCGAGTCGCGTGAAACGATGGGGCTGCATGACGGCGATTACCTGCCCCTTCGCGGTGGCGCGTGCGGCCCGCAGCACCGCTGCGATCTCGACGGGGTGGTGGCCGTAATCGTCGATCACCGTGATGCCGTTCCACTCGCCCGTGCGCGTGAAGCGCCGCTTGACTCCACCGAAGCGTTCCAATGCGGCGCGCAAGCGCTCGGGCGTGATCTTGAGCTCATGGGCGACCGCGAGCGCCGCGCAGGCATTGAGTGCGTTGTGGTGGCCCGGCATCGGCATGACGAGATCGTCGATGCGCTGCTTGTTGCCGGTCTTGCGATCGCGGATCACGACGCGAAAATGCGTTTTGCCATCCCTGAAGGTGACATCGCGCAGTCGCACATCGGCTTGCGGGTTCTCGCCGTAGGTGATGACCCGTCGATCGGTGATGAAGCCCACGAGCTCTTGCACCGCCGGATGGTCGAGGCACATCACCGCGAAGCCGTAGAAGGGGACATTCTCGACGAAGGAACGAAAAGCACCCTTTATGGCGTCATAAGTTTCGAAATGGTCGAGATGCTCGGGATCGATATTGGTGACGATCGCGACATCGGCCGGGAGCTTGAGAAAGGTGCCATCCGATTCGTCGGCTTCGACCACCATGAACTCGCCTGCCCCCATGCGCGCATTCGTGCCGTACGAATTGATGATGCCGCCGTTGATCACCGTCGGATCGAGGCCGCCGGCGTCGAGCAAAGCAGCGACAAGGGAAGTCGTCGTGGTCTTGCCATGGGTGCCTGCGATCGCGACGCAGGTCTTGAAACGCATGAGCTCCGCAAGCATCTCGGCGCGCCGAACCACGGGGAGACGCTTCTCGCGTGCCGCGACAAGCTCGGCATTGTCGCGTTTGATGGCCGTCGAGACGACGACCACGGCCGCGTCGGCGAGATTCCCGGCTTGATGGCCGATTGCCACCGGAATGCCCTTGTCGCGAAGGCGCCTCACGTTGGCGCTGTCGGCAGCATCGGAGCCTTGGACCTGGTAGCCGAGATTGACGAGCACCTCGGCGATGCCGGACATGCCGATGCCGCCAATACCGATGAAATGGATCGGGCCGAGCTCGTTGGGTAATCTCATGATGGTCTCATCCCTAGCATGGCGCGGGCATGAACGCTCGACCTTCGCTCGGCACGACCCTAATTGCCGGCCTTGCTGGTCGCGGCCCCCGTGGACAATCCGGCGGTCTCAGCGACAAGGTCGGCAAGGCGTTCGGCTGCGTCGGGAATGCTGGCCTGGCGCGCCAGGGCCGCCATTTCGGTGAGCCGCGAAGGTGTGGTCAGGATTTCGGAGAGCATCTCGGCGAGCGCTTCGGGTTCGAATTGCGCCTGCGTGAGCATGGTCGCGGCCCCGATATCGGCGAGCGATCTCGCATTCCCCGCCTGATCCTGATCGAGAGAACCCGGGAGCGGGACGAGGATCGAGGGGCGGCCGATCATCGCGATCTCGGCCACCGTCGAGGCGCCGGCGCGGGCGATGACGAGCTGGCTGCGCGCCATATGAAAAGGCAAGTCCCGGAAGAAGGGGGCAACCTCCGCCTCGACGCCGGCTTCCGCGTAGGCTGCGCGCACGCGCGCGAAATCCTCCTGGCGCACTTGCTGCACGACCTGCAGCCTCGCCCGTTCGGGAGCCGTGAGGCGCCCGATCGCGGCCGGCACCACGTCCGACATGACACGCGCCCCCTGGCTGCCGCCGAAGACGAGGAGCCGCAGCACCCCGCCATCGCGTGGCGGCTCGAAGGGCGTATCGGCTGCCTCGATGACGGCAGGCCGCACCGGGTTGCCGACATGGTGCGTCTTCGCGAGAAGCGCCCGATCGTCGCCTCCCACTTCGGCAAATCCCGTCGCGATCACGTCGACGCGTTTTGCGAGGAAACGATTGGCGCGACCGAGCACCGCGTTCTGCTCGTGCAGGAGCGTCGGCACTCTGAGCATGCTGCCGGCGAGGAGTGGAGCGACGGTCGGATAACCGCCGAAGCCCACGACCGCGGCGGGCTTGAGCCGCCTCACGAGCGCGAGCGCCTTGAGCGTGCCGCGGCCGAGCGTCACCGCCGCCGCGGCTTTGCCTAATCTGCCTTTGCCGTACGGGGTCGCGGCCGGCAAGGCATTGACGTGACGCGCCGGAAAGGCCTTGGCGAAATTCTGCCCGCGCCCGTCAGTGACAAGCTCCACCTCGCAGCCGCGGCGCTGCACCGCCTCTGAAAGCGCCTCCGCCGGAAAAAGGTGCCCGCCGGTGCCTCCTGCGGCGATGAGAATCAGCCGTGCCATTCGTCAGACCGCACTTGCGACGCGCGGCATCGGGCCCTTCCATAGGTCGGACATCTCGGCGCGAGGTCGTCGGCGCGTCACTGCGACGAGAAACCCCAGAGCCACGCCGAGTGAGATCAACGACGATCCGCCATAGGAGACGAAAGGGAGCGTCATGCCCTTCGCGGGAATGAGCTGCACATTGACAGCCATGTTGATCACCGACTGAACTCCGAAGAGCGCGATCAGCCCGGCGCAGGCAAGGCGGCAGAAAGGGTCCTCCGCTCGATGCGCCGCATATAGGGCGCGCATCACGATCAGCATGAAAAGCAGCACGAGCGCGATGCACGCGAGGATGCCGAATTCCTCTCCCGCGACCGCAAAGGGAAAATCAGCATGGGCATCCGGAAGGATGCGCTTCACGATGCCTTCCCCAGGCCCTCGCCCGAGCCAGCCGCCCGAGAGAAACGAATCCATCGCGGTGTCGACCTGAAAGGTATCGCCGGCGCCTTTGTTCAGGAAGCGATCGACGCGCGCCGTCACATGCGGCACGAAGAAATAGGCGAGCGTCACGCCCGCCGCGCCGAGGCCCCCGAGCCCCGCCACCCAGAAGATATGCAGCCCCGCGATGAAGAACACGGTCGCCCAGACGACCGAAATCAGCATCGTCTGTCCGATATCGGGCTGCAGGATGAGGGGGATGAGGGTTGCCGGAAGAAGGGCGAGGCCGAGGATCGCGGCCGGCATCCCCTTGCGCTGCGCCGCCTCGGAAAACAGCCATGCGCTCAGGATGACGAAAGCGGGTTTCGCGAATTCCGAGGGCTGGATGCCGATGCCGGCGATGCTGATCCAGCGTCGCGCGCCCTTCACCTCAGCGCCGTAGACGAGCGTGGCGCAAACCAGGGCCATGGAGATGACGTAAAGAAGGAGTGCAGTGCGGCGCACGGCGCGCGGCGAGGCGAGCGAGACCAGGAAAGCGACCACGACGGTGACGGCGAGATAGCCGATCTGCCGATTGACGAAATGGAAGGTCGGCAGGCCCAATCGTGCTGCGACCGGCGGGCTTGCCGCCATATCGATCACGATCCCGGCGACGAACAAGATGCCGAAGCCGGCGATGAGCCAAAGATCGATGGTCCACCACCAATTGGTGAGCGCGCCTTTCTCGATGCGTGAGGCCATGGCTCAGCTCTCCTTGCGGCTGGGGGTGCGGCTCGCGGTGCGGTGGCGGGCGGCATTTTCGTCTGTTCGGCGCGGCACGGAGAACTTCGCGCCCGAAGGTCGGGTTCCGCCATTGCCCGGAGCGTTTTTTCGACGTTGCCGTGTCTTCGCCGCGAGAGACGTCGTGGCGCGCGCATCTTCGACGATGCCGCGCGCGAGGTCGCGGAAACGATCGCCGCGCTCCTCGAAATTCTTGAACTGATCGTACGAGGCGCAGGCCGGCGAGAGCAGCACCACCGGTTCCTTGACGTCGGATGCCGCAGCGTCGCGCGCGGCGCGCCTCACGGCAACTTCGAGCGTGCCGCAGCGCAGCTTGGCGACGGCATCCCTCGCGAGCGTCGCCGCGAACTCGTGCGTCGCTGCGCCGATCAAATATGCTTTCTCGACACGGCGGAAGAGAGGTCGGAGGCTTTCGATGCCGCCTTCCTTGGCTTTCCCGCCGAGGATCCAGAAAATGCCGTCCGCGAACGAGGAGAGAGCTTTCTCGGCGGAATCGGCGTTCGTCGCCTTGGAATCGTTGATGAAGAGAGTGCGGCCGGCGCGGCCGACCTCTTCCATGCGATGCGGCAAACCCGGAAAGCTGCGCAGCGCCGCCTCCATGAACCGCCTCTCGCCAAAATTGGGCCAAGGCGCCCTTGATCCACTCGCTCTCGATTCATTCCGCGTCGTGGCCGCGCCGCGAGACATCGCGGGAAGAAACCGGCTCGCCGCGAAGATCGCGGCGAGCGCGTTGTCGGCATTGTGCTTGCCGCGCAAGGTCGGAATGCCGGCGAGGTCATAGACGGGGCGCCAATCGCCACCGCGCATGATGCCGACCTCGGAGCGCAAAGCGCAGCCATTGTCGAGGCCGCCGAAGGCGTTCATGGCGGCGATGTGGTCGGGTGCGAAAATGCAGCTGAGCTTTCGGAAGATGGTCCGGCTCGGCTCGTCGGCGAAATTGATGAGCGCAAACTTGGCGCGCGCCACGAGCCGCTCCTTGATCGCGGTGTAATTCTGCATCGTGCCGTGCCGATCGAGATGATCCGGGGTGATGTTGAGGAGCAAGCCAAGCGTGGGCGCAAGAGACGGCGAAAGATCGATCTGAAAGGACGAGCATTCGATCACGTGGATGCGCCCGGGCGCGGGTGGGGCGAGCGCGAGAATTGGCGTGCCGATATTGCCGCCCAAGGCAACATCGCACCCGGCCCGGCGAAGGATATGCGCGATGAGAGCCGTGGTCGTCGATTTGCCATTTGTGCCGGTGACGGCGATGAAGGCGGCGTCCGGAGCGATCTTGGCGCGCTCGCGGCAGAAAAGCTCGATGTCCCCGATCACCTCGACGCCCGCCGCCTCGGCAAGCTCGACCGTCCAGTGGGGCCGCGGATGCGTGAGCGGCACACCTGGTGCGAGGATGAGCGCCGCAAACCGCCGCCATGGCGAGTGATGTAAATCCTCGACCAGGAGGCCTTCACGACGCGCCTCATCGACTTTTCCCGGCGCATCATCCCAGCAGACGGGCGTCGCGCCGCCCTCGGCGAGCGCGCGGGCCGTTGCGAGACCCGATTCGCCGAGGCCGAAGATCGCGAGCCGCTTGCCGCGCATCGAGGTGACCGGGGTCATCATTCACCTCAGCTTAAGGCTCGCGAGGCCGACCAGGGCGAGCACCACGGAGACGATCCAAAAACGGATCACGACTTGCGGCTCGGTCCAGCCGAGCTGCTCGAAATGATGATGGATCGGCGCCATCCGGAAAATGCGCTTTCCCGTCATTTTGAAGGAGGCGACCTGCACGATCACCGACAGCGCCTCGAGGACGAAAAGGCCGCCCACGATGGCAAGCACGATCTCGTGCTTCGTCACGATCGCGATGGCGCCGAGAAGTCCTCCCAGCGCGAGCGAACCCGTGTCGCCCATGAAGATCTGGGCAGGCGGTGCGTTGAACCAGAGAAAGCCGAGGCCCGCACCAAACATGGCACCGCAGATCACCATCAGCTCGCCCGCTCCGGGCACGTGATTGATCTGCAGGTAATTGGCGAAGATCACATTGCCGGTGAGGTAGGCGATCAAGCCGAAGGTCGCGGCCGCGATCATCACCGGCACGATGGCGAGCCCATCGAGGCCGTCGGTGAGGTTGACCGCATTACCGGCGCCGACCACGACGAAGCTCGCCACGAGCGGAAAGGCGATGCCGAGCGGAATCAGCACATCCTTGAGAAAGGGCACGCCGAAGGAGGAGGAGAGCGGGCCTGGCGTCACACGCATGGCGAGCGTCGTGGCGATGAGCGCAATCCCGGTTTCGATGGCGAGGCGGATGCGGCCGGGAAAACCCTTGTGCGACTGCCGCGTCACCTTGAGGAAGTCGTCATAGAAGCCGACCGCCGCATAGCCGGAAGTTACGCCGAGCACGATCCACACGAG
>JAFBAK010000238.1 GCA_019247795.1 Hyphomicrobiales bacterium | reverse complement strand
TATCTTCTCGACCTTGCCGGGCTCGATCCGGTGACGGCCGCGCCTTATGCCTGCTCGGGCGTCACCACCTATGGCGCGCTGAAGAAGGTCGAATTCGCGCTCGGCGAGCCGATCCTGATCTTCGGCGCCGGCGGGCTCGGGCTCATGGCGCTCGAATTGCTGAAAGCCATGGGAGGGAAGGGCGCGATCGTCGTCGACCTCGACGCGAAGAAGCGCGAGGCTGCGATGGATGCCGGTGCGCTCGCAGCCGTCGATGGCGCGGCGCCGGACGCGGCGCGGCAGATCGCGGAAAAAGCGGGGCGGCCTTTACGGGCGGCGATCGACCTTGTCGGCAATCCGCAGACGGCGCAACTCGGCTTCGATTGCCTCACGCGCGGCGGCAAGCTCGTCATGGTCGGCCTCTATGGCGGGGGAGCCCCTTGGGCCTTGCCGCTGATCCCGATCAAGGCCATCACCATCCAAGGAAGCTATGTGGGCAACCTCAAGGAGACGCAGGAGCTTCTCGATCTCGTGCGCTCCAAGAAGGTGAAGCCGATCCCGGTGACGCGCCGAGCGCTCGAGGATGCGAATGCGACGCTCGAGGATTTGCGCAACGGCAGGCTCGTCGGACGCGCGGTGCTGACGCCGTGAGCGATGACATATTCCGTTCGCAGGCCGGCAGCGGCGCGCATCATCCTCACGGATAGGAAGGTGGCGGCGGAGGACTCTTTGCGTTTTGCATTTTGGCCGCCGCGCTCTGCGCTTGCGGTACGACGCTCTGCACCTGGTTTGTCTGCAGCTTGTTCCTCGAGGCGCCAGCGCCCGCGCTGAACACCGAAGTGTAGCCGAGCGGATCGGCGCCGGGCGGGCGGATGCGATTGAAGGGCAGCGGCCTCACGAAATTCGGTGGCGGCGAAAAGGAGCGGCCCGCCGCATTCCCGAAGCGCGTGACATTGCCGCCGCTTTGTCCGGGTCGGCTCGTCTGGGCTTGCATAATCTGTTGGAGAGCCACGTCGGAGACTTTGAAGGGCGGCGCAATCGGCTGATTGGCCGAGGTGACCACTGTCGCCTGGCCGGGGCTTAGCGTGATCGTACTCACATTGTTTTTGATCGTGATCGACCCGAAGTGATTGATGATGAGCTCGCATCCCGGTCCCCCCTTGAGCTTGGGATCGATCGCGGCCACGCATTCCGGCCGTTGCAGCACCAGGGTCGCGATGCCGCCGCGAATGCCGAGAACGGCAGATGGCGTCATGATCGTCACGCCCGATGTGTGGCTGATCTGTCCGCCGACATAGCGCAGCACGCCCTTGGTGGCCGAAGCCACCATCGTTCCGCTTTTCCCCGCCGGGTCATAGAAATACTCGTCGATGACCATGTCGCTGTTGCTGCCTAGATTGAGCGTCGACTGGTCGGGGAAGAGAAGCTGGGTCGAGCCGGCGTCCGTGGTCCGCACGCGCTCCTTGACGACGATGT
Organism: Hyphomicrobiales bacterium; assembly: GCA_019247795.1. Classification (GTDB taxonomy): domain Bacteria; phylum Pseudomonadota; class Alphaproteobacteria; order Rhizobiales; family Beijerinckiaceae; genus GAS188. Next base: position 3,608 of record JAFBAK010000238.1, on the reverse strand, counting down.
TTGTGCCGATCGTGAGGGTTCGATCGGCGCCGCCCGGTGGCGTCCCCATCGCGTTCGGATTGACCGCGCCGACCTTGGCGAAGTTCTGCGCCAGCACCGGGCTCATCGGCGCGACGGTCGACAGCAGCAGGGTCAAAAGCCTGGTGATGCGCGATTGATTGGGTCCCATGGGGCGCTACCTCAGAATCGGGCTGTCGGGCCGGACAAGATGGAGAGGTTATTCTGACGGTAGTTGGGAAGCGTCGAGTAGGTGCGGTCGTATTGAATGGTCGTCGTGATACCGAAGGTCGCGCTTATCGGTGTCTCGAGGGTGACGCCGGCAAGCCATTCATTCGAGGCATCGCGCACGAATGGGTCGACGGACGGATTGGGCGCGTCGAAAGTCGTTCGGATCGCACGCGCGAAAGGCGAGATCGTCCAATTTTGCGCGACGACAGGAATCGGCGAGGCGAATTCGTACGACAGAGCGGCTTCGAGCACCCATTGATCGAAGGCCTGGAAATTCGCCGCGGCCTCGCCACGCCGGAAATAGCCGCGCAGGTCGAGGTTGACGTGCTCGGCGACCGGAAAAGTCGAGGCAAGGGCGAGCGTGTACCAGTCGCCCGAGTTGAACTCGGCCAAGCTCGGATTTCCGGTGACGTAGTTGGCGTGTCGCCATTCGAAGCTCGGCTCCAGGATTGTGCCCCAGGAGGTCGGAATGCCGAGCGAAAGGCCCGCGCCGCCACTGGAAAGATATCGCGCACCGTCCACCCAGGCACTGCCCCCGACGACATAAGGCTTGATGGTCATGCCGGGCAGCCATTCGGACAAGAACGAGAAGCGCGGCCCAACACTCGCATCGAAAAGGCCCACATCGAGATTGTGCAGGCGAAACTGTTCTGTGAGGTATCCAAGAAATCGGGATTCGAGAACCGTCCCGTTCTGGCCGTCCAGATCATAGTCGTGGCTCAACCCGACGAGGCCGAACCAATTCGCGTCACCCTTGCCGCCATTTGCGGGCGGGAGCCCGAAATCCAAACCGTTGAAACGAACCGTGCCGCTCGACGGCGTGAAGCTCGCATTGGTCTGGTATCGCAACCCGGTTTGGGCAAAGCCCGAGAAACGGCTCGGCTGCGACTGCTTCTCGGTCGATGCAAGATCGGCCTCGATCTGAGCCTTCGTGGCCGCATCGACTTCAGGGGTTGCCAGCGCATCGAGGAAATAGCGTTTGGCGAGCGCGTAGGAGCCCAAGCGGAAATAGAGAGTGCCGAGTTCGTATTTCACGGCGTAAAGCTTCGGGTCGTAAAACAACAAGCGCTCGAGCGCGCCGATCGCGGCTTCATAGTCGCCTCGTTCGGTCGCCAATTTCACGAAGGCGTAAGTGGCCTCGGAATTCGTGGGTTGCCGCAACATTTGCTCATAGAGCCGTTGCTGCTCGGCGGCCGCCTCCTGCGCGCGCGCCGAGGCGCCGCCCACCAACCACAGAGCCACGGCGCAAACGAGAACGGGACCCGTTCGAAGCCACGCAAGGGAAGCATTGGAGCGCATGATATTAGCCCTGCTTCATGACTTGTTGGACTTTGCCGAGTTTCTTGCGATCACGGTCGAACTCGAAGAAAGAGTTGAATCCCATTCGCGTTAGCTCATAAGAGCTAAAACATCTTCCAGCAACATGAAAGCTCCATGAAAATTGCGTGAAAACAGATATGCGCAATCTTCTCCGAAAGCTGAAGGAGAACGCTGCGCCAGAATGCGTCCTTTAAGCCCGCAAAATCTCGGGATTTTCGATCCGCTCGCCCGAGGCCGCTCTCGGCAAGCACGCATACATGTGCGCGAGCCAGCGCTTCACGTCGCGAAAGTCCATTTCGGCCGCGAAGGTCAAGCCGAGCTCATGGCGCTGGAAAAGCCGGTCCAGGAACGACCCGCGCGGCGGACCAAGGAATGTGGGAACTCCGGCGCGCAACCAGACCTCATGATGCAAATCGAGGAAGCTTTTTCCGTCGAGCTCCTTCGCTAATGAGGCGGTTTGCGCCGGATCGAAGAGACGTGCGACATCGAACCAGGGAATCGGGGAGGCCGAGCCGGAGGGTTGGCCGGCATCCATCATGCCGTTTGCGGCGAGTGTCCGCGTCAGCAACGAATTCTCGACGGTGCCCCACTCCTCGACGTTGTCGCTTCGCGAGCCGGCAAGAACAAGCGCATCCGTCAAGGCCGGACAGCCGGCGGGGAGTTTCACGGCGGCGCTGGAGACGATGCCGAATTCGGTCGGGCCGCTGAACCAGATCTCGGACGCCGGCAGCTCGGTCCGGAGCAGGACGACATCCGGGTCGATCCACCAGCCGCCCAGCCGATGCAGGAGAGCGAGGCGGATGAGATCGGCATCGACCGCGAATTGCCGTTGCTCTGGAAGATGCCGCAAGGCGCGCTCACGAGGAACGATCTCGGCGGCATCCTTGCGCGTGATCCACGGCGGAAGATCGAGTTTGGGTTCGAAGGTAAAGAGCTCGACGGGGTGCCCTCGCTCGGCGAAGCTTCGAAAGCAAAGGAGCTGATACAGGCCGATCGCCTCGCCATGCCAGAAACTGCGCACGGTTCGCGGATCGCTGGCGAGGCGCGTGCGTGTGAGGTTTCTTCGTTGCGGTATCTCCTTGGCGAGCGAATAGATCACGCGCGGCCGGTCTCCTCGTTCTTGCGCGATCACCTCATCGAGCGCGTTGCGAGGGAGAAGCTCCGTGCGCAAGCGCCAGCGAAGCTGATCGAGCGCGTTGCGTTCTTGAAACCATGTAGCGATGGTTTCCATCGAGAGACGCGCGTCATCGGCAAATTCCATTCCGAAGCGCTGAAAGAGTCCATCGAGGAAACTGCCGGCAGGGGGCCCTAAATGCTGAGGGATGCGGACGCGCCGCCAGATCTCGTTCCAGAAGTGGACGAAATCGCTCTTCGCGACCCTCTCCTCGAGCTCGTCGCGTAAGCTCGGATCGAACATCGATGGGATTTCGTCATAAGTGATCTCGTAAGCGGCTGATCGCGGGCGCACGAAAGCGTCCAAGGCATAATCATGCGCAAGGCGCGTCACCAATTCGGGCCCGATCGAGATGCGCTTGCTCAAAGGGGCTCCGGGGCCGGCCTCCGGAAGCAGCTTCCAGGCCTCCTCGATCGCGGCGGAAATGAAAGGGGAGGTCGCGGGGAAGGTCATCACCGCGCCATTGACGAGCTTCTCCGATTCCCAGGCGAGATACACCTTGCTGCGGGGCATTTCCTTGGCCACGAGCACGATATCGAGATCGGCATACCAGCCGCCATGGCGCTGAATCGCGAGATACCGGAAAAGATCGGAGTGGAGCGCCGGCGAGCGCACGCCATCGGCGAAGGTGAAGCTGTGCACCTCGCCTGAAAGAATCTCGGCGGCGTCGACGAGCTCGACGCCTTCCGGAACGCGAAGCTTCCTGTTGGGGGAATAAAGCAGGACACGCGCGCCGCCGGCGATGAAGCTTCGCAGCGACAGCTCCTCGTACGGGCTGAGCTGAGGGCCCGTCCAAAAGGCACGAACTTCGGGCCGCGCCCCGACGCTGTGCGTGGCTACTTGCGAGGAGGTTGACAGGTCTGATTGCATGTCCTTGTGGCCTTCG
>JAFBAK010000177.1 GCA_019247795.1 Hyphomicrobiales bacterium | reverse complement strand
CGCCCGCCGTCGGGTTGAAAGCGTGAGGCGGGATCCGGGACGACAGCATCGTTGCCGATCCTGTAGGCATAGAGTGCGCCGGGCGGCGCTTGCGCCAGCGTGAGCTCGCGCCACCCCTCGCCGAGATCGGGCAGGGGATATTCCTGATCGTCGAGGAGGAGCGACACTTGGCGGGCGCTCGGCGCCCAAAGTGAAAAGCGAGTCCCTTGCGGGCCGATCTCCACGCCGAAGGGCATGGCGTGAGCCCTCTTCACGGCGCAGGGCTTTTGTGCGCGCTGTGCTGGAACAGCATGAGGCAGCGAGGCTCGAGCGAAACGCTGCCGCCTGGCGACAGAACGACCGGTGAGCCTGCGGCGCGCCCTGTCGCCGTTCGCGTCTCGAACACACAGACGAAGCTCATGCCCGGAAAATCCGAATGCAGGTGGAACTCCTGAGCTTCCGGTGCTGCGTTGACAAGAAGAAGGAACCGCTCCCCGTCCGGGGCGTCATTACCGATTTGCATGCCAAGCGTGCGGCGATTGCCGTCATTCCAATCATCCGGCGACATTTCCCGTGCTTCGGGCGCGAGCCAATACACGTCCTTGAGCATCGTCCCCGGGACGGGTTTTCCGGTCAGGAAGCCGCGCCGCCGAAAGGCCGCGTGTCGGCGGCGCAGATGCAGGAGCGCGGCCGTGAAGGACGCAAGTTCATTGTCGGTCGACTCGGAAACCCAATCGAGCCAGCTCGTCTCGTTGTCCTGACAGAACGCGTTGTTGTTGCCGTTTTGCGTGCGCGAGAGCTCATCGCCCATGAGAAGCATCGGCACGCCTTGCGACAAAACGAGCGTCGCGAGAAGATTGCGCTTCTGGCGCGCGCGCAAGGCGAGGATGCCCGGGTCTTCCGTTGCGCCTTCGGCGCCGCAATTCCAAGACAGATTGTTGCCGTGCCCGTCCTGATTGTTTTCGCCATTTGCCTCGTTGTGGCGGTCGTTGAAGCTTACGAGATCCTCGAGCGTGAATCCGTCATGCGCCGCCACGAAATTGACGGAGGCCGAGGGCTGTCGTCCGCTCGGCCCGAAGATTTCGCGTGAACCCGTGATTACTTGGGCAAGTTCCGGCAGCTTGCCCGGATCGCCTCGCCAGAAGGCTCGAGCGGTATCACGGAAGCGATCATTCCATTCGCTCCAGCCGGGCGGAAAACCGCCGAGCCGATAGCCGCCGCTTCCCACATCCCAGGGCTCCGCGATCAGTTTTACGCGGCTGAGTTCGGGGTCCTGCCCGATGGCGCGAAGAAATCCGGCATGAGGCTGGAATTCGAACTTGTCGCGCGCGAGGGTCGAGGCGAGATCGAATCGGAAGCCGTCGACGTGGTATGTTTTCACCCAATGGCGCAAGGAATCGAGCGCCATCTGCAAAACCCTCGGATGGCTGAGATCGAGCGTGTTCCCGGTCCCCGTCGAATCCCAGAAATAGCGAGGGTTGTCCGGCGACAGCTTGTAATAGGACGCGTTGTCGATGCCGCGAAACGAAAGCGTCGGCCCGAGATGGTTTCCTTCGGCAGTGTGGTTGTAGACAACGTCGAGCACGACCTCGATGCCGGCGTCGTGGAGCGAGCGGATCGCCGTTTTGAGCCCAAGGATTCCGGGCTCGCCCAGATAGCGCGGCTCAGGCGCGAAATAGCAAAGCGTCGAATAACCCCAATAATTGCGTAGGCCTTTTTGCACGAGGAAGCGATCGTCCACGAAGCTCTGGATCGGCAGCAGCTCGAGCGTCGTTACTCCGAGCCGGACGAGGTGCTCGACGACATCCGGATGGCCGAGCGCCGCGTAGGAGCCGCGCATCACCGGAGGAACGCCCGGATGAAGTTGCGTGAGGCCTTTCACATGGGCCTCGTAGACGGCAGTGTCGCGCATGGGGTGTTGAGGCGATCGGTCTTCGCCCCAGTGGTGCGAAGGATCGCTGACCACGCATTTCGGCATCATTGGAGCGCTATCCCGGCGATCCGGCGTCAGATCCCCTCGTTGTGCACCGACCCGATAGCCGAACACTGCATCATGCCAGCGGATGGTGCCGTGCAGCAAATACGCATAGGGGTCGATCAGCAGCTTTTGCGGATTGAAGCGGTGCCCACGATTGGGTTCGTAGGGGCCGTGCACACGGTAGCCGTAGAGCTGCCCCGGTCGAATTCCGGGCAAATAGGCGTGCCAGATCTGATTGGTGCGCCAGGGCAGCGAGATGCGCTCGAGCTCGCGGCGGCCTGCCGGATCGAAAAGGCAAAGGTCCACCGCCGTCGCATGAGCCGAGAAGATCGAGAAATTGACGCCGCGCCCATCCCAATTTGCACCGAGCGGCAGCGCCATGCCCTCCTCGAGCTTGCGAGGGGCTCCGCGCGAAGCCTGTCCCTTCAGGCCCGAAAGCCCGATTTCGGATCGACCGAGGGGGCGAAGCAAGGGAGGGCCCGTCAGCGGGGGACGCGGGAAGAGGACGAATACTCGACGCGTGTCGCCCACTTGATCCGCATTGGTGTCTCCTCGCTGGCGCTGTCAACGCAAACCGCTTGACCCCATAAAGAGTTTCGTCGTCGCGCGAGGCGTCGTTTCTATACTGCGACCGCGGAAATTCCCCTTTTCTTTGCCGCAGCTTCCGCATTCTGCACGAAACACCTGAAAACCTGAGAAAATCGAATTTGGAACTTTCCGAAACGCAAAACGTTAAGCCGTCAAACTTGCGATACCTGAACTTGCGATGCTCAAACTTGGGATGCTTAGCGGAGGTGGCCAATGGACGGACTTATCTATCTCATCGGATTGATCGTGGTGATCATGGCTATTCTTTCCTTCTTCGGTCTTCGCTGAACAGGGCGGGATGCGATGAGCGACACGACGATCATTGAAGACGCGATCATCGCCGACGCCGGTGCGAGACGATACCTTCATTTCGGCTCCATCATAGGCGGCGCGCTTGCCGGTGCCGCGGTCGGCACCGTGCTCAACGGCTTCGGCTTGGCCATCGGCCTCGCCGTGAGTTCAACCTCTCCCACTTGGCGCGACACCTCGATGGCGCTCGTGCTTTTGACGGGACTTTTCCTGCTTTTCACCTCCGTCGTGAGCAGTGGGCTCGCCGGATACATCGCGGCACGCGCCGCTCCTCCGGAAGCCATGGAGGCGACCGATGAAGGCGAGTTCCGCGATGGCGCGAACGGGTTGGTCGCGTGGGCGCTTGCCTTTTTGGTTGCCGCGCTCCTGGCCTATGGCGCAACCCTGCTCGGCACGCACGTGACGACGACGCCGGCGACGACCGCGCCGAATACCAGCGCGGGGGAAAACCTTCTCGCCTTCGATCTTGATCGATTGTTCCGCAGCGATACGCAGCCCGAGGCCAACATTGCCTATGATCGGGCCCAGGCGGCGCGTATTCTTCTCACCGCCAACGGACATACCGGGATGGCTGCGCCGGACCACGATTATCTTACCCGTCTCGTGGCCCGTCGCACCGGGCTCAGCGCAGCCGATGCAGGGCGGCGGGTGGACGATGTCGTGGCGAGCGCAAAGGACAACATCGCAAGAGCGCGACGCTCGGCGGTGATCCTCGCTTTCATGGCGGCTGCCGCCGCTTTGATAGGTGCCGCCGTCGCCTGGTCGGCGGCAGTTGCCGGTGGACGCCATCGTGAAGGGCTCGGCACGTCGCATCTGTGGAAATGGGACCGCAGGGTCGGCGCCGCGCCTCTGGGTTGATTCGTTCCTGACCGGGATCAGCCGGCCCGGTCAGGCCTTCACCGCCCCTCCTTTACGGGCGAAGGAAGCGCATTCTCGCACCCAAACACGCTTCGTCCACCGTAATGCGCGGCGTCTCGCCGCTCGCGGGCGAAAAGGTCCTCGAGCGGCGCGCCCGAGGCGTGACGCTCGAGCTGCCTTGCCTGATCATCGAGCCGTTTGAACGCTGCCAACTCTTCGCCGTGGCCAAGCTTTGCGTTCCGCACGGCGCTTTTGAGCACCTGGATCGTCTGATCATAAACCTTCACCGGAACCGGAAACGGATGCCGATCCTTGCCGCCATGCGCGAAAGAAAATCGCGCCGGGTCCGCGAAGCGGTAGGGTGCGCCGTGCACGACCTCCGCCACCATGGCGAGAGCCTCGACGGTGCGAGCACCTACGCCCGGAAGGAGCAGAAGCTCCGGATAATCCTGGGCTCCGCGCTCGGCTGCCGCCGCGAGCGTCGCGTGCAAACGGCGCAGCAGAACGTCGCTTCGGCGAACATCATGATGGGCCGGCATCGACAGATGCGGCAGGAGCGGCTGTGGGGAAGTCTTGCGCGAGCGAGGGGGCGCACAGGCGGCCATCAAGGTCGAGGCCTCGCGCGCGATCTTGTCGGGGGCGAGCGAACCGAGAAGATCGAGTTGGCCGAGACGGGACGCTGAGGCGCGGTGATCCGTGAGGTTGATGATGTCGCCTTGGCGTGCACCTTCGATCGCCGCGTGCGGCGCGTCGACGAAGCTTTTGAGACCCTCCGAACGCCAATGGTAACGGCGCGCCTGTCGGCTCGTCCCGTTCATGCCTTGTTGAACGACGACCCATTGGCCGTCATCCGTGACCACGAAGCCGTGGAGGTAAAGGTCGAACCCGTCCTGCACGGCGGCACTGTCGACCTTGGCGACCAGACGACTGGCGCGTGCGAGCTCGTTGCCGTCGAAGCCAACACGCTCTCCGATCAAGAAGAGCTCGTTCGGCGTCTGTCGTGAATGTTTGCCGCGGCCTCCGCAGACATGGATTCCGATCTCGCCCGCAAGCGGCATGAGCCCTCGCTTCAAGGCGCCGATCACGCTCGTGGTGATGCCGGAAGAGTGCCAGTCCATCCCCATCACGGCGCCGAACGACTGGAACCAGAAAGGATGTGCGAGGCGCCGCAGGAACTCCTCGCGCCCGTACTCATGCACGATCGCCTGCGTGATCACCGCGCCGAGGCGCGTCATGCGGTCGGCGAGCCATTTCGGCACTTGGCCGCCATGCAAGGGCAGGTCGGCGCTTCCCGTCCTTCGAGCCATATTCTTCTACCGCCGGGTTCTTGGACTTTCGATCACTTAAGCATCGCCCGGAATGGTGGGAAGATGATTAAGGCGCTCCATTCGTCCGCGCCCGCGTTCTTCTTCAAGGAACAGGGCTCCCTCACGCAACGTTCCTTTGCGAAGCAATGGAGAATCGGTATGGACCAGCCAAAGAAGAAACCTGAAACGAAACGCCCGATCCCCGGGAATCAGAATGAGCGGCCGGACAAAACGCGCGATCCTTTCCCCGAACGACAACCGCGGGAAATTCCGCTTTCCGATCCCCCCGGAGACACGGTGGGCGATCCGCAAGGGGATGTCATCGGCGATCCGCAGATCGAAGAGCCGCGGACGCAAAATCGCTGACGAGGTCAAGCGGACTTGCCGGGTGCGCTGCCCTTGCGCAGCGTAGAGACCTTCCTTGCAGGTTTCACCGGGGCGGCGGACGTTTTGATCTGTTCGAAGGTGCATTGAGACGGCGCCTTGTCGGGTCGCCATCGCAGGAGCTTCGTTCCGTGCCGGAAGCGATCCCCCGTCACATGATCGAAGCGCACCTCGACGACGAGCTCCGGACGAAGAGGCTCCCATTCCGCACTTCTTCGCGTGCTCCAGCGGCTCGGCGCTCCCGGCGCCTTCCCGGTGAAGCCGGGCGGCTCGCGCAGGCGCTCGAGGCGGCGGGTGAGTTTCGCGCGTTCCGCATCGGTGATCGTCGAGGTGAAGCCCACATGGTCGAGCTTGCCTTCGTCATCGTAGAGGCCGAGCAGCAAGGACCCGACCTCGCGTCCGCCCTCTTCGTAGCGGAAGCCGCCGACCACGCAATCGGCGGTGCGCAAGCGCTTCACCTTGATCATAGCGCGCTCGCCGGGCTCGTAGGGGCCATCGATACGTTTCGCGACGACACCATCGGTCGCGCCTTCCCCGAAATCGGAGAGCCACGTCTGGGCGCGTTCAACATTTCTCGTGAACGGGGAAAGCACGAGCTTGCGTGGAACGCCGACCTCCTTGGCGAAGCTTTCGATCTCCGCTCGTCTTTGCGTCAGTTTTTCTTGCAACAGCGAGGTTCCGGAAGGCGCAAGAAGCATGTCGAATAGGACAAAGCGGGCCGGCGTTTCCTGCGCGAGCTTGCGAATGCGGCTTTCAGCCGGATGAAGCCGCATCTGCAAGGCGTCGAAGGACAAAGCTCCGTCGATCTCGATCACGAGCTCTCCATCGACGACGAACCGAGCGATGCTCAAGCCGCGGAGAAGAGCTACCACCTCCGGAAAGAATCGCGAGAGCGACTTGCCGGATTTGGCGCGCAGCTCAACCGCGTCTCCTTTGCGAAATGCGAGACACCGAAATCCGTCCCATTTGGGCTCGAACTGCCATCCTTTTTCACGCGGCAGCTCCTCTTCCAATTTCGCTTCCATAGGGGCGGTGTCGAGCGGCAAATCGAAGGGTTCGCGAGCAGAACGCGCCGAGCCGCGCTTGGCTCGAACCTGTTTCCCCGTCACGAACAGGCCCTCGATGGCGCACACATGGTGGTGCCCCGCGGGAGCATCGCATGGTCCGCCGGTTGGTTTGAAAAATTCAAGCGCACCCCAGCGAAACGCGTGCGCAAGGCGCAGGTTGCGCACTCATCTCATATCGTTGCGGTCAATCCCGGAGTTTTGCCGAATTCGCTTCGCGGGGGATCAGCGCGCCCAGGCGTTCGGCTCCGAGACGACGACGCCAGCGGCTCAACGAAGAGCGGCTGAATCCGAGCTGATGGCGAAACACCTCCTCGCCGCAGAAATATTGGAAATACGGATTCTCGAGCCAGCGTTCGCATAATGCGGCGTCGGAGAGCGCGTGCATGTGCTTGAGGATGAGCAATCCGGCCATCAGGCGCGCCGGAAGCGGCGGGTGACCGGCACCCGGGCTGTAGATCTCGGCGAGTTTTCCCTCGATCGATGGCCAGTCTATTTTCTCGGCCAGTCGAACCAGCGGGTGGCTCCTGTCGATGATCAGGTCGAGGGCCGGCCGGAAGAGTTCCTTTTGACGGTCATCGCGCGGTTGCGACATCGCACCCTCGAAAACCCGATCGACGGGGAGAGTGGATCAGAAAACAAGGCGAATGGGAATTCCCCGAAGCTTCTTCGCAAACAAACCTGTCCCGGTGATTTCGAAAGGTTACCTCGAAACGAAGGTCGCCGATCAGCTTTTTGAGGCCGCGCTTTTCGCATCGAAGCGCACCGTCTCACCTTCGATGGCGACGGAGATTTCCATACCGGCGGCTTTGGCGATGAGTCCGGTGTAATAGGGTTGAATCGCATGCGCATCCATTCCACCGCTCGGCGAGCGTCCGGCGAGAAGATCGGGCGCGTGAGGTGGAATGCGCGCGTTCGGCCCGTTCGCGGTGATCGTGAAAGCGGTCGTTTCCTCCGTGCCGTCGACCACCACCTTGATCGTGCCGCCGCGCGGAATCGACGGGCCGGCCAGCAGCAGCAAATTGAGGAGAAGCTTCACCTTGTTCTTCGGCAGAAAGGAGCGGGGCGCCTCCCAGACGAGCTCGGCTTTCTCGTCATCGAAATAGGTTCGCGCGATCCCCTGGGCGGAGGAGAGATCGATGCTCGCCCCGGCCGAGCCCGCGGCGCCGAAGGCGAGGCGGGCGAATTGGAGCCTCGACGAGGCGCGCGCCGCGCTCTCACGCACGAGCTTGAGAGCGTCGGCACGCATCGCCTCGTCCTTCTCGAGGTCCATCACCTCGAGCCCATTGACGATGGCCCCCACCGGGCTGATGACGTCGTGGCAGACACGGCTGCACAGAAGGGCGGCAAGGTCGAGCGATTCGAGTTTGATGTCGGTCATCTGACGGTCAATAACCTCTCGCAATCCTGTTCGTTGCTCGCCGATACGAAAAGCAGATATGGCGAAAGCCTGCCCGCGAGTCGGGCGGTTGCTGATACACCCTGGGAGCAAGCCTTGAAAGGCACGCAAGAGCAGTTCGCCGATATCAAGGAAGCCTTCATCGAAGCGGCGCTCGCCGCGGGCAAAGAGATCCTGGCCCGGCGCCAGGAGAAGCTGCGCACGACGAGCAAGGCGGACGGCTCCCCCGTCACCGATGCCGATCTTCGCGCCGAGGAGATCATTCGCGCAAGGCTTGGGAAAGACTTGCCCGGCATGCCGATCATCGGCGAAGAGGGGAAGGGGGCAGCGGTCGACGTCGCGGGACAAAAAAGGTTCATTCTCGTCGATCCTCTCGACGGGACGCGCGATTTTCTCGACGGGTCGGCGCACTTCACCGTGAACATCGCGCTCATCGAGAATCGCCGATCAATCGCCGGCGTCCTGCACGCTCCCGCGCTCGGGCGGCTCTTCGTTGGCGACGTTGCGCACGGCGCTTACGAGATCGCCGTCGAGCGCGACAGGTTCGCCGCAGAAACGGGATCGCGCCGTGCCTTGCGTGTGCGCTCCGCACCCGCTGCAAATCCGGTCGCGCTCGAGAGCCGCTCGCATCGAGAACCGGCCACCGAATCCCTGCTCGAGAAGCTCGCGCCTTTCGAACGACGCTCGGTCGGATCGTCGCTGAAATTCGCGCTGATCGCGGCGGGGGAGGGCGATTTTTATGCTCGCGGCGTCAGCTTGAACGAGTGGGACATCGCAGCGGGCGACGCGGTGCTGAGCGCAGCCGGCGGCGCCGTGGTCGATTTCGACGACGAGCCTGTGCTTTACGGCAATGCGCGCCTCAAGGCCCCGCCATTCATCGCACTCGGCGATTCGGCGATTCGTGCGAGGACCCGTCGAATAAAAGGGGGCGCGATCCTGCCCGAATAACCTCTGCGGGCGGGAAAGGCCTCTCAACAGGCGGCCCGCGGGCGCGCCCGTGTCTCGCCATAGTCGAAGGCGAGAATATGGCGATTCGCGAAAGCCGCCGATGGAGAAAACAAGCATGACGGAACGCGCAAAGGTGCCAAGCCCGTCTCGTGAGAGAGGTTTGGATCGCCGCGTCCTCCTGCAAGGAGGGGCAATGCTGGTCGCCGGGCTACCATTTTCGCGAGCGGCCGACGCCGCCGCTCCCGCACGAGGCGAATCGCCGGACACATTCGAACCCGGCGAGATCATCAATAGCGGGCACCGTTTCTTCGGCTCGGTGTCGCGCGGGCTCGCCTCCGTCGTGGAAGAGGCGACCCGGCGTTGGGGCCGGCCGAACGGGTATGTGCTCGGTCAGGAGGCCTCGGGTGCGTTCATCGGCGGGCTTCGCTACGGGGAGGGCACTCTTTTCACGCGCAATGCCGGAGACACGCATGTGTATTGGGAAGGGCCCTCGGTCGGCTTCGATTGGGGTGGCGATGGCGCGCGCACGATGATGCTCGCCTATGGGCTTCCCGCAGTCGACGCCTTGTTCACCCGTTATGTCGGCATCAACGGCTCTGCCTATTTCGTGGGCGGCTTCGGCATGACGGCGCTTGCCGCCAACGACAGCGTCGTGGTGCCGATCCGCTCGGGCGTGGGCCTCAGACTCGGTGCCAATATCGGTTATCTGAAGTTCACGCCGCAGGCGACCTGGAATCCCTTCTGAACACTCCTGCGCCCACCCACGCGCGCTCGAAGGGCAGATCGCGGATCATGGCGCTTTCGTAACGTTTTTGGCCTCGTATCCGCCCCGATCATCGCTTATGTAAGGCGGTGAAGGCGGAGGAAGGCGTCGATGATCCGTGTCGTGGTCGGAAGCGGCCGCTTCGTGCGGCAGATGAGGGTGCCTTTCTGGGCGCTGGCGCTCGCAGGCGGGGCCGTGATCCTGCTCGGCTTCCTTTTGCTTGCCTTCATTGCAAGCCTTGCAATCTTCATCATTCCGGCTTGCTTGATCGGCGCCGGCGCGGCCCATTGGCTCGGGCGAACCGGAACTTCTTCGCGCGAGCCGATCTTCACGCGAAATCGCCGGCCTCACGACCCCAACGTCATCGAAGGCGAATATCGCGTTCTCGACGAACGGCGTCGCTGAACC
>JAFBAK010000093.1 GCA_019247795.1 Hyphomicrobiales bacterium | reverse complement strand
GCCTCCCCGAATCCATCTCGCGACGTTTCCGAGGTGAGGGCCGGGTTGAGCAACGCCGCCAGATGCTGGTCGAGCGGCTTCTGCAGCGGCTTCGAGGCTTTGGCGCGCGTGTGAATGATGGCGTGCGGGTCCTTCCCGGACTTCACCGGGCGGGACGCATCTGGACGTTTGGCCATGCCCTCAATATGGGCCGAGTCGCCGGAAAGGAAAAGCACCGGCTGGCGGCTGATTGCTTTTATCCATGTATCAGGACGGATGCGCGTGCGCTATCATGATAGCTTAATCCTGGTAGTTGGATTTTTCGGCAGAGAATACATGAGTCACTTGCTGATTCGTAAGATCGAGAATGACGTAAAAGAACGCCTACGGAGGCGGGCGCTTCGTCATGGTCAGAGCATGGAGGCTGAAGCTCGCGACATCCTGCGAGATGCCCTCAAAAGCGATGATGCGCTTGCGACCGGCTTAGGGAGCCACATCGCCGCTCGATTTAAGGACATCGGATTACGCGACGACGAAGAAATTCCAGAGCTGCGGGGCTACAAGATCAAGAGCCCGTTCGAGGGATGATCCTCATTGATACTAACGTCATCTCGGCCGCTATGCGCGAGAATCCCGATCATGCCGTGCTTGAGTGGTTTGATAAACAGGCGGCGACCTCTGTGTGGACCACCGCGATAATCATTCTCGAAATCAGATTTGGACTTTCCCGTATGCCCGCCGGCCGACGTCGCGCAAGACGAGAGCAGGTGTTCGATCGAGCGCTCGGGGACGATATTCAAAACCGCGTGCGCGCCTTCGATCAGACTTCGGCGGATAGTACGGCCACCCTGATGGCTCGATGCGAATTGCAAGGACGAGGCATCGAGCTTCGGGACGCCATGATTGCGGGCATCGTGCTTACCAGGAGTGCTGCGCTCGCCACTCGAAACACCAAGCATTTCGAAAACCTGGAAATCGTTCTGATCAACCGTTGGGCGAACTGACGTGCAGAGTGAGGCGCATCTCAAGGAAGTTTGGCTGGAGCCGCTTTCTTCGAGGTAAGGAGCGACCACGTCACTTCCGCTTCATGCGTGGTCGACGTCGATCAGCTCATCGTCGGGATCACGAATTCCGCGCCTTCCTTCACGCCGGTCGGCCAGCGGGAGGTGACCGTCTTGGTCTTGGTGTAGAAGCGGAAGGCGTCCGGCCCATGCTGGTTGAGATCGCCGAAAGCCGAGCGTTTCCAGCCGCCGAAGGTGTAATAGGCGAGCGGCACCGGGATCGGCACATTGACCCCGACCATGCCGACATCGACCTTCGTGGCGAAATCGCGCGCCGCATCCCCGTCGCGCGTGAAGATCGCGACGCCGTTGCCGTATTCGTGATCGCTCGCGAGCGCGAGACCCTCGTTGTAATCCTTGGCGCGCACGACGGAGAGCACCGGCCCGAAAATCTCTTCCTTGTAGATGCGCATGTCCTTAGTCACATGGTCGAAGAGGCAACCGCCCATGTAATAGCCGTTCTCGTAGCCTTGCATCTTGAATCCCCGCCCATCAACGACGAGCTTCGCGCCTTCCTTGACGCCGATCTCCACGTAGTTCTTGACCCGTTGCAGCGCCTCCTTCGTGACGAGCGGCCCGAAATCGGCCGAAGGATCCGTGGAAGGGCCGATCTTGAGGGACTCGACGCGCGGCGTGAGCTTTTGCATCAGCGCGTCGGCGGTCTTCTCGCCGACCGGGACCGCGACGGAGACCGCCATGCAGCGCTCGCCGGCCGAACCGTAGCCTGCCCCGATGAGCGCATCCACTGCTTGATCCATGTCGGCGTCCGGCATGACGATCATATGGTTCTTGGCGCCCCCGAAGCATTGCGCCCGCTTGCCGTGCGCCGTCGCGGTCTTGAACACGTACTCGGCGATCGGCGTCGAGCCGACGAAACCGACTGCCCTGATGTCGGGGTCGGTGAGGATGGCGTCGACCGCCTCCTTGTCGCCGTTCACGACGTTGAAAACTCCCGCCGGAAGCCCCGCCTCGAGAAAAAGCTCGGCAAGCCGGAGCGGCACGCCAGGGTCCCGCTCTGAAGGCTTCAGGATGAAGGCATTGCCGCAGGCGAGCGCCGGCGCGCATTTCCACAAGGGAATCATGGCCGGGAAGTTGAAGGGCGTGATGCCGGCGACGACGCCGAGCGGCTGACGCATCGAATAGATGTCGATGCCGGGACCGGCGCCCTCGGTATACTCGCCCTTCATCATCTGCGGGGCGCCGATCGAATATTCGACGACCTCGAGGCCGCGCTGAATGTCTCCTCTGGCGTCGGCGATCGTCTTGCCGTGCTCGCGCGCCAAAAGATCGGCAAGCGCGTCGTAGTCCTTGTGCACGAGGTCGAGGAACTTCATGAGCACGCGCGCGCGTCTTTGGGGATTGGTTGCGGCCCAAGCGGGCTGCGCCGCCTTGGCGTTCTCGACGGCGGCTCGGACTTCGGCGCGAGACGCAAGCGCAAGCTGCCCGCGCACCTCTCCCGTCATGGGCTCAAACACGTCGCTGAAACGTCCCGACTTGCCTTCGACCCGCTTGCCGCCGATGAAATGGGGGAATTTGGTCATGATGCTCGCCTCCCGCAGGCGCAAGGGGGAGAGGGCCTGCTTTTGGCGAACGCGGTAGGAGCCCGCTACGATCCTGTCAACGGCAACGCAAAAGAGGGTCGCGCGCCGCTACTCGCAAAGCGTCAGAAGAACCGCCAGGGCACACAATCGCAATTGCGGGTGGGCTCGACCGGCGATGGAGGCTCGGGGCGATGCCGATAAGGAAAGCCGAGCGCGGCGTGCCGCGCCCTGATTTTCGAGAGCGGGCGCGCATCCGGCTCGCGCGGCTCGGCGTGTAAAAACGCAAGCGCCCTGCGAAACGCGATCGCGGGCACGGCGATCGCGGGCATGGCATCGGCACGCGGCTTTTGTTCGTCCTGTCCCGCCTGCCCGGAAACCTGCACGATCCCGGTTCGAAATGAAAGCAACCCGCTCACGACAGCACCGCCGCGACCGTAAGGCAGAGCGCCGCGAAAGCGGCGGCGAGCCCAAGATCGATGGCGAGCCAGCGGCGATCGACGTTTCCCGTGACGGGCATCAGCTCGATGAACGACCTACCGCCGCGCGTGGCGCGCTCGAGGCGCCACCAGGACGGGAGGCCGTCGCCGCGGCCGATTTGATTTCGGGTGAAGGGCAGCTCGACCGGCGATGAGGTGAAGCTCACCGCACCCGGCGCCCGGCCGGCTTCGGCCTGAGCGTAGCGAATCGCGGCGTCCTTGCTTCTGAACACGCCCCCGGTGAGGCCGCCGGCCGAGAGCGCGGTCCAATGGCCGCGCGAGTTCCGCCCGACCACGAATCCCGAGCCAAGCCCCTGTCCCCGTGAAGCCGGTCCCTGGTTCGACGAACGCGTCCTCGGCACCGACCTCGAAATGCTCATTGAGCCGCGCATATAAGCTCCCCTTGTGAATTCCGACGGCCGAGAATCTATGAACGGCCGCATAAAGGATCGATTGGATTTCGCGGCGCGGCCTATAAACCCCGCATCAACGAGAGCGGCTTCCTCCGGCTCGGTTCGCGGCACGCGGGAGCAAATCGGCGCTGACGAACGCCCGCGCCGAAAGGCGCATCGTGCGGTCGGGTGCCGGGCTATGGACAGGCCCAGGCGCCTATGCCAAAGGGACGCCCAAGGCGACTTCTGGTCGCATTGTGCGGCGGGACGAAAATCGCGATCCGTCGATGTCCGATGGCGCCTCGCAAGAGGTCCATCTCGGGCGGCCAAACACGGCCGGGTGGACGTCCGGCCGCGAAAGAAGGAGCTGCATGTGGCGACAGGGGCTGTGACGGCGCAGGGGGCGGGGACGCAAGAGAGCGTCGATCAAGGCAAGCGCGACTTCCTCTACATCGCGACCGCGGCCTTCGGTGCTGTCGGCGCCGTCGCGGCGATCGCACCCTTCATCAACCAATTGGCCCCGGATGAGGAGACCATCGCGGCGGGTGCGCCGATCGAGGTCGACCTCGCCCCGATCGCCGAGGGGCAGATCATGCACGTCGTCTGGCGCTCGAAGCCGATCTTCGTGCGGCATCTCACGCAAAAAGAGGTCGAAGAATCAAAGAGCGCCGATTGGCACGAAATGATCGATCCCGCGCCCGAGCAGGCGCGCGTGAAGGATGGGCACGACCAATGGCTCGTCGTTATCGGCATCTGCACGCATCTCGGCTGCATCCCGCTCGACAAAGAAGGCCCGTATGGCGGGTGGAAATGCCCTTGTCACGGCTCCCTTTATGATCCGCTCGGAAGGGTGCGGCATGGACCCGCTCCCGCCAATCTGGCGGTTCCGCCCTATGCATTCCTCTCGGACACGAAGATCCGCGTCGGCTGAGGCCTGTCCCGCCGGCCTCGGCCCCTCTCGGCCACGGGCAATGCCGTCCCGCGCGATCGGACAAAGGTAAGAACCATGAGCGGTCAATCGACTTACGTTCCCAAGAACGCCCTCGCCAAATGGTTCGAGGCGAGGCTCCCGATCGGCGGCCTCATGCACTCGTCTTTCATCGCCTACCCGACGCCGCGCAATCTCAATTACATGTGGACCTTCGGCGGCATCCTCTCATTCATGCTCGGCGCCCAGATCCTGACCGGCATCGTGCTTGCGATGCATTACACGCCGGAATCTTCGCTCGCCTTCAATTCGGTCGAGCACATCATGCGCGATGTAAACGGGGGCTGGCTGTTGCGCTATCTGCACTTGAACGGCGCCTCGCTGTTCTTCGCGGCCGCCTACATCCACACCGCTCGTGGCCTTTACTACGGCTCCTACAAATCGCCGCGCGAGGTCTTGTGGCTCCTCGGCATCATCATCCTGCTTTTGATGATGGCGACCGCGTTCATGGGATATGTGCTGCCCTGGGGACAGATGAGCTTCTGGGGCGCAACCGTCATCACCAATCTGTTCTCGGCGATCCCGATTGTCGGCGATACCATCGTCACGTATCTCTGGGGCGGCTACGCGGTCGGCAATCCGACGCTCAACCGCTTCTACTCGCTGCATTATCTTTTGCCCTTCGTGATCGCGGGCGTCGTCGCGCTGCATGTCTGGGCCTTGCATGTCGCCGGCCAGAACAACCCGACTGGCATCGACGTGAAGTCCTCGAAGGATACGGTTCCTTTCACGCCGTATGCGACCGTCAAGGACGCGCTCGGCCTTGTCGTCTTCCTCCTGGTTTATTGCTGGTTCGTCTTCTACGAGCCGAACATCCTTGGGGATGCCGACAATTACATCCAGGCAAATCCGCTGAAGACGCCGCCGCACATCGTGCCCGAATGGTACTTCCTTCCCTTTTACGCGATCCTGCGCTCGATGCCCGACATCTTCTTCATTCCGGCGAAGCTCGCCGGCGTGATGGCGATGTTCGGCGCCATCCTCATGCTGGCGCTTGTGCCTTGGCTCGACACATCGAGGGTGCGTTCGGCGCGATTCCGACCGCTCTATCGGCCGTTCTTCTGGGTGCTCATCCTCGTGTGCATCGGACTTGGCTATATTGGCGCGAAGGAAGTGACGCCGGGTCGCATCGTGGTCGGGCAGATCCTCACCGCGTATTATTACGTCCACTTCCTCGTCATTCTGCCGCTGCTCGGGCTGATCGAGACGCCAAACGACATGCCGAACTCGATCAGCGAATCCGTACTCGGCGGGAACGCGACGGCGGTCCCGGCGGGCGCCCATGCGGCACCCGAGCGCAAAGGGTGACGGAAATGACGTTTTTCCTCGGCTGCGCAGGAACGGAAACGGGAACGATGAAAAGGGTTCGACTGCTGCTTGCCGCCGCGATGGCTTTTTGCTGCGCCACCGGTTTTGCGGCGCGGGCGCAAGAGGAAGGCCCCGCTTTCGTGCCGAAGATCCCTGATCGCCAGTCCTGGAGCTTCGCCGGTCCCTTCGGCGTCTACGACACGGCGCAGCTGCAGCGGGGCTACAAGATCTATCGCGAGGTCTGCGCCAATTGCCATTCCATGGAGGATATGCATTTCCGCAATCTCGCCGATCCGGGCGGGCCCGAATTCACGGAAGGCCAGGTCAAGGCGCTCGCCGCCGAGTTCAAGGTGACGGACGGCCCCGATGACAACGGCAAGATGTTCAAGCGCCCCGGCCGCCCCGCGGATCCTTTTCCGAGACCTTTCCCGAATGAGCAGACGGCCAAGCTCGCCAATGGCGGGGCGGTCCCACCCGACATGTCGGTGCTCGCAAAAGCCCGCAGCTACGAGCCCTACGACTGGTTTCCGGCGGATATCGGCTACGCCCTCTGGAGCATGTTGACGCAATATCAGACGCAGGGGCCGGACTACATATCGGCGCTGCTGCAAGGGTTCAAGAAACCGCCGCCGGGCTTCAAGATCGAGCCAGGGCAGAACTACAACGAGGTGTTCGCGGCGGGCAACGGCATCATCGCCATGCCCCCGCCGCTCCAGGACGGCGTCGTGCAATACCCGAAGGGTCCTGACGGCAAGCCGGTCGTGCCGGAGACGGTGGAGCAATATTCGAAGGACGTCGCGGCGTTCCTCATGTGGGTCGCCGAGCCGAAGCTTGACTACCGCAAGCAACTCGGCCTCGAGGTGATGATCTACCTCCTTGCCGCGGCCGGGCTCATGTATTTCGTCAAAAAGAAAGTATGGGCCAAGGTTCACGCCTGACGGAGCAGCCACTTTTCGCCAGTGTCCGTCCAAGGCCGATCGGCTGCGCTTCCCTATCGAGAAGCATCGTGCTTGCCTGGCCCGGTCTCGCAGGCAGTCGTTCGTTTTGAGAATTTCGTCGGCCAATCGCGAATGATCGACAGATCGTGCTACGGGCGGTCCCTTTATCCGGGGCCGACCCGCGAGCCACGGGAGGGGAGCACATGACCAAGGCCATTCTCGGCATCATCGGAGGCTCGGGCGTCTATGACCTTCCGGGCCTTGCCGAGCGGCGCGAGGAGCGCATCGCGAGCCCTTGGGGCGAGCCCTCCGATGCGCTCATATTCGGCCGCATGAGCGGGACGGAGCTGGTCTTTCTGCCGCGCCACGGACGCGGCCATCGCTTCTCGCCTTCCGATATCAACTATCGTGCCAACATCGACGCGCTGAAGCGCGTCGGTGTCACCGATCTTGTCTCGCTCTCCGCTTGCGGTTCATTCAAGGAGGAGCTTCCGCCCGGCCTCTTCGTTCTCGTTGACCAGTTCGTCGACCGCACCGTGAAGCGCGAGAGCTCCTTCTTCGGCAAGGGTTGCGTCGCCCATGTCTCCATGGCGCATCCGGTGGGGCCGATCCTTCAGGGCCGCATCGAGGCGGCCGGCAAGCACGAAAACATCGAGCTCAAGCGCGGCGGAACTTATGTGTGTATGGAGGGGCCGCAATTCTCGAGCTATGCGGAGTCGATCACCTACAAGAACCTCGGCTACGACGTGATCGGCATGACCAACATGCCGGAGGCCAAGCTCGCCCGCGAGGCCGAGATCACTTACGCCACGATCGCCATGGTGACCGACTTCGATTGTTGGCACCCCGGACATGACGCGGTCGATGTCGCCTCGGTCATCAAGGTGATGCACGCCAACACCGAAAAGGCAAAGCGGCTCGTCGCTCGCCTCGCAGTCGATTTCCCGATGGTCCGCGACACGTGCCCCTCGGGTTCGCACCGTGCCCTCGAGGGCGCCATCCTGACGAGCCCGGATGCCCGCGATCCCGCCCTGATCGCGAAGCTAGATGCCGTGGCGGGGCGTGTGCTGCGGAAGGGATGATGCTCACTCATCGCCCCGTCTCGATGCGCGGGTTGCGGGACGAGACGGGCCAGCGAGAAATTCGCGAGGCGGCGCTTTACATTAGCGCCAAAGCGCTTATCTAGCGGTCACCATGTTTGCAGAATTGGCGCGGGGTGGAGCAGTCCGGTAGCTCGTCAGGCTCATAACCTGAAGGTCGTAGGTTCAAATCCTACCCCCGCAACCAGTG
>JAFBAK010000402.1 GCA_019247795.1 Hyphomicrobiales bacterium | reverse complement strand
CGATCCGGGTGCGGTGTTCACGGGCCGGGTGCTGGCCAACAGCAGCGGCACGAACACGCTCGAGCTTGCCGGCGGCACGGGCACGCTGAGCGGCATCGGCACGGGTTCTTTCAGCAATTTCCAGACGCTGGTGGCCGATGCGGGCGGCGTGTGGACGCTGAGCGGCAGCAACACGGCGGCCACGATCGTCGACAACGGCACCTTGAGCCTCACCGGCTCGCTCGCCGCGACGACGGCGCTCGACCCCTCGAGCAGCGGCCTCTTCCAGCTGCAGGCCGGAGCCATCCTGGAAGTGGCGGCGGCGACCGGCACCCAGTCGCATGTCAATTTCGTGGGCAACAGCGAATTGGTCGTCGACACTGTCGCCTCCTTCGGCACCAATGTGGGCACCGCCTCCTATGCGGGCCCGCAGCTGCAGGACTTCACGAGCGGCGACAAGATCGACCTGAAGAACTTCTCCTCGGCAGGGGCCACCTTGAGCTACAACGCCTCGACCGGGGTGCTGCAGGTCTCGAACGGCAGCCAGACGGCCGATCTTTCCTTCCAGACATCGACGCTGGGCAGCACCGGCTTCCAGGCGACGAGCGATGGCGCAAGCGGCACCTTCATTACGACTGCGGCGAGCCCGCCTCCTCCTCCGCCGGGGCCAACGGTGACGTCGATTGCGACCTCCGGAAGCAAAATCACCAACGGCAATGGCGACCTCGATGCGGGAAGCCTCGTCACCTTGACGGTGAACTTCAGCGCGCCCGTCACCGTCGTGGGCGGTCCCCCGACGCTCACGCTCAATGACGGTGGAACCGCGAGCCTCGCAAGCGGCGCGGGCACGAGCGCCTTGACCTTCACCTACACGGTCGCGGCCGGACAGAACACGCCCGATCTCACGGTGTCCTCGTTGAACACGAACGGAGCGACCATCCAAGACGCATCCTCGGACAACGCCGACGTCTCGGGAGCCACGAACTACAACCCGGCCGGCATCCTGCAGATCGACACCACGGCGCCGACGATCGCCATCAACACGATCGCGACCAACAACGTAGTCACCAAGAGCAATGCCGCCTCGGGTTTCGCGATCAGTGGGACCACGGTCGGCGCCGAGAACGGCCAGACGGTGACGGTGGCGATCCTCAACAGCGCGAACGCGGTCGTCGACAGCTTCACCACCGCCGACCAAAGCAATGCCTGGTCGGTCACGATGACATCCGCGCAGGCAACTGCGCTCGCGGACGGCAGCTACACCGTCACCGCCAATGTGTCGGACCTCGCGGGAAATCCGGCTCCGCAGGCGAGCAAGGCCGTCACGGTCGACGAAGACAAAACGCCCGAGCCGCCGATCCTCACGATTGCGAATACTTCCTTGAACGTCACCGCCGGCGGCTCAGTGGGGCTCGGAATCACCGCGACCCCGGTCGATCCTGACGACAATGTGTCGGTGAAGATCACCGGCCTGCCGAGCTATGAAACGATCACGGCGCCTGCGGGCGACACGGTCTCGCGGCAGTTCAATCTCGTGACCCTCTCCTATACCTACACCATCACGGAAAGCGCCGCCGCGACGGGGACGCCGCTGACAGGACTGACCTTGACGTCCCATTACACCGGCACGGGTCACCCGGTGGCGAACTTGTCCGTGACCGCAAGCAACACGACCTCGGGAGAGACGGCCACATCCGTCGCCAAGACGATGAAGGTCACCGATCCTCCGGCGACCTCGTCCACCTCGCCGAGTTCGTCCCCGAACCAGGTCGCCGCATTGCTCGAGCAATTCATCGCGGCCGGGTTCCAGTCACAGGGGAACGGCGCCGGCAATGTCGTCGTCGCGTCCTCGACGACCAATATCGGCCAGGACCTCGCGTCGCTGACCCAGCCTCATCATTGAGGGGCGAAAGGGTGCGCGCGTCCATGACCCGGCTCTGGAGGGTGGCGCCTTTCGGCGCTGACGGGTCGCGGCGCGCGCTGGTGCCGAAGAGGGCTCTCTCATGACGATCGAGAGGGATTCCGGCCTGACGGCGCTGGTGATGCTGCTGCAGCTTCATGGCGTCGCGGCGGAGGCCGGCCAGATATCGCATCGTTGCGGCGCGATGAGCATCGGGGTGACCGAGATGCTGCGCTGCGCCAAGGAGCTCGGCCTCAAGGCGCGCGCCATCAAGACCAAGTGGACACGCCTTGCGCGCACGCCGCTGCCCGCCATCGCAGCCCTGGCGAACGGCGAATTCCTCATCCTCGGCAAGGTGAGCGATGAGCAAGTTCTGGTTCAGCGCACCTCGATGCCGCGGCCGGAGGTCATGTCGCGCGCCGATTTCGAGGGCTTGTGGAACGGCGGCATCGTCTTGATGGCGCGCCGCGCGGCGCTTTCGGATCTTTCGCGTCGCTTCGACATCACATGGTTCCTCGGAGCGGTGCACAAATACCGGAAGCTTCTCGGCGAAGTCCTGGCAGCCTCGCTGTTCCTGCAGCTCTTCGCGCTGTTGAGCCCGCTGTTCTTCCAGGTGGTCATCGACAAGGTGCTCGTGCATCGCGGTCTGAGCACGCTCGAGGTCTTGATCGTCGGTCTCGCCGCCATCGCCGTCTTCGAGGCGATCCTCGGCACGATGCGCACCTACCTCTTCGCCCACACAACCAACCGTATCGATGTCGAGCTGGGCGCGCGACTGTTCCGCCACTTGCTGTCGTTGCCGCTCAGCTATTTCCAGGCGCGCCGCGTCGGCGATTCGGTGGCGCGCGTTCGTGAGCTCGAAAATATCCGCAATTTCCTCACGAGCTCGGCGCTGACCCTCGTCATCGACCTCGTCTTCACGATCGTTTTCCTCGCCGTCATGCTCGCCTATTCGCCCTGGCTCACCTTGATCGTGGTCGGCGCCTTCCCGTTTTATATCGGCATCTCGGCCGGAGCGACGCCGCTCTTCCGCCGGCGTCTCGACGAGAAATTCCGGCGCGGTGCGGAAAACCAGGCCTTCCTCGTCGAGAGCATCACCGGCGTCGAGACCTTGAAGGCACTCGCCGTCGAGCCGCAGATGCACCGACGCTGGGAGGAGCAGCTTGCCGGCTATGTGGCTGCGAGCTTCCGCGTGCTGAGCCTCGGCAACATCGCGAGCCAATCGATTCAGCTCGTCAGCAAGATCGTCACGGCGGCCGTTCTCTTCTTCGGCGCCAAGCTCGTGATCGAGGGCAATCTCACGGTCGGCGAGCTCGTGGCGTTCAACATGCTCGCCAGCCGGGTGAGCGCGCCCGTGCTGCGCCTTGCTCAGATGTGGCAGGACTTTCACCAGGCGCGCATCTCAGTGGATCGGCTGGGCGATATCCTCAATGCGCGCCCGGAGCCGACCATGTCGTCCGGCCGCGCCGCACTCCCCCCCATCCGCGGCGATGTGACCTTCGAGCACGTCGGATTTCGCTACCGAGTGGACGGCCCGGAAGTCCTTCGCGATGTGAGCTTCGATATCAAGGCCGGGCAAGTCGTCGGCCTCGTCGGCTCATCCGGCTCGGGCAAGAGCACGGTCACCAAGCTGGTGCAGCGACTTTACGTGCCGGAGACGGGACGGGTCCTCGTGGACGGGGTCGACCTTGCGATGATCGATGCCGCCTGGCTTCGCAGGCAGATCGGCGTCGTCCTGCAGGAGGACGTATTGTTCAATCGCTCGGTGCGCGACAACATCGCGCTTGCAGATCCGGCCATGTCGATCGAGAGCGTCATCAGGGCCGCAGAGCTCGCCGGCGCGCATGATTTCATCCTCGAGCTGCCCGAAGGCTACGACACGATCATCGGCGAGCGCGGCGGCAACCTGTCGGGGGGACAGCGCCAGCGCATCGCCATCGCCCGCGCCCTGGTCACCGACCCGCGTATCCTGATTTTCGACGAGGCGACGAGCGCGCTCGACTACGACAGCGAGCGCGTCATTCAGGACAATATGCGGCGCATGGCCGAGCGTCGCACGGTCTTCATCGTGGCGCACCGCCTGTCGATGGTCCGGCGGGCGGACCGCATCATCGCGATCGATCGCGGACGCGTCGTCGAGGACGGCACGCATGAGGACCTCATCCGCTCGAACGGCCGCTACGCCAACCTTCACTTCCTGCAAGCGGGGATCAATGACAACCGCTAGAAACATCATCAAGTTTCCGGAACGGCCGGCGCGTCGCCGCGATTATGAGACCGCCTTCCTTCCCGCCGCCCTCGAGGTGGTGGAGACGCCGCCCTCTCCGCTCGGGCGCGCGATCATCGCAACCATCATCGCCTTCTTCTGCATCGGCGTCGCCTGGGCCTCGATCGGCACTGTCGACATCGTCGCCAGCGCGCCTGGCCGGATCATCCCGAATGAGCGGACCAAAGTGATTCAACCCTTCGAGACGGGAGTAGTGCGGGCAATTCGCGTGCGTGACGGGGATACGGTGAAGGCGGGCGACGTCCTGATCGAGCTCGATCCGACGATCAACGCCGCCGAGGTCGAGCATGTGAAGAGCGATCTCGTCGCGGCGAAGCTCGACGTGGCGCGCCTGAAGGCGGCTCTCGCCGAAAACGCAAATCCGCTCGACGCATTCGCGCCACCGCCGGAGGCGGCTTCGGCACTCGTCGAGACCTATCGGCGGTTCCTTCTCACCCAGACGAGCGAGCACGACGCCAAGCTCGCCGAGATCGACCGGGAGGTGGCGCAGAAGGAAGCCGAAGGCGAGACGATCTCCGCGAGCGTCGCCAAGCTCCAGGCGATCATTCCTCCGCTCCAGGAGCGGACGAACATGCGCAAGAATCTCTTCGACCGCGATCTTGGATCGAAGATCGCCTATTTGAACGAGCTGCAAGATCTCATCGGCCAGCAAAACGAGCTTCTCGTTCAGAAGAGCCGGCACCATGAGGTCGACGTTGCGCTCTCGGTGCTGAAGGAGACCCGCGCGAAGACCGAGGCGGAATACCGCCGGGCCTTGTTCGACGATCTCGCCAAGGCGGAGCAAAAAGTGGCCGGCCTTTCCCAGGATGCCATCAAAGCCGAGCGCAAGGCCGGATTGCAGGTCCTTACCGCGCCGGTCGACGGCGTCATCCAGCAGCTTGCCGTGCATACGGTTGGCGGCGTGGTCACGCCGGCTCAGGCACTCGCCGTGGTCGTGCCACTCGATGCCGACCTCGAGATCGAGGCCATGGTCTCGAACCGCGACATCGGCTTTGTCGCCGAAGGGCAGGAAGCCGAGATCAAGGTGGATACCTTCAATTTCACCCGCTACGGCTTGTTGCATGGGCGCGTCCTCAGCGTTTCGCGCGATGCCGTGAGCGGCGACAAGAATTCGGAGAATTCGCGCGACAAGGAAACGGCGCAGAGCAACCCGGACGAGGCGAAGCAAGCCGGGTCGGCCTATGTGGCGCGCGTCACGCTCGACCGCACGCAGATGCAGGTCGACGGACGAACCGCACAACTCGAACCTGGAATGTCGGTCACCGTCGAGATCAAGACGGGCTCGCGCCATATCATCGGCTACCTGCTCTCGCCGCTGCTGCGCTACCGGCAGGAGGTCTTGCGCGAAAGATGAGATCGCAACGGGGGACGCCGATCTCGCCTGCCGGCCGCCCTTTTCGTATGGACGTGTTCGTTCCGAAACCGGCTGGAGATGCGCTCCCGATGCAAGAAGCCATGCCCGTGAAGCACACAAAAGCGAGTGCGCCGCACCCTTCAACCGGCGCCCCACCCGCAAAGGCCCTCAACGAAAGTCTCCAAAGGGGCTATCGTAGCGATCGCAAGCATCTGGAACCGGCGAATACTTCAGATCCTTTGGTAAAGCCGAAGCATCCTGCCGCGCCCCGCATGAGCACCACATCGTCCTCTGCAACGGAGCCAGTCGCAACCGCCATGCCGCGTGTGCCGATCCCGCTCGATGAAATTTTGAAGATCGCGAGCGAGTTCATCGAAAGCGGGCGTCTGCAGGAAGCGGAGAGAATGCTCGACCACATCATTTCCGCGGTTCCGGATTCGCCCTTGGCGCTGCATCAGAAGGGAGTGGTGCTGTTCCGCAAGGGCGATCACAAGGCGGCAGCCGAGTTCGTCGAGCGCGCCTTGAGGGCGCTGCCCGAGGCAGCCGGCATGAAGCGCAGCCTTTGCCCGATCTATGAACGCCTCGGCCGCTACGATGACGCCTTGCGAATGGGTCGAGAGGCGCTCGAGATCGACGGAGACGATCTCCAGACGCTGCACAACCTCGCCGTCGTGCTCTATCGCCGCCTCGCGCTCGACGAGAGCATCGCGTGTGCGCGCCGCGCGCTGGCGCTCGATCCCAAGGCGGCGGGCCCGCACTTCCAATTGGCCGAGGCTCTCCTCCTCAAGGGCGAGTTCGCGCAAGGGTGGGAAGAATACGAATGGCGCTTCAAGATCCCGGGCGCGCCGCCGCTCATGCCTGCGACGGATCGTCCTCAATGGGACGGAACGGCGCTCCGCGACGAGACATTGGTCCTGATCGCCGATCAGGGCTTCGGAGATGCCATCCAGTTCTGCCGCTACATTCCAAGCGTTCTGGAAATTTGCCCGCGCTCGGTCGTGGTGGCCGATCCCCTGCTTCATCCGCTGATCCGCCAGGTTCATGGCACGGTGAAACTGGTGGACCGGTGGCAGGAATGTCCGCAATTTGGCGCCTACTCGCCGCTGTCGAGCTTGCCACGCGTCTTCGGCACGAGGCTTGACAGCATTCCGAGCAAGGCCGCCTATCTTCACGCGGAGCCGTCTCGAGCCGCCACCTGGAAAGCAAGGCTCGATGATCTCGTGCCCTCAGGCTTTCGCCGCGTCGGCATCGCCTGGGCCGGGCGTGCGACGCACAACAACGACCTCAACCGCTCGATGAGGCTTTGCGAGTTTTCCCCGCTGGCGGCACTCGACGGCGTCGCTCTCCTTTCCCTGCAGAAGGGGGCCGGGCAGACCGCGATCGCCGACTATTTCGGGCATGCGCCCTTGTTCAACCTGGGAGCGGAAATCGACAACTTCCTCGACACGATGGCCATCATCGACGCTCTCGATGTGGTCGTGACGGTCGACACCGCGATTGCCCATTTGGCAGGCGCCATGGGGAAGGCAGTCTGGATTCTGCTGCCCTTTGCCCCGGATTGGCGGTGGCTGCTCGCACGTAGCGACAGCCCGTGGTACCCGAGCGCAAAATTGTTCCGCCAGGGTTCTCCCGGCGACTGGAAAGGCGTGATGGAACACGTCGCCGGGGCCGTGTCGGCCCTTGGCCGTCAGCGATAAGCCGAGAAGCAGTGCCATCGCTGGCAAATTCTTTCTGTGGGCGTAGTGATCGGCTCGATTCCCCCGATCGAGTTGAATGAGATCGCGGCCCTTCCTTTTCAGCAAATTAGGGTTGATGCCGCTTTACCTGGGTGCGCTGCCTCGACGCCTCACCTCTCCTCCTGTATGCGATCGATGAATTGTGGGGAAACCTGCTTTCGAGCGTTTCCTTCACATCGGCGGCTCGACCGGCTGCCAAGAACGATGAGGCGGAGGCTAGGATGGCGATCCATCCCGGAGCGGAGATCTTCGAGAAGGAATTCGCCGAGCATGCCGCGCTCGTCTCACCGACGCGAGAAGCGACGCGCGCCTCTTTTTTCAAGATGCTCGATGCCTGGGTGAACTGCATCCGGGGTGGTGGCAAGCTTCTCTTCTTCGGCAATGGCGGCAGCGCCGCCGATGCACAACATTTGGCCGGCGAGCTCGTCGTGCGATATCGGGAAGATCGCGCTGCGATCCCGGCGATCGCGCTCAGCACCGATTCGAGCGTTCTCACCGCGGGCGCCAACGATCTTGGCTTCGAGCATATATTTTCGAGGCAGATCGAGGCGCTGGGCCGACCGGGCGATCTTGCCGTCGCACTTTCCACCTCCGGCCGAAGCGGCAATATCCTCAAGGGGCTCGAAGCGGCGCGTGAGCGCGGCCTCGTGGCCGGGGGGATGACCGGAGATCACGAAAGCCCGATGGTCGCGCTCGCCGACCCTCTCATCGTCGTTCCCTCACGTACGACCGCCCGGATCCAAGAGATGCATGGACTTCTCGGGCATATGTTGTGCCTCGCGCTTGAGCAGGCGCTCAAAATGGAACAAACCAGGGCACCGAAATCGACTGAAGGCATTAGAGCTTGTCGTTAGAGCACGAGATCGTCTCTGCCTTTCCGCGCCTGCGCGTCGTCGTGCTGGGCGATGTCATGCTGGATCGCTTCGTGTTCGGCGATGTCGAACGAGTTTCGCCCGAAGCCCCCATTCCCATATTCCGCTTCCGCCACGACGACCATGTGCTCGGCGGCGCCGGGAACGTCGCCCGCAACGTCGCGCGGATGGGCGGCCAGGCGACCCTCATCGGCGTCGTCGGCAGCGACATGACGGGGACGGCACTCGCTGCCGCGGCGACGCGGGAGGCCGGACTCACCGCATCGCTGGTCGCCGGTGCGCTCCGACGAACGACGCTGAAGACGCGCTTCGTCGCGCAGGGGCAGCAATTGCTCCGCGTCGATGAAGAAGGCGCGGAGCCGCTGGCTCCCGAGCTTTTGCAAGATCTGCGGCAACGGGTCGAGGCCGCGGTCGAGAACTGCAACGCGCTCGTGCTCAGCGATTATGCGAAGGGGGTGCTGACCGAGCCGTCGATCGCGACGGCGGTGGGGCTTGCTCGAAGCCGCGGCACGATCGTGGTCGTCGACCCGAAGGGGCGCGACTTCCGCCGCTACGCCGGGGCCACGGTGATCACGCCGAATGTTTTGGAGGCGGCTCAGGCGACGGGCATCGACTGCGACAATGACGAGGGTGCATCGCGCGCCAGCCGGGTCATTGCGGAGATCACCGGATGCTCGGCGGTGGTGGTCACGCGGGGCGCCCGCGGCATGACCGTGCTGTGCGATGCTCAGGGTCCCGGAAGGATCGTTCATCTGCCGACGGAGGTCCGCCAAGTCTATGACGTCTCCGGCGCGGGAGACACGGTGGTCGCGGCACTCGCGCTGGCGCTGGCGGCGGGAGCTCCGATCGACAAGGCGGCACAAATTGCCAATCTCGCCGCCGGAGTCGCGGTCGGCAAGGTCGGCACGGCCGCGGTCGAGGCCGCGGAGCTTCGGCGCGCCATCAATGCATCGGCCGTGCTCGCTCACGAGGAGAAGATCGTCGGTCTCGAAACGGCGGCGGCCGTCGCGCGCTCATGGCGCCTGCATGACAAGCGCGTCGTCTTCACAAACGGATGTTTCGACCTGCTGCATCCCGGCCATATCGGCCTCCTGCAAAAAGCGAAGGCGCTCGGCGACAGGCTGGTCGTGGCCATCAACTCCGATGAATCGATAAAGCGCCTCAAGGGCCCTGGTCGACCGGTTCAAAACGAGGCCGCGCGGGCCGTCGTCATGGCTTCACTCGCGCCTGTCGATCTGGTCGTGATCTTCGCCGAGGACACTCCCATCGAGGTCATCGAAGCGATCCGTCCGGACGTGCTCGTCAAAGGCGCCGATTACACGATCGATCAGGTCGCCGGCCGCGAGTTCGTGGAAAGCTACGGAGGACGCGTCGCGCTCGTGCCGCTCGAGAAGGGCTATTCGACGACCGATGCGATTCGCAAGGCGGCGGCAGCTTCGAGCTGAGACCAGATGAAAACCGCGCTCGTCGTCCCGACGATCTCCCAAGACATGCCTCGAACATCGATCGCGACGCGCGTTCGGAGTTCCGCGCATTCCCGTCGGGGCACTAGTACTTTGAATCGTGGATGGTTGATACGATCATCAAGCGTCATGGCCGCACTTGGTGCGGCCATCCATGCCTACTTCCCTTCCGGTAGAAAGGCACGGATGGCCGGGCCGAAACCCGGCCATGACGCGCAAAGGGCCGAGCGGCGCACTTGGGGGAAGGCTTTTACGTCGCAGGAACCCTCTTGGATATGAACCGGCAATTTGGAGCGTCATCGGAGCAAAGGGACCTTCTGCGCTTCCTCACCTGCGGTTCCGTCGATGACGGGAAATCGACGCTCATCGGACGTTTGCTCTTCGAGCAAAAACTGGTGCTCGACGATCAGATGGCTGCGCTTGCTCGCGACACGCGCAAATACCGGCCCGATGACGAGATCGATTACGCCCTGCTCGTGGACGGTCTCGAAGCCGAGCGCGAGCAAGGCATAACGATCGATGTCGCCTACAGATATTTTGCCACGCCGAAGCGCTCTTTCATGGTGGCCGATACGCCCGGCCACGAACAATATACGCGAAACATGGTGACCGGAGCCTCGAATGCGGAGC
Organism: Hyphomicrobiales bacterium; assembly: GCA_019247795.1. Classification (GTDB taxonomy): domain Bacteria; phylum Pseudomonadota; class Alphaproteobacteria; order Rhizobiales; family Beijerinckiaceae; genus GAS188. Next base: position 11,364 of record JAFBAK010000402.1, on the reverse strand, counting down.
TTGCCGTGCTCCTCGTGGACGCTCGCAAGGGATTGACCGCCCAGACCTGCCGCCACGCCAACGTGGTTTCCCTGCTCGGCATCCGCCACGTCGTGCTCGCGGTGAACAAGATCGACCTCGTTGATTTCAATGAGAAGGGCTTCGCGGCCATTCGCGACCGATTTTCCGCGCTTGCCGAACCCCTCAACTTCAAATCGATCGTCGCCGTCCCGATCTCGGCGCGTCATGGAGACAATGTCTCGACGCGAAGCGAGCGGACGCCATGGTACAACGGGCCGACGCTCCTTGCGTTTCTCGAAAATATCGAGGTTTCCGATGAGCGCGCGGCGGCGGCTTTCCGCATGCCGGTGCAGGCCGTCAGCCGCCCGCACGCAAATTTCCGCGGCTATTCGGGCACGATCGCCTCAGGCAAACTGCGTCGCGGTGATGAAGTCGCCATAGCGCCCTCGCTGCGCACCACGCGGATCGAGCGCATCTTGGTGGGCGCCGATGAGCTCGACGAGGCGTTCGCCGGCGATGCCGTCACCGTGACGCTGCGCGACGAGGTCGATGTTTCGCGCGGCGATGTGCTTGCCCCACCTCGGGGCCTGCCACATATCGGCGCGCAGTTCACGGCACATCTCATCTGGATGGGCGAGGAGCATCTCCTTCCCGGCCGCGCTTATGTGCTCAAGCTCGCGACCCGAAGCATCGGCGCGTCGGTCACCGAGATCAAATATCGCATCGATGTCGAGACGCTCGCGCACACGGCGGCCCGCACGTTGGAAATGAACGAGATCGGCCTGTGCAATATCGCGGTTTCACAGCCGATCGTTTTCGATCCCTATTCCGAAAATCACACGACCGGCGCGTTCATTCTCATCGACCGCACGAGCAACGCGACAGTGGCCGCCGGCATGATTCTGCACGGCCTCAATCGAGCCGAAACGGTAAGGCCGCAGGCGCTCAGCGTGACCAAGACCGAGCGTATTCGCCTCAAAGGCCATTCTCCCGCGCTCGTCTGGTTCACCGGACTCTCGGGAGCGGGCAAATCGACGATCGCGAATGCCCTCGAGGCGCGCTTGAACGCCATGGGCGTGCATACGCTCCTTCTCGACGGCGACAACGTACGCGGCCGTCTGAACAAGGACCTCGGCTTCACGGATGTCGATCGCGTGGAGAACATCCGCCGCGTCGGCGAGGTCGCGCGGCTCATGCTCGACGGCGGGCTGATCGTGCTTTGCGCCTTCATCTCGCCCTTCACCGCCGAGCGACGGATGGTGCGCGAGATGGTGGATGAAGGCGAGTTCCTGGAGGTATTCGTGGACGCGCCGCTCGAGCTTTGCATTGCCCGGGATCCCAAGGGGCTTTACCGGCGAGCCCTCGCGGGAGAGATCAGGAACTTCACCGGCATCGATCAAATCTATGAGCCGCCCGCCGCGCCCGAGGTCGTGCTGCAAAGCGGCAGCGGCACTCCCGGGGAGCTTGCCGATTTCGTGATCGCCGAGCTCGAGCGTCGCGGCATCATCGGCCCCCAACCGTAAGGGCGATCGCGAGGATACCGTTCGTCATGAGGCTTGACCGACATTTGCGAGAGCTCGAGGCCGAGGCGATCTTCATCTTGCGTGAAGTCGCCGCGGAATTCCGCAATCCGGTGCTGCTGTATTCGATCGGCAAGGATTCGAGCGTGCTCCTGCACCTCGCGCTCAAGGCCTTCTCGCCCGGAAAGCCACCCTTTCCACTTCTCCATGTGGACACTTTGTGGAAGTTCCGGGAGATGATCGCGTTCAGGGATGCGACCGCGAGCCGGTTCGGCCTGAAGCTTCTCGTCCATGTGAACAGGTCGGGTGTCGAACGCGGCGTCTCGCCGATCACCTCCGGCTCGAGCGTGCATACTCACGTCATGAAGACCGAGGCGCTACGGCAGGCGCTTGACGAGGGAAAGTTCGACGCGGCGATCGGCGGGGCTCGCCGTGACGAGGAAAGAAGCCGCGCCAAGGAGAGGATCTTCTCCTACCGAACGGTGAACCATGGGTGGGAGCCGCGCAGCCAGCGCCCGGAACTCTGGCGCCTTTTCAACGCGCGCATGAATCCCGGCGAATCGATGCGGGTTTTCCCGCTTTCGAACTGGACCGAGCTCGATGTCTGGCGCTACATCAGGGCGGAAAACATCGAGGTCGTGTCCTTGTATTTTGCAAAGCCGCGCCCCGTCGTCGAACGCGACAACATGCTCATCATGGTGGACGACGAGAGGCTGCCATTGCGCGAAGGCGAACAGGCGAAGACGGCGCTCGTACGCTTCCGCACCCTCGGCTGCTACCCCCTCACCGGCGCGATCAGATCGCGAGCGACGACACTCGACGAGGTGATCGAGGAGACCCGGGCGTCGTCCTTTTCCGAGCGGCAAGGGCGCGCCATCGACCATGATGATCAAAGCTCGATGGAGCGCAAGAAGCGCGAAGGCTACTTCTGAGCGTAAGCGCGCCAACCCGGAAAACGGGAGAGCGACTTCCGGTAAGGCCTACCTCGCCCGAAAATCAGATCGCGATTTGACGACGGTGGCGCCCTGAAGACAGCGCACTTCACGAGTGCCGGACGAGGGCGACGCCGATTATTGCGAGACCTTGACGCCATTGTTGCCGAGCCGAGTCACGGGGCCGGCAAGCTGATCGAAGCGCAAGGCGACCTCGATCACGTCGCCGGGCTGCAACTCGAAATCCTCATTCGCCGGCATTCTGTCCCAGCCCTTTTCGCCTTTGCGCATGACCGTGATCTGCGGGCTCGTCGGCGCTTCCCGAGTGAGCTGGGAACGCATCTGCGAGGTGAAATCGAGCTTCTGGCGAACGCCATCGAGTTTCGCTCGCGTCTGGGCGAGCTTCACATTGGCGTCCTGCAACTCATCGAGCAGCTTGATCCTGCGCTGATCGTCGAGCCGCTCGAGCTGCCGGGCGAAATCATCCTGCTGCTTGCGCGCTTGCATCAGCTGGGCGGTGATCTGCAGCTTGCGCGTGGACGACAACAGCACGGCGCGCCGTGCATCGGTCACCCGCGTGCTTGTGAGCGTTCCCTTGCTGTAGAGGTCGGTTGCTCTTTTCAACTCGTCCGCATCGGCTTCCGTGCCTTGCTCTTCCTTGCTCTCCTGCTCGGCAAGCACGCCGATTTCCGCACTGGTCTGCTCGATGCTTCGCTGCAGATATGCCTTTTCGCGCTGATAATCCGCAAGGCGCGTCTTCAGCTCTTCCGTCTCGAGCCGCACGATTTCGGCGACGGCCGAACGGGGTAGCGGCGAATCGGCGGCGGCGTTCTGATCGAGATCCTGCTTGCCGTCGAGCTCCGCATGCAGGCGCGCGACTTGCATTTCGGCTTTCGCAACATCTGCCCACAGCGTCTCGTATTCGCTGCGCAGATCCGCCACTTCCAGGAATGGATTGCTGCTCGCCGTCGCGTGCGCCATGTCGTAGCCGCCCGACAACGTGACGGCCTGGCGCACCGTCATTTGCGGACGATAAGGGTGCTCGCCGGGCTTCGACACATCGCCGTTCACGTAGATCGGCCGGTACTCGACCACCGTTGCGGTGACGTCGTTCGGCTCGATGATGATCGAATCCTCGCGGCCATCGGGCATCCTGACGCGGAAGACGCGGGTCGCGAGCGTCGCCTGGATCTTCGCTTGCACTTCCAAGGGCGACAGGCCCGCCGCCATGATCGTGCCGAGCGCCGGAAACGAGATGGTTCCGTCGAGCTGCACGGGCACGCGATGCTGGAGCTCCGGCACTCTCGCGACCGAGATCTCGAGAACGTCGCCGACTTCGAGGCGATAGGCGGCGCTCGCCGGAAGAACCGAAAGCAACATTGCCGCGACGGCGATCAGGCATTGGGCACGGACGAGCCTGCCGAGGCTCAAGAACAGATGGGGTGACATATCGCTCCTGTCGGGCTCGCTTCGATGCATGACGGCCGTTTCATCGACGCGGCATGAGATACCGCTTCTTGTTGATCAAGCGTAACCTTTCAGCATCATTCTTTAGCGTACGATTGCGGCTTTCCTCGGCTATTCTTCAGGCCAGGCGACACGCGCCACATAATCGGCAACGGGAGCGCCGGCCTTCCCCCAGTTGCTCGACCAGATCACCTGGGTGCCGTCCGGAGAGGGGGAGGCATGGGCCTCACTCCAGTAATCGCACTTGACGTCGCGGGTCTGGACGATGCGCTTGATCTCACCCGATCCGTCGATGCGAAGCGCCACGACCTCCTGATAGAATGGCGCCCAACCCTGATTTTCCTCGAGCTCCGAGTGGCTGCCGGTATAAGTCAGGAAGACCCAACCCGGACGACTGATGTTGCGGATCGAGGCGTGCTGGCCCTCGCCGAAAGGCGCAAGATCGGTGACTGCACCGTCCTTCAAGCGACGCTTGATGATGTGGTATTTGTCCGGATCATCCTTGCTGATCCCGACATAGACGTCCTCTCCGTCCGCATCGACGACCATGTCCCCATGGCCGGGCCGGTGATTCTCGGGCCAATGCTGGATCATCGCCCCGTCCACGGTGAAAACATAAGCTTGGTTGCTTTCATCCGGCATCACCTGCCAGCAGAAAATGTATTTGCCCGAAGGCGAGATGCCGCAATATCCGTTCTCACCCTCGAGCTTCGACAGATCAATGTCGGGATATTTGATTTTTGCCTTGAGGTCATAGGCGAAGGCGACAAGCGCACCCTCGGGGTTGCGCGCCCGAATCACCAGGCGGTCACCGTCCTGTGAGGGATTTCCTTTGTAAGGGCCGAATTGAAGTTCCTTGTAGTCGTCCGAGACCAATACGGGCGTTTTCTGATCGGTGACGGGAGCCCAAAGATAGATCTCGTTACCGCTGACGCAGATCATCTGCTTCGGGTCTGTCGGGTGCCACTCGCACTCATTGGGGATGGTGCGGTGAAAAAGCGGCTTGTAGCTTTGCCCGTCGAGAAAGCACAAACCGGCACATCCATTGGCGATGACAAGGAGGCTCTGGTCGGCATTCCACGCTTGCGAGCTCGAATAGCGATGCGTGCAATAAGCTCCGCCACAGACCAAGCCGGGCGCGAGCTGTCGCCCCGGATCTGTCACTCGCGTGAAAGAGGTGCCGAAGCTCGGGTCGGTCACCGGCTCCAGATAGGCAGGCTCCTCCATCTGAGGCGTCGCCAGCACATGCGCCGTCGCGAGCCTATCATCGGCGCGGACGGGCTTTGCCCCGGTGACCGCAAGGCTCGCTGAAATCAACAGGATCGAACCGACGATCAAATGGCGGCCGAAGCGCCGTCGTGGCGTACTCATCACACATTCACCCGACTTCATTTCCGGCCCCGGCGGCCCCTCACGATGGCTCACATGCATGCAGTGCGCGCAAGCCGTTCCGTTCGAAATCCTTCAGCGAGCCGTCCAGCCCGTTCGGGGAGCGGTGCGAGCCCGATGCACATGGCTCGCTCCATTCGCCCGCACCGGTTGACGCAGCGGGGCGGCCGGGATCGCCGGAATGCTCCCTTCCCCGCCGACCATCTCCGAGGCAGCCGAGATTGAGCTTCGCAGCGAAGGTTCCGCCGCCATGGTGACTGCGAGCGCGGCATCCGTGCTCATTCCGCCGATGAACGAATCGTTGTTCATCGCCCAGATGGCGGCCTGCGTGCGGTTGCTCACTCTGATCTTGCGAAGAATAGCCTTCACATGCACCTTCACGGTGGCTTCGGCGATATCGTTCTTGCGGGCGATGGCCTTGTTGGAATCACCCTCGATCAGGCAGCGCAATATGCACTTCTCCCTCGCCGAGAGGCGGGGCGCATACTTGCCGTCCGCCTCGGGGGCGGCCGCTGCGGCCAGGCTCGGCTCCGCCACGTTGGCGGCGGCCGGCGCCGCCGTCTCGGCGAAGGGCTGAACCTCCGTGTAGTGGTGCAGAATGTAGGAAAGCACCTCGAGAGGCAGGATCGTCTCGCCCAGAATGACGAGTTCGAGCGACTTGATGAAGGTGTCGCAGCTCGGCTTGAGAAAATAGGCGTCCGCGCCCGCCCGAAAGGCAGCGACGATGTTGCTGTCGCTGAGTTGGTCGTGATTGGCGACGAGCGCCACCCGCGACGTCGGATGCTGTCCCTTGAAGAGACGGATATCCCTGATCGTCGCAGCCTGATCCGTGCCGACATCGATGATCAGCAAGATCGGATGGTCTTGCGGCAATGTGCCTGGCGCAACATCGTCCACGCGCGCCGCAGCAGCTGCGATGCGGAACTCTGCCGCGCTCAAAATCCGTGCGAGACCCTCGCGAAACAGCGCGCACGATCCCACCAGGACCGTTGCGAAGGAACATCGGTCCATACTCGTCTCCCCTGACTACCTCTGCAGGAAAACTGGCAGTTGAGAAGCCCCGATTTACCGGCAGCCCAACCGTCCCCAAGCGAATTATCCAGCCTACACTTGTTGAACGCCCCACGCGGTAAGTATGAAGATTATGCTCACCGAGTTTATTCTTCGAGTTTGCTGCCAAATCCTTTGCCGCTCCCCCAAAAAGCTTGGGCATCGAGATTTGGCCGGCCCGATTGGTAAATTTGCTCTTTACGAGGCTCCTTGTCAAATAATATCACATTCGCGTGAGGAGAGCCGGAAATCGCAAAATAAGCCCATCTTGTCCGTGGCGGTGCCAGACCCTCCGTGCCGGCTTGACCAGTCCTTGGCAACCCCGATGCCCCGAAGGCGGTTCCCTCTCAAAATTTCAAGGAAAAATGTCCTATCCAGAGACGCCCCGAAAAATTTTATCGCCCGGGTTCGACCTAATTCCTTGTAGGTAATACCGAATAAGGGCGGCCTCATTGCGAGTAGGTCAGTGGTAGTGCTTATTAGCCATGGGCCGATTAGGATGGTTATTTGACGCAGATATGAAAAGACTGGATTCTCTCCGCGTGCAAGGCGAAGAAATTGCGCCCGCGCAATTCTTGAGAACTTCGCCTCACTTCAGAGCAGCGTTGAGGATAGTATCATGGCCGATCTTGCCTGGATTATTCGGCATGGGTGCTCCGTGGGTAAATTGGCGTCGAACCTCACCGACGCATCGCACGGCGTCGCGAGGATTGTCCCTTGACGGCGCATGTGCTCTGCGTCGGCGGAGAGGACCATAGCCTTCGCATTCCGTTCCTGCTGGCGCTTCGCGAGCGGGGTTTCCGCGTATCTGCGGCGGGCAGCGGCGATGCCGCACCCTTTGCCCAGGCGGGCCTTGCGTATTTCCCGTTTCGCTTCGACCGATTCGTGAACCCTTTCGCCGACTGGACAGCGATCGGCACTCTGTCGAAGCTGCTCCGGGAATTGCGGCCGGAGCTGGTTCAAAGCTTCGACACCAAGCCCAATCTTCTCGTGCCGTTGGCGGCGCGAAACGCGCGGGGCGTGCGCGTGGTCCGCACGATCAATGGGCTCGGCTGGATCTACTCCTCCCGTTCCCTCAAGGCTTTGGCACTGGCACCGGTTTATCGAGGGCTGCACAAGCTCGCCTCCCGCTCGACCACCGCGACGCTGTTTCAAAACCGCGACGACATGAAGTTTTTCGAGCGTCATCGGCTACTCGGCAAAAGCGCAAAGGGGCTGATTCCCGGGTCGGGCATAGACGTGGAGAAATTCGAGCGCGCTCGCCTCGCGGGTTCGTCACGTGCCGAGCTCCGCCAAGCGCTCGGGCTGGGCACGCGCGAGGTCGTGCTCACAGTGACGCGCCTGACGCGGCAAAAAGGCATCCCTACGCTGCTCGAGGCCGCCGCCCTGGTGCATGAGGCACGACCCGGTGTCCGTTTCCTTCTCGTCGGCCCGCGTCAAAGCGAAGGGCCCTTGGCGATTTCGCAAGCCGAGATCGATCGCCATGCGGCTTACGTGACGGCGCTCGGCCCGCGCTCCGACATTCCGGCGCTTCTCCGGCTTGCCGATGTGTTCGCATTTCCGACCGAGTATCGCGAAGGGGTGCCGCGCGCGCTCCTCGAGGCGGCGCTCGCCGGTCTCCCGATCGTGACGACCCGGATGCCCGGCTGCTCCGATGTCATCGAGGACGGCTGGAGCGGCTATCTGGTGCCGCCGCGTTCTCCTCGTCACCTCGCGGAAAGGATCATCGACACGTTGCGCCGGCGACAGGAGGCTGCCGCCATGGGCGCGCGTGCAGCGCAATGGGTGAGACAAGAGTTCGGCCTCAAGCTCACGGTGAAGCGCTATGCGGAAGTCTACGAGGAGCTTCTCGCCTTTCCGGCGCAGGAGAGCGCCTCCGGGAATGAGAGCCTGAATCTCGCCTCCATCCAACGGGCGGCGGCACAATTGAGCGCTTTGGCCTCCGATCGTGTCGAACGGGACGACCGTGAGGGCGACGGCTTCCGGGTCTTGGGGACGCCGTGATGGCAACCCGGGAGCCAATCCTGGGGGTGATGGGCACCCCCTGGGCACTCGACGCGCTCCTTGCCACCGGGCTTGTGCTGTCGACGACGTCGCAGCTCCGGCTCGGTGGCGGGATCGGTCCCGCGGAAATCTGCCTTGCGCTCTGGGTGCTCGCGATGGCAGCGCGCGAAGCCATTCGGCTTGGCCCCCCGCTCTCGCCCGCGCTGTCGCGGCTCTTGATCTTCTGGGGTCTGTTCGCCGCCGCCCAATGCATCGGCACATTGGCCGGAATGGCGATCGGCGATCGCCACGACACCTCGCTCTTCCTCCATGATGCGCTTGCCTATCCGCTGCTCGGCGCGATCAGCCTGCTCAGCGTGGTCGAGCCCGGGGCTCGCCAGCGCGTGGAAAGAACGGCTTGGCTGGTGGGCATCTTCGGCGCGGTGACGCTTGCGCTGCAGCTTGCCAATGCGGCCGGCCTCATCAATTTCCTCGGCGCCGACCCCTGGTATTGGGATCGGATGCGCGGCTGGTCGGAGAACCCGAACCAGCTCGCTCTCTTGTGCGCGGTCCACGCTCTTTTGTGCCTTCATCTCGCGGACAGCGCATCAGGGACAGGGGCTCGGATTTGCGCCATCGTCTGTGGCGCCCTGTCGATCATCGTCGGCCGGCTCTCGAAAAGCGACACTTTCAGCCTCGTGCTCGTCGCGGCGGTTCCCATCTTCCTCGCGTTCAAGTTTCGCGTCTGGCTGCTTTCCCTCGGCCCCCTTCTCACATTGCGCGCGGCCGGCGCATGGATCGCCATCATCGGCTTTCCGATCCTCCTTCTCTCGGCGGCTCCCCTCGCCTACTCGCTCGCGAACCAAGCCGAGGGCATCGCCAAGGAATTGTCGAAGGACAACGGCAAGGACACCCAGAACGAAGCCGATTTGCGCTTCAACTCGTGGAAGGATGCGTTCGCGCGCGGGCTCGAATCCGGCATGCTCGGGCTTGGCCCCGGGCCGCATTTGCAAATTCCCGCGATCCTCGTCGCCGCACGGCAAACCGAGAACGGCCCCAAGAATATCGAGCATCCCGAAGCGAATGGCGCACCGAATTTCGAAGCGCACGACACGGTTCTCGACCTGTTCACGCAGGGCGGTCTGCTCGCCGTGCTGAGCTTCGTCTGGATCGCCGCTGCGACCTTCGTCGTGACCTTCAAGGGACGGCTCGCCGGCCTCAGCACGTTGCTTTTCGGCCTTGGCATCTTCGCCGTCTTCCACCTGATCGTGCGACAGCCGCTTTTCTGGTTCGCGATTTCGCTTTGCCTGGTGGCCGGCCTTGAAGCGGCAAAGCCGGCGCCGATGCGTTTGCGGAGCTCATGAGATGTGCGGCATCGTAGGCATCCTGCTTTTCCCGAACGGTGCCGACCCGCGCCGGCTCGCCACGGTCGAGACCATGGCGGAAGCCCTCCGCCATCGTGGGCCCGACAGCGGCAGCGCATGGATGGACCGCGAGGCGGGCATCGCCCTCGGCCATCGTCGCCTGGCGATCGTCGATCTCTCCGAGGCCGGCCGTCAGCCGATGTTCTCGGCGAGCGAGCGTCTAATCGTGACCTATAACGGCGAGATCTACAATTTCGCCGAGATCAGGAAGGAGCTCGAGGATCAGGGACATCGCTTTCGCGGACACAGCGACAGCGAGGTGATGCTGGCCGCCTTCGAGAAATACGGCATTGAAGCTTCGTTGACGCGCTTTGCCGGCATGTTCGCCGTCGGCCTTTGGGACCGCAAGGAGCGCGTCCTGCATCTCATCCGCGACCGAATGGGGAAGAAGCCGCTCTATGTCGCCTTGACCGACGGAGCCCTGCTCTTCGCATCCGAGCTCAAGGCGTTCCGCGCTTTTCCGGGTTTCGCGCCGCGCATCGATGCCGCGACACTTGCCACGGTGTTGCGGCGCGGCTGGGCGCCGGATGAGCGCTGCATCTTCGAGGACGTCATCAAGCTGCCCCCCGGGAGCATGCTTTCGCTCCGATCCGAAGAGCTGAGCACGACGGATGCGCAGGACCTGCGCGCCCGCGCGCGCCGCTGGTGGTCGCTTGCCGACGTGGCCGAGGCGGGCCAACGTCGCCCGCTCGCGGCCGACCCTCGCGATCTCGAGACCGAACTCGATGAGCTGCTGCGACGCGTCGTTCGCGAGCGCATGGTCGCCGATGTGCCGCTCGGAGCGTTTCTGTCGGGCGGCATCGATTCATCAGCAGTGGTCGCGTTGATGCAGGCTCAGTCCGAGCGTCCCGTGCGCACTTTCACGATCGGTTTTTGCGAAGGCCATTACGACGAAGCACGGCATGCCGCGAAAATCGCGGATCACCTCGGCACCGAGCATACCGAATTCAATCTTACGCCAGACAAGGCGCTGGCCGTCATTCCGGAACTGCCGCGCATCTGGGATGAGCCCTTCGCGGACGAATCGCAGATTCCGACCTTGCTGTTGTCGCGCCTCGCGCGCCAGCACGTCACCGTGGCGCTTTCGGGGGATGGAGGCGATGAGTGCTTCGGTGGCTACTCGCGCCATTTCATGCTCTCGCGACTTGCGCCGGCATTCCGTGTGCCGGCGATGGCACGACGTTTCGCAGGCCGGGCGCTCACCTTGCTGAGCGCCCAGACCATGGACGGCCTTGCCGAAAGCCTGCCGCTTTCCGCGGGGCTGCGGCGAATGCTGAAGGGCGAAAGCCTGCAGAAGATCGCGCGTGTGCTCGATGTCTCCGACGAAGGCGAGCTTTACGAGCGCCTGATCAGTGCGAGCGCCAATCCGCTTTCGCGCGACGCGCTGATCCCGGAAAGCCTCGACATGCCTTCGCTGCCGGACGCCGTCGGCCGCCTCATCTACCGCGACATGACGGGGTATCTGCCGGGCGACATCCTGGTGAAGCTCGACCGGGCCACGATGGCGGCGAGCCTCGAAGGCCGATGCCCATTTCTCGATCACCGGGTCATCGAATTTGCCTGGAAGCTGCCGACTTCCGTGAAGGTGCGCAACGGCGA
>JAFBAK010000276.1 GCA_019247795.1 Hyphomicrobiales bacterium | reverse complement strand
TTCACGTCATGGACGTCCTCGGATTTATTCCGAGGACCAAGCCCGGCCATCCACGCTTAAGCCTTTTCACGGCGAGCGTCACGCCCGACGACACGACGCCGAACGCGCTCGATGTGAGCTTGGGCTTGAGCCTTTCCGGTCTTTCGGTGAGCGCGCAGGATTTGACGCAAAGCTCACAGCTCGGCCTCGACGCGCCGCGCCTCCTCACGGGCGCCGTGCAGGACCGGCTCATTTCGAGCGGCGGTGCGCTCGGCGAGGATGCATCGGCCGGCGCGAAAGGCGTCGCAGGCTTCTCCTTCGGCAACGCCAATATCTGGGCGCGCGGCGCCGATCAGTTCGGGAGCGCGACGGCACAGGCGGCGAGCGCGAGCGTGGGTTACGACATCAACCGCGCCGCGCCCTTCATCGCCGGCGTCGATTGGCGTCTCGACAACGGCATCGTGGCGGGTGTCGCGGCGACTTATGTGGCGACCTCGGCGAAGTTCAAGGACGGCTCGAGCACGAATGTGAGCTCGTACCAAGGCGCCGCCTATGCCGGCTGGACGGGCGGGCCGTGGTATGCGCTCGCAAGCGCGGTGGTGAGCTTCATCGATTTCGGCACGGCGCGCCTTATCCCGAATTTCGCACTCTTCGGCGACGCGACCTCCTCGCCCTCGGGCCAGAGCTATCAGGGCCATGCGGAAGCCGGATATCATTGGGTGCTTCCGGCCGCGGGGGTGAATTTGAGCGTCACGCCTTACGCCGCCCTGGATTACGTGAACGCCCACATCTCCGGCTTCTCGGAGACGGGCGGCTTCGGCGCGCTTTCGGTGAACGCGGCGGATGCAAACTCCTTCCAGACGACGCTCGGGCTTCGCCTCACCTCGCGCATCGCGCTTGCGGGCTACGGCACCCTCATCCCGGAAGTGCGCCTCGGCTGGAACCACGAATTCCTCGACGCCTCGCAAACGATCACAGGCTCGCTCATCGGCGTGCCGGGCGCCTCGTTCACGACGACAGGCATCGTGTTCGGCCGCGACGCCGCGCTCGTCGGCGCGGGATTTGCGATGGAGCTTTCGCCGGAGGCCAAAGTCTTCGTCGACTATGACGGCCGCCTCGGCTCACGCCTGCAGGAGCACTCGATCTCCGGCGGTTTGCGCGTGCGGTTTTAGCCTCACCTCTCCCGCAGGGAGAGGTCGGACTCCCCTCGGACTGGGTCCGAGGGGAGCCGGGTGAGGGAGGCAGCGGCAGCTTCGGCAAGGGAGGCGCCAGCGCCAGCTTCGGCAAGGGAGGCGCTAGCGCCGCATTTCTACACGCTGAGCGTTGCCTCCCTCACCCGCTCTTCGCCTTCAGCTTCGGAGTCGCCCTCTCCCTGCGGGAGAGGTGAGCGCCAACCTCTCCCGCGAGGGAGAGGTCGGAGCGCCGCGAAGCGGCGGTCCGGGTGAGGGAGGCAGCGCCAGCTTCGGTAAGGGAGGCGCCAGCGCCGCATTTCTACACGGTGAGCGTCGCCTCCCTCACCCGCTCCTCGCCTTCGGCTTCGGAGTCGACCTCTCCCTGCGGGAGAGGTGAGAGTCAGATGAGCCCGAGCTCGGCGAGCTCGCGCCGCATGATTTCGGGCATCGCACCGAGACCGCGCCCGCCCTTGCCGAGATCGCGGGGAGCGTCCTTCGGGGTGAGGTAGCGCCAGCCCTGAAAAGCACGGTAGGGACGAGGCGACACCGGCTTGACCACCGGCTCGAGCCTCAGCTTGCAGCGGCCGATACCCTCCGCATCGGTGAATGGTGTGATGCCGACGAGCTTTTGGCGGCAGGCGATCTGGCCTTTGATCACCCAATAGAGCGACCCGCCGCCGAGGAGTTCGTCCACGCGTTTCGGCACCATGCGCGTCGTGTGGAAATGCTCGCCACGCTCCCGCATCTTTCTCTCGACCCATTCCTCGAGCTCGGTGATCGTCTCCACGCCGACGCAGAGCTTGATGAGATGAAGGGCGGCCATGGCGTCTCATGCAGCGCCGTGCCGGGCAAGGCAAGAGTCCGTCGAGAAAGCCCGGCACGTCCGCACGAGAATGTGGAAAAGCGCCAGCGAAGCCGGTTTGTTCGCGAATGGCCGAAGAGAGGTGAACCGAGGGTGGTTGGCCGGACAACTTGACTCTTTGTAGGAACATAAATAGAACATACGAAGATCGAAAAGGGACGAACCATGGCTCGTATTCTTGTGGAAAACGTCGTCGAGGTTGCTGCGCTTTGCGGCTTTCTGGCAATGATCGGGGTCTGGTCGATTGCAGCCGCGGGTCTGTGATTACGAGGCGTCTTTCGATCGATCGGCGGCGGTTCTGCCCGTAGATGATGCTTTCGCCGCATCGGAGCGCGCTTTCCACGCGTCGCATGGGTCGGGGCCGGGCGCTGACCCAGCCCCTGCGAGGACGAAGGATGATGGCCGCGGGGTGCCACCGCCATCGTGAGCTGAATATCGGTGAGGCACGCCCTTTGGAAGCGCGGCTTGCGCATTTCCGAATTGGCCCTTGAGAGAAAGCAGGCGATGGCGGTCGGCGATGTCGGTTTCGTGCATCTCCACGTGCACTCTTCCTATTCCTTGCTCGAAGGCGCCTTGACGATCGCCAAGCTGGCGAAGCTCGCGCGCGCGGACAAGATGCCGGCGCTGGCTCTCACCGACACCAACAACCTTTATGGCGCGCTCGAATTTTCCGAGAAACTCGCGGCCGAAGGCGTTCAGCCGATCATCGGGCTCCAGCTTTCGATCGAATTCGGAGATATCGAGCGGTCGCGCCAGGCGAGAAAGCGCGCCGCCTCGATCGTTCTTCTGGCCGCCACCGCATCGGGCTATGCGAATTTGCTTCGCCTCTCCACCCGGACACTCCTCGATGCCGCGACGAGCGGCCGCCCGCAGCTGCGCATCGAGGACATCGAGGGGCACGCCGCAGGACTGATCGCGCTCACCGGCGGCCCTGAAGGGTCGATCGACGAAGCCTTGATCGAGCGACGTCCGGATCTTGCGGAAGCACGGCTCGAGCGCCTTGCGGGCGTCTTTGGAAACCGCCTTTACATCGAGCTTCAGCGGCACGGATTGCCGGTCGAGCGAATGGACGAGCCGCAGCTTCTCGATTTCGCTTATCGGCGCGGCATTCCGATCGTCGCGACGAACGAGCCTTATTTCGCCGGAAGAGAGGATCACGAGGCCCATGACGCGCTTCTTGCGATCGCGGAGGGGCGACTTCTGTCCGATGATCAGCGCCGCCGCGTGACGCCGGAGCATGGCTTCAAAAGCCGCGCCGAGATGATGGAGACGTTCGCTGATCTGCCGGAGGCTTTGAGCAACTCGGTCGAGATCGCGCTTCGCTGCAGCTTTCGGCCCAAGGCGACGAAGCCCATCCTGCCGCGCTTCAGTGGCGAGGGCACGAGCGCGGATGAGGACGCCGAGCTTGATCGTCAAGCAGGGGAGGGGTTGCGCGCCCGCCTTGCAGCCCATGGGCTTGCGCCAAACCTTTCCGAAGAGGATTACCGCGCGCGGCTCGTCTTCGAGCTCGATGTCATCAAGCGAATGGCCTATTCGGGCTATTTCCTCATCGTCTCCGATTTCATCAAGCACGCAAAGCTCAACGGCATCCCGGTCGGGCCGGGGCGCGGTTCGGGCGCCGGGTCGCTCGTCGCCTGGAGCTTGATGATAACCGATCTCGACCCGATGCGTTTTGGCCTCTTGTTCGAGCGCTTCCTCAATCCCGATCGCGTCTCGATGCCGGATTTCGACGTCGATTTCTGCATGAACCGGCGCGAGGAGGTCATCGACTATGTGCGCGAGCGCTATGGCGCGGACCGGGTCGCGCAGATCATCACCTTCGGCACTTTGCAAGCGCGCGGCGTGATGCGCGATGTCGGCCGCGTGCTCGAATTGCCCTATGGGCAGGTGGACAAGCTCACGAAGCTCGTGCCGATAAACCCCGCAAATCCCATCTCCTTGAAGGCGGCGATCGAGAGCGAGCCGAGGCTCTCCGGCGAGGCGAGCGCGGACGCGCGCGTGGCGCGCATGCTCGACATCGCGCAAAAGCTCGAAGGCTTGCATCGCCACGCCTCTACCCACGCAGCCGGCATCGTGATCGGGGACAGGCCGCTCGAGGAGGTAGCGCCGCTCACGCGCGATCCGCGTTCGGGAATGCTGGTCACGCAATTCAATATGAAATGGGTCGAGCCGGCAGGGCTCGTGAAGTTCGACTTCCTGGGCCTGCGAACTCTCACGATCCTGCAGATGGCCGTCGAGCTCCTCGCGCGGCGCAACGTGAACATCGATCTCGCCTCGATCCCGCTCGACGATCGCGCGACCTTCGAGATGCTCCAGCGCGGCGAAACGGTCGGGGTATTCCAGGTCGAAGGTTCAGGAATGCGCCGCGCCCTCGTCGACATGCATGCCGATCGTTTCGAGGACCTGATCGCGCTCGTCGCGCTCTATCGGCCAGGCCCGATGGCGAACATCCCGGTCTATTGCGCGCGCAAGCTCGGGCGCGAGCGCGTCGAGGTGCTCCACCCCAAGCTCGAGCCGCTTTTGCGCGAGACCTTCGGCGTCATCACCTATCAGGAGCAGGTGCAGCAGATCGCGCGCGAGCTCGCCGGCTACAGCCTCGCGGAAGCCGATCTCTTGCGCCGTGCCATGGGCAAGAAGATCAAGGCCGAGATGGACGCGCAGCGCGGCCGTTTCCTGGAGGGCGCCCAGGCGCGCGCCATTCCGCCCGCGACCGCCGAGGCCGTCTTCGATGCTTGCGCAAAATTCGCCGAATATGGTTTCAACAAATCGCATTCCGCGCCCTACGCGCTTCTGACCTACCAGACCGCTTACCTCAAAGCGAACCACCCGGTGGAATTCCTCGCCGCCACGATGACGCATGAAATGTCGAACACCGACAAGCTCGCGGAATTCCGGCAGGAATGCGCCAGGCTCGGCATCAAGCTCGAGCCGCCCTCGATCAATCGATCAGGCATTTTGTTCGAGGTGGCCGATGGCGCGATCCGTTACGCGCTCTCGGCCATAAAGGGCATGGGTGGACAGGCGGCGGAGGCGATCGTGAAAGCGCGCGGCACCGAGCCTTTCCGCGATCTCGCGGATTTCGCGCGGCGCATCGATCCGAAGCTCATCAGTCGGCGCGCGTTGGAGACCCTCGTCTCCGCCGGTGCGCTCGATGACATCTGCTCGGAACGCTCGACGGCTTTCGCCAGCGTCGAAGCGGTTCTCGCGACCGCACAAGCCAATGAGAGCGACCGTCTCTCCGGCCAAGAAAACATGTTTGCGGATGCGGCGGCTGAGCCAGCCTCCATTCGGGTGCCGAAAGTTCCTCCGTGGACGGCTTCGGAGAAGCTGCAAAAGGAATTTACCGCGATCGGCTTTTTCATCTCCGGCCACCCACTCGATGAATACAAGGATGTGCTCAAGCGCCTCGGCGTGCAGAGCTACGCCGCCTTCGCGAAAGGCGTACGCGCCGGAATGACGTCCGGCCGGCTCGCCGGAGCGGTTCTCGACCGCACCGAGCGGCGTACGAAAAGCGGCTCGAAAATGGGGATCGTGCTCTTGTCCGATGCGACGGCGCAATTCGAGGCCATCCTGTTTTCCGAGGGGCTCGCGAACTATCGTTCGATCTTGGAGCCCGGCGCGCGCGTCCTCGTCGAAGCGCGGGCCGGGGTCGAGGGAGAGGATTTGCGGCTGCGCATCGAGACGGTCGAGCTCCTCGACAATGCCGCCGCCCGCATCGGCCATTCGCTCAAGCTCTATCTTCGTGATGCGCGTGCGCTCGAGCCGGTGGCGCGCTGCCTTTCGGAGACCGGGGATTCGCAAGTGAGCGTCATCGCCGCGCTCGATCCCAATGGGCGAGAGGTCGAGATCAGGCTTCCCGGCGGCTACCGAACGACGCCGCAGATAGCGGGGGCGCTCAAGGCGGTCCCCGGCGTGACGGCGGTGGAGCTGATCTAGCACTTCGGATCGTGGATGGGTGATGCGGTCCTCACGCGTCATGGCCGCATTTGGTGCGGCCATCCGCGCCTACTTCCTTCCTCCAGAAAGGCGTGGATGGCCGGGCCTGATCCTCGGCATAGATCCGAGGACGGCGATGACGCGAAAAGGGCCGCGTCACCTGATTACGATTTTAGGGGCTAGGCGCTTCCCTCAGCCCTCGATTTGACGGCCTCTCGAGCTACCGAACAACATCACTCATCATGCACCACGCGATGCGCCGATCATCGCTTTCGTGATCTCAGCCTTTTCGCCTTCGATCGCGCTGCGCGCGCAATGTCGGTCCCTCATGCTTTCGTCAAAGCTTCATGTGATATGCTCGCATCCCTGTTGATTTCGGGCTGAACAAAAGGAGGAAGGCATGGACGAAGCGGCGATGGCTCCTCTCTGGAAAAGCCTTTCGGCCATGCGCGACGAGCTTGCGCAAAAGACCCTGTATTCCTTGTTCGAGGAGGATAAGGATCGCTTCGCGGCGTTCAGCCTCGCGGACGAGGATCTCCTCCTCGATTTCTCCAAGACGAGGACCACCCGCGAGACGCTGTCAGTGCTGCTCAAGCTCGGCGCGGCGGCGGGAGTGGAAGCGCGGCGCGATGCGATGTTCGCAGGCGAGCGCATCAATGTGACGGAAAACCGACCGGTCTTGCATATCGCGCTCCGCAACCGCTCGAACCGGCCGATCCTCGTCGACGGTAAGGATGTGATGCCGGAAGTGAATGAGGTTCTCGGGCGCATGTCACGCTTCAGCGAAGCCGTGCGCTCGGGCGAGGCAAGCCCCGCGAAAGGCGGCCGCTTCACTGACGTCGTGAATATC
This sequence comes from Hyphomicrobiales bacterium, assembly GCA_019247795.1. Taxonomy (GTDB): domain Bacteria; phylum Pseudomonadota; class Alphaproteobacteria; order Rhizobiales; family Beijerinckiaceae; genus GAS188. The sequence continues at coordinate 17,355 of JAFBAK010000276.1, read as the reverse complement.
GGTATCGGCGGTTCCGATCTCGGTCCGGCCATGGCGACGCTGGCGCTCGCCCCTTATCATGATGGGCCGCGCACGCATTTCGTGTCCAATATCGATGGCGCGCATTGGCACGACACGGCGCGCAACCTCGATCCGGCAACGACGCTCATCATTGTCGCCTCGAAAACCTTCACTACCGTCGAGACCATGACCAATGCGCACACGGCGCGGCGCTGGCTTGTCGCGGCGCTCGGCGAAAAGGCGGTGTCCGCGCATTTCGTCGCGGTCTCGACGGCCCTGGACAAGGTGAAGGCTTTCGGCATCGCGCCGGACCGGGTTTTCGGGTTCTGGGATTGGGTGGGGGGACGATATTCCGTATGGTCGTCCATCGGCCTTTCCCTGATGCTCGCGATCGGGCCGAGGCGTTTCGAGGAGTTCCTTTCGGGCGCGCATGCGATGGACGAGCATTTTCGTTCGCGACCGGCCGCCTCCAACATGCCGATCCTGCTCGGCCTCGTCGGGGTTTGGCATCGAGATGTGTGGGGTTATCCGGCTCGCGCCGTGCTCCCCTACGATCAGAGGCTCGCGAGACTGCCGGCTTATTTGCAGCAGCTCGACATGGAATCGAACGGCAAGCACGTTACGCTCGACGGCCGGCCGGTCACGCATCCGACAGGGCCGCTCGTCTGGGGCGAGCCTGGCACCAACGGCCAGCATGCCTTTTATCAGCTCCTGCATCAGGGGACGGATATCATCCCGTGCGAGTTCTGGATCGCGGCGCAGGGCCATGAGCCCGATCTCGTCGAGCATCAAGCTTTGCTCGAGGCGAATTGCCTTGCGCAATCGCGCGCTTTGATGCTGGGTCGCACGACGGCCGAGGCCGAGGCGCAACTACTCACGCAAGGCGCTTCCGCGAAGGAGGCTCGTCGCCTCGCTCCTCACAAGAGCTTCGCCGGCCAACGGCCTTCGATCACCACGGCTTATCGAAAGCTCGATCCTTTTGCGCTTGGGCGCTTGATCGCGCTCTACGAGCACCGCGTGTTCGTCGAGGCGGCGATCTTCGGCACTAATGCGTTCGATCAATGGGGCGTCGAACTGGGCAAGGAGCTGGCGACGACACTTCTTCCGATGGTGAAGGGAGACAAGCCGGCGGAAGGCGATGCGTCGACCGTCGGCCTCATGCGGCATCTCGCGACATGGGGAACGCGAAAATGAAGTCGCGCGTCCGCTCATCGCGCGTCCGTTCATGGCGCGCCCGCTCATCGCGCGTCTGTTCATGGCGCGTCGGCTGCCGAGTTGCGGCAGCGCTCCTGGCGCTGGGCATCTGCGGCGCTGCCGAGGCCCAAGACGCCGCGCCTCCCGCGACCCGCTCGGCCGATCAGGGGAGGTCCGCTCCCCGACTTCCGAACGAATTCGATCCACATTTGCGATTGCCTGCCGCGCAGATCGCCGCCGCCACCCCGATCCGCTTCCTCACCGAGGATGACTATCCGCCTTTTCAGATCACAGGCCCTGACGGCAATTTGACCGGGTTCAATATCGATCTCGCGCGAGCCTTGTGCGGAGAGCTCGCGCATCAATGTACCATCCAGCCACGCCGCTGGGACACTCTCCTCGACGCGCTTGCGAGCCGGGCGGGCGACGCGATTATCGCGGGCATGCGGCCGACGCCCGAAATCTTGGCGCGCGCCGACGTGACCTATCCTTATCTGAAGACGCCCGGACGTTTTGTCGCGCGCCGCGATGTCGAGCTCAAGCCGAGCCCGCAGGCGCTTTCGGGGCACACCGTCGCGGTCGCTTCCGGGACGGCGCATGAAGCCTTCATCAAGGCTTTCTTTCCGGGCGCCGCGCCGCGCAGCCTCTCTTCCGCAGGTGCGGTTTTCGACGCGCTCGCGCGCGGCGAGGCCGACATCGCTTTTGTTGACGGGCCGAGCGCCGCCTCGTGGCTCAACAGCGCGAACGGAAATTGTTGCGCCTTCGCGGGCGAACCCTATTTCGAGAGCCGCTTCTTCGGCGAAGGCATGATTATCGCCGTGCGCAAGGGGGACGATGCGATGCGCCGCGTGCTCAACCAGGCGCTGCAGCGCCTTTCGCAAAATGGGCGGCTCGGCGATATCTACCTCAAATATTTTCCGGTCGGCTTTTATTGAATGACGAAAAGTCACGCGGTGCTCGCCCGCAGATCGTCGCAACTTCCGTCGGCCGCAAAGGGAGGGTTTCTCAAGGTTATCCAAAAGCGGCTTTCCCTTTGGCGGATCATGTTCTAGGGGGTTGACGATCGGTGCGTGCCAGCAACGTGCCGCCGCCAGCGAGAAGCACTCATCTCGTACACAAGAACTCACCGTAGAATAATGGCCGCTTCCATCATCACTCCCGAACTCGCGCAAGCCGCGGCTTCCTCCCAGGCCTGGCCCTTCGAAGAGGCCCGCAAGCTCATTGCGCGCATTGGCGGGCGCGAGAAGGCGCAGACCTCGGGTCGCGATGTGGTCTTCGAGACAGGCTACGGCCCTTCGGGGTTGCCGCATATCGGCACCTTCGGCGAGGTCGCACGCACCAGCATGGTGCGGCACGCCTTTCGCGTGTTGACCGAGGATCGAGTGAAGACGCGCCTCATCGCCTTTTCCGACGACATGGACGGACTGCGCAAGGTGCCCGACAACATTCCGAACCCTGAAATGGTCAGGGCGCATCTCGGAAAGCCGCTCAGCGAGATTCCCGATCCCTTCGGAACGCATGAAAGCTTCGCGGCCCACAACAATGCGCGGCTGCGCGCCTTTCTCGACAGCTTCGGCTTCGAGTACGAATTCATGTCCTCGACCGCGACCTATCGCTCCGGCCGCTTCGACGAGACGCTGCTTCTCGCGCTCTCTCGCTTCGACGAGGTGATGGCGATCATGCTGCCGTCCTTGCGGGCCGAGCGCGCGCAGAGCTACTCGCCATTCTTGCCGATCCATCCGGTGACGCGGGTCGTCATGCAGGTGCCGATCGATGAGCGCGACACGGCGCGCGGAACGATCTCGTGGCGTGATCCGGCGACCGGAGAGCGCTTCGAGACCAAGGTCACCGGCGGCGATGCGAAGTTGCAATGGAAGCCGGACTGGGCGATGCGCTGGGTCGCGCTCGGCGTCGACTACGAGATGGCCGGCAAGGACCTCATCGACAGTGTCAAGCTTTCGGGTGAGATTTGCCGCGCGCTCGGCGGCGTGCCGCCGGAGGGCTTCAACTTCGAGCTCTTTCTCGACGAGAAAGGCCGGAAGATCTCGAAGTCGGTCGGCAACGGGATCACCATCGACGAATGGCTGAGCTACGGCACGCCCGAGAGCCTGTCCCTTTTCATGTATCAAAATCCACGTGCGGCGAAGCGGCTCTACTTCGACGTGATCCCCCGCCATGTCGACGACTATCTCGCCTTTCGTTCGAAATATGGAGCGGAAGCTGTCGAACAAAGATTGAGGAACCCCGTGTGGCACATCCATGCGGGCGCGCCGCCGCGTGGCGGCGACACGGCGGGCCTCGACTTTGCAATGTTGCTGAACCTCGTCTCTGCCTCGAACTCGAGCGACAGGGAGACGCTATGGGGCTTCATCGAGCGTTACGCGCCTCGCGTGGATGCGAAAACGCGCCCGGAACTCGACCGTCTCGTCGATCTCGCCATCCGCTATTACGAGGATTTCGTCCGCCCCTCGAAGCGGTTTGCCGCACCTCGCGAGGGCGAGCGCGCCGCACTCCTCGATCTCGATGCGGCGCTCGCTTCACTCCCACCTCACAGCGATGCCGCAACGATCCAGGCTGCGGTGTACGAAGTCGGCCGCAAGCATTTTCCGGATTCGTCAGGCAAGACGAAGACGCCGGATGGTCGACCGGGCGTGTCACAGGCCTTTTTCCAAAGCCTCTATCGCATCCTGCTCGGTCAGGAACGCGGACCGCGCTTCGGCTCCTTCGTCGAGATCTATGGCGTTGCCGAGACGCGCGCACTGATCGCAGCAGCGCTTGCGGGCGAACTCAAGCCGCTCGCCGCCGCGTGAGCCGCGCTCGCCTCTGGCTGGCGACCCGCGCAAATTGCATCAGGCAATCGATGATCGGCCGATCTTGATCTCTGTGGAAAGCGACAACTTGCGAACTTCCGCAAGTCGCGAGCGCTTGCGCGAGAGTGGGACCGTCAGCCTGTGTCTGGAGATTTTCCGAATTCCCGACCTTGATGTTTTGGTGCGGGCTGCGGCTAGATGATGTGGCCGCTTTCTTGAGCTTGGCTCGCCTCGACTTGCCGACATCGGATGATCGGCGAGTGAGGATGTCGGGGCCGAAGCGGCCCCGAGCATCGTCTCAGGACTACCTCGTCTTCTTGGCGACCGAAGCAGCCTTCGTCTTCGCAGCCGGCTTCCGGGCGGTCTTGCGCGCGGGCGCCTTCTTCTTGGCAGCAGCCTTCGGAGCAGCTTTCGCCTTCGCGGCTGTCCGGGGCTTTGCCTTCGCGGCTGTCTTTCTCTTCGTCGTAGCTTTCTTAGTAGCGAGTGCCATGGGAACTCCCCTGCGTTGATTCGCGGCTAAATCCTACCACGACTTGTCAAGCAAGAAAAACAATATCGCTCGCCTTCAACACACGATTTGGTCGCGCGTCGGCTTTGTCCGACTTCGGAGCGCCTTTTTATGGAAAAAAACTATAGAGCCCGAAGTCAGTAATTGTTGGTATTGGATCGGCGCTTATATCTGCGTCCCACATGAATAGTCTGTTTTCGCGGCGCCCGCTGTACAGTAATGTGCAAGCGCGCCTTTTTTGCAACCCATGCAAAATTTTTTAACGGCGTGTTCACCCTGAGCGCATGCTTTGAATTTCCACCGCGCAAACCGCTCGCGAATCGTTTGCGCCGCGCGCTTGTTGATCGACGGGGGTCGTGTCATTTCTTTTCGGGCGATCGCTGGCGGATGATGCACATCCGCGCGTGTGCGGCCCGTCGAAGCAGTGCTCAAAGAAACTCTGCAATGCGACGCAAGCGACGTTATCGCGCGAACCGAAGGCGAGGACAGATGGGGCTGGTGTTCAAAATTTGCAGCGCCGAAGAATGGCGTGATGCGGAGCGGGAAAAAATCTTTCGCGGCTCCGCCGTGGATCTTCGCGATGGCTTCATTCATTTCTCAACGCAAGAGCAAGTCGCGGAAACGGCCGCGAAGCATTTTGGCGGCCGAAGCGATCTTGTTCTCGTGGCCATCGAGACCGAAGCGCTCGGCGAGGCCTTGCGCTTCGAGCCCTCGCGCGGGGGTGCGCTCTTTCCCCATCTTTACGCACCGCTCCCCATCTCGGCGGTTCGCTTTGTCGAGCCGATGCCACTCGGCCTCGACGGAACGCATCGGCTGCCACCACTCGAGCGATTGCAGCTTCGATGATGGCGCTCGCTTTTCGTCTTGCGAGCCCGGTCGCAGCGTTGCTTGACGCCGAGCGCGCGCATCGGCTTGCGATCACGGCCTTGCGCTTGTTCCCGCACAAGGCACCTTCGCCCGACGTTCCGAAGCTGTCGACGAATGCGTTTGGCCTCAGCTTTCCCAATCCCGTTGGCCTCGCGGCGGGTTTCGACAAGGACGGGGAGGCGATCGCCGGGTGTCTCGGGCTCGGCTTCGGTTTCGTCGAGGTCGGCGGGGTGACGCCGCTGCCGCAACCGGGAAATCCGCGTCCGCGGCTCTTTCGCCTCCCGGCCGATGAGGCGGTGATCAACCGATACGGATTCAACAGCGCCGGTATCGGGCCGATGCTGCGTCGCCTCGATGCCCGGCGCCAAGGCAGCGGCCTCGTCGGCGTAAACGTCGGTGTGAACAAAATGTCCGCCGACCGCGCGGGAGACTATGCGACATGCATCGGGGCTCTCGCGGGAAACTGCGATTTCATTACGATCAACGTTTCATCCCCCAACACGCCGGGCTTGCGCGGATTGCAAGGAAGGGCGGCGCTCGACGATCTCGTGGCGCGCGCTCTCGAGGCGCGTGCTCGTGCTCTTGCGACGCAAAACAAGCGCACGCCGCTTCTCGTCAAGATCGCTCCGGATCTGTCCCTTTCCGAGCTCGACGACATCGTCGCGGTGGCGCTGGGCCGTGGCGTCGACGGACTCGTCGTCGCGAATTCGACGCTCACACGTCCTGCCTCGCTCAAGGAAGGAAAGCTGGCGCGCGAAAGCGGAGGCTTGTCGGGGCATCCGCTCTTCCCCTTGTCGACCCGGCTGCTTGCCGCGACTTATCTGCGCGTCGGCAACCGCCTGCCGCTGATCGGGGTCGGGGGCATCGACTGCCCGGAAGCGGCCTGGAAAAAGATCAACGCCGGCGCTACCCTCCTGCAGCTTTACACCGCGCTGGTATTCAAGGGGCCCGCACTGATCGGCAAGATCAAGCGAGGCCTCGTCGCGCGGCTCGATCGCGACGGTCTGGGGGGCATTGCAGAAGCGGTCGGCCGAGACGCCGCGAATATTGCGCGCGGCTGAGCTCTTCTTGATGTGCAAGCCGCGTGCTCGACAGACGGGCGCGCGCGAACGCTCGATCCATCAACTGCGCCGCATCATCTTCAATAGCCGAACCAGAATGAAGATTGGAATGACGACGATTGCGCCATAACCGATATAGACGAGGATCGTGCGCAAGCTCTCGAGGCCGCCTGACCAGATGTTGTCGACGAATTGACGCAGAGCTTCGATCAGGTCGCGCGGCGTCAGGTTGAAGAACACCATCGCGGCCCCGACGATCAGCGACATCACGAGAAGCCGCAAGATCACGTTGCCGGGCGACCCTCCAAGAAAGTGGCTCAATCCATTTTCGGACATGCTGCCCTCGATGCCGTGCCAGTCGAGAGTTGGAGAGAACGCGCCGGAAATCGGAATTCGGCGCGCCGTCGAACTCGGTTCTCTCGCGCTATCAGGCGGGGCGCCCTCGCGCAAGAAATTCAGCTGGCGGAGGCCTGTGCGGGCAAGATGCCGGAGATGCGAGCCGCGACGATCACGGCCTGCGTGCGGCTTTCGACGCCGAGCTTCGTCAATATCGCCGAGACATGCGCCTTCACGGTCGCTTCCGAAACCGAGAGCTCGAAGGCGATCTGCTTGTTGAGGAGACCCTGCGACAGCATCATCAGGACCTTCACTTGTTGCGGCGTGAGGGTCGAAAGCTTCATCGCGAGCGCTTCGGCATCGTGATCGTCATCGCTCTGCGCTTCCATGCCGGCGGGCAGGAAGATGCCGCCCGCGAGGACCTTGTCGATCGCCTCATTGATCTCGGCCGCATTGGCGCTCTTGGGCACATAACCCGAAGCGCCAAAAGCGAGGCATTTGCGCGCGACGGCGCGGTCCTCCGTCGCCGAGATCACGATGACCGGCACGCTCGGAAATTGCGCCCGAAGATAGAGGAGGCCCGACAGGCCTTGCACGCCCGGCATGGTGAGATCGAGGAGAACGAGGTCGATCTCGCCCGCCGAGATCAGCTTCGACGCCTCCTCGAGCGAGCCCGCTGTCTCGATCGATGCCGTGGCGAGCCTGTTCTGGAGGGTCAGCCTCAACGCGTCGCGAAATAGCGGATGATCGTCGGCAATGACGATGTGCAAAGCTCCGCTTTCGACCATCGCGGCAGCGCTCCCAGTGAATCGATTCGCTGGAGGCTCCCCATCCGCGCGAAAAATCGACCCACGACATGTAGAGATGTGGTCAGCGTTTTCCGGCAAATGACAACCATTTGTCGGGGCCGGACCACGAGGTTCAACCGCAAGCTTAGCGGCAGATCGGTCGCTCGGACAATCCCGAGGGGCTCGGGGACGCGTCGCTCAACGAGAACGATCCGGAACCGCTTTCATTTTGGGCACCGCGTTTTCAGTCGAGCCAAGGCCGAGGGGATCGTTATTCTTTGCGTCCTTCGGAAGCACTGCGATCAGCGTCTCGATGCGGTCGGCTTCGGCCGGGGGCTTGTCCCAACGGATGCGGTTGATGCGCGGAAACCGCATCGCGACCCCCGATCGGTGCCGCGTTGAGCGCTGCAGCCCCTCGAAGGCGACCTCGAGAACGAGCCCGGCGTGAGGTTCATGCCTGATCTCGCGCACGGGTCCGAAGCGATTGACGGTGTTGTTGCGAACGAAACGGTCGAGCTCCTTCAGCTCCTCGTCGGTGAAGCCGAAATACGCCTTTCCAACCGGCACCAGCTCCTCTCCATCCTCTGTGTTCCTCCAAACGCCGAAGGTGTAGTCGGAATAAAAGGAGGAGCGCTTGCCGTGACCGCGTTGGGCATACATCAATACGGCGTCGACGAGCTTGGGATCTCGCTTCCATTTGTACCATAGTCCCTTGGGACGGCCGGGAAGATATGGCGAGTCACGCCGCTTCAACATGACGCCCTCAACCGCTTCCGCGTCGGCACCCGCGCCGGCGAGCATCGGGTCGGCACGCGCAGCGGTGAGCTCGTCGAAGCTCGTGAAGGGAAGCTCGGGCGAGAGGTCGAAGCGCTCGCTGGCGATGCGCTCGAGGAAGATGGCGAGCCGCTTCCGGCGCTCGCCAAAGGGAAGGGCGCGCAGGTCCTCCTTGCCTTCGATCAAGAGGTCATAGGCGCGGATATGCGCGGGAAAATCGGCAATGAGCTTTGCGGTGACGGTTTTTCGATTGAGGCGCTGCTGCAGCTCATTGAAGCTTTGCACGCGACCCTCTCGCATCACCAGCAGCTCGCCGTCGATGGCAGCGTCGAAGTCGAGCGCGTCGACAAGATCCGGAAAGGCCGGCGAGATGTCCTCTCCGGTGCGCGAGTAGATCCGCGCGATCTTGCCGCCGTCCTCTCCGTGTCCGGCAACGGCTTGGACGCGGATGCCGTCCCACTTCCACTCGGCGATAAAAGTTGCAGCCTCGATCGTCGGCACGTCACCGTCTTCAAGAGGGTGCGAAAGCATCACCGGGCGGAAAGGGGCTGGGTCTTGGTTTTCCGGGGCGGATGATTTGCCTTCGAGCCAGGCGAAAAGGTCGAGATAGGGAGGGGAGACGCCGTGCCAGACTTCCTCGACCTCGTCGGCATCGCGGTTGCCGAGCGCGGCGAGCGCGGTCTTGGCAAGCCGGGCCGAGACGCCGATGCGCAAGCCGCCGGTGATGAGCTTCAGCAGCGCCCATCGCCCCGTCTCATCGAGCGCGTCGAGCCAGGAGGTGAGCAGGCCCGGCAGTTCCGACTTCGATGCGAGCCTCAGCGTTTCGACGACCATGGCCAGGGACGGCGGAGCATTCGCCGGCGCTCCCTTGTCGTCACGCGGCCACATCAACGCGACAGTTTCGGAGAGATCCCCGACATAGTCGTATGAATACGTGAAGAGCACCGGATCGGTTCGCTCCTCGATCAAGGCTCGGATCAGTCCAGGCTTCGCGAGCTGGAAGCTCAGCGCTCCCGTCATGGCAGCGAGCGCGTAGCCGCGCTCGGGATCGGCCTCGGTGCGAAAATATTCGGTGATCAAGGCGAGCTTGGCATTGCGGGAGTGCTCGAAAGCCAAGCGATCGAGGAGTTCTGCGAAGCGCTTCATGCCTCATGATGTGGGGCGCGATCGTTGCGGCGCAATCCAGGGACACGTCGGGGGGCTTGACGAAAGCACAGGAGGCCCGTGCTAAGCTGGGATTTCCGCCGACCGCATTTTGGACACCCATGACCGTTCATTCCACCGCCAAAGCTTTCAAGCGCAATGCCGTGCGCGCCATGCAGGACGAAAAGCTGCAGCGTGCGCTTTCCCATGTGCGCACGAATTTCATCGCCAAGCGCCAGAGCGCGGTGGACAAGCTGCCCGAGTTCGAGGCGCTCCGCGACACCGCACGGGACATCAAGAACCACACCCTTGCCCATCTCGATCTTTATCTCGAGCGCTACGAAGCCAAGGTGACCGAGAGCGGAGGCCATGTGCATTTCGCCCGCACCGCCGAAGAGGCCCGCGCCGTCGTGATCGATATCTGCCGGCGGCTTGGAGCCAAGACGGTGACCAAGGGCAAATCGATGATCGGCGAGGAGATCGGGCTCAACGAGGCGCTCGAGGACGCGGGCGTGAAGCCTGTCGAGACGGATCTTGGCGAATACATCATCCAGCTGCGAGGCGAGATCCCCTCCCACATCATCGCACCCGCCGTGCATCTCAACCGCGATCAGGTCGAGGCGGATTTCCGTCGAGTTCATACGGAGCTCGATCCGCATCGCGACTTGTCTCAGCCGACGCAGCTTCTCGCGGAAGCACGTCACATCCTGCGCGAGCGCTTCCTTGCCGCCGATGTCGGCATCACCGGCGCGAACTTCCTCATCGCCGAGACCGGCACTTCCGTCATCGTCACCAACGAGGGCAATGGCGACCTCACGCAGACGCTGCCCAAGGCGCATATCGTGCTCGCCTCAATCGAGAAGATCACACCCACCCTCGAGGATGTCGCCCAGATCCTGCGGGTGCTGGCCCGCTCGGCAACCGGACAGGACATGTCCGTCTACACGACCTTCTCGACCGGACCGCGTCGCGCCGGCGATCCCGACGGCCCCGGCGAATACCATGTCGTCATTCTCGACAATGGACGCTCGGCGATGCTCGGCACCCAGTTCCAGGACATGCTGCGCTGCATTCGCTGTGGTGCGTGCATGAACCATTGCCCGGTCTATCACGCGATCGGAGGACATGCTTACGGTTGGGTCTATCCCGGACCGATGGGCGCGGTGCTCACCCCTTCTCTCATCGGCCTGGGGGAGGGCGGCAACCTGCCGAATGCGTCGACCTTCTGCGGACGGTGCGAGGCGGTCTGTCCGATGAAAATTCCGTTGCCCGGCATGATGCGCCATTGGCGCGAACGGGAGTTCGAGCGCCACCTTGCGCCGGCACCGCAGCGATACGGGCTCGCTCTGTGGGGGTTTTTTGCAAAACGGCCCCGGCTCTATCGACCGGCGACCCGGCTCGCCATGTGGGCCTTGGCCCTGTTCGGGCGCGGAAGAGGATCGGTGCCCTTCCTGCCATTCGGCGCCGGGTGGACGTCGCATCGCGACTTTCCAAGCCCGCAAGGCCCGACTTTCCAAGCGCGTTGGCAAGCGCGCGGCAAACAAGGCAAATCATCGTGAGCGTGGCGCGGGACGAGATCCTGGCGACCCTTCGGCGCTCGCTCGGCGTCAATGGTGTCGAAGCGCCACGTCGCGCGGCGGTCGAGGACCGGCTCGCGCGGTCACCGAGCGGGGTCATTCCCAAGCGTTCACAAGTAACCGGGGCCGAGCGTCTCGCACTCTTCAAGCGACAGGCGGAAGAGGGGCTCGCCACGGTGGTGCTCGTGCCTGATGCCGCTTCAGTCCCCGCCGAGGCGGCGCGCTACCTGCGCGATTCCAATCTGCCGGCAACTTTGCGCATCGGAGACGATCCGCGCTTGGCCGCCATGCCATGGGAGACGACCGCGCTCGATGTCTCGAAGGGACCTTCCGGAGGCGGGGATCTCAACGCGCTCAGTCACGCGTTTGGCGCGATCGCGGAAACCGGAACGCTTGCCATGGTGTCGGGCGCGGAGAACCCTACCACGTTGAATTTCCTGCCCGACAATCACCTTGTCGTCGTGGCTGCGGGCGAAATCACCGGCAGCTCCGAAGAGCTTCTCGGAACGCTTCGAGCTCGCTACGGCAAGGAAAAGATGCCGCGCACTCTCAACCTCATCACCGGCCCCTCGCGCTCCGCCGATATCGAGCAGACGCTCATTCTCGGCGCACATGGACCCCGCAAACTTCACGTCATCGTCGTCGAGGGATAGCGAAAGCAAAGCATTCGGCATATTCTGTTTGTGAAGGATCAATATTAGGGGCATGCGTTCACGATCATGTCGTGATGACGCACTGTCTTGGAACGGCCAGAGCACAAGTTTATGCAATTTGTGGATGGATTTTCGACATGTCGCAATCATTCGTCGATTGCGGTGCAGGACGCGCTCGAGCCGAACAACGTGTTTACATAGGGGAAGAGACGATGTCGAAGAGAGCGAGTGCAATTGCGGTTGCGGCCGGGCTCGGCATGTTCCTGGCGGCTACTTCCGCTCAGGCGTGCAAAGGTCCACACGTGCAGTTCAGCGATGATTTCCGCGAGGTCGACCAGACCTGGGGGACGGAGCAAGATGGCGATGCCGTCACCGTCGAGGACGGCAAGGTTAAGTTCAAGGCTGATCCGGACGCGGGCTATGCGGTGCTCTACGGAGGCGCCTTGTTCGATGACGCGGACATCTGCGTCACCGTGCAGATGCCGAACAACTTCAAGCAAGGGGACATGATCGAGGCGGGCCCGCTCTTCTGGGCCGAAGATCACAGCAACTACTATTATTTTGAGCTCGATCCCAACGGGAAGGTCGCGCTGGAGCGCAAGGTCAAGGGCAAGTGGGTGACGGTGCTCGGCTGGCGGCAGGTGCCGAACGCAAAGACCGGTGCGGGCGCCAAGAACGTGCTGCGCGTCACGACGAGCGGCAACACGATCACGGTCTATGTCAATGACGAGAAGATCGCTTCCGTGAAGGGCCAGCAGCCGGACGGGGGAGGGCAGATCGGGCTGCGGGCCGATTCCGAAAGGGACAAGCGCGATACCTGGAAATTCAGCAACCTGAAGGTCACCGACGTCGCGCCGTGAGCGATCTTTCGCTCGGCGGCGTGCGAATGGGAGTGCTCACTCGGCTTGAGACATCCCGCTTGAGGAGAGCGATGTGTTGAGATCGATCATCGTCATCGCAGGCGCTCTGACCTTCATCGCGGGGCCGGCGCTTGCTTGCAAAGGACCGCACGTCAAGTTCACCGATGATTTTCGTCAAATCGACGACAGCTGGGGAATCGACCCGAATTCCGACACCGTCTCCGTCGAAGCCGGCAAGGTGAAGGTGAAGGCCGACCCGAGCGGCGGCTACACGATCCTCTATGGGGGCGCCGTTTTCGACGATGCCGATCTTTGCGTGACCGTGCAGGTGCCGAGCCAAACGGGAAATGCCGATCAGCTCGCCGCCGGACCCGTTTTCTGGGCTCAGGACTACAACAACTACTACACATTCGCGATCACGCCGGGCGGCTCTGCCGCAATCGTGCGACGGATCAGAGGCAAGTGGATTTATGTTCTGGAGTACCGCAAGGCGGATGGGATAAAAACGCATCCGGGCGAGAAGAACGTTTTGCGAGTCACGACGAGCGGCAACGTCGTCACGACTTACATCAACGACGTGAAATTCGCGACGGTGAAAGCGCAAGTACCCGAGAACGGCGGCGCGATCGGGCTTCACGCAGAATCCGAGCAGGCCCATCGCGATACATGGAAATTCATCGACCTCAAGGTGACCGATCTGGCACAGTGAGTTCTACGGCGTCGTGAGCCTGAAGATCTTTTGCGGTGTTAGCCGACATTCGGAACAGGCGCTTGAATGGCGTTGCAAAACAGAGTGACGCCCTTCGGCGAGATTGTCGCGATGCCGGAGCGCGGCACGATGTTCGGTAACAGGGGCGGGCGCTTCCATGATCCGCAAACGCATTCGCTTGGAAAGCGCCGTCACGTGTCGCGGCGATGGATCTGCTGCGAGCTCGAGTTCAGAGGTCGCCATCGGCAAGTCTTCGGACAGGGCTATACCGAGCTCTTCTTCCTCGACGAGGCGACGGCGCTTGCGGCGGGACATCGGCCCTGCTTCGAATGCCGCCATGGAGATGCGGTGCGATTCCGTGAAGCTTTCGCACGAGGAAATCACTACCGGGATTTGCCCCGAGCCGACGAGATGGATCTCGTCCTCCACGCGCAGCGCCGCTCGCCCCCGCGGCCGCTGGAGGACTGGCGCGATTTACCGGACGGGGCCATGATCGCGTTCGACGGAACGGCTTGCCTTATGTTCGAGGGAGAGCTTTTTTCCTGGACTGCGGCGGGCTACCGCGCTGCTCCGAGATCCGGGCCAAGGCGGCGCCTTCTGACGCCGCCGGCGATCGTCGCTGCCCTCGCATCAGGCTATCGTCCCAGGCTTCATCGGAGCTTGCGGGCAGTGATGGCGCATCGATCGCAGCGCGGGGACAAGGCCTGAGGGAGCTGCCCGGAGCCGAGGTACAAATGCATGGTTGACAGGAAGGCGAGGCCCGACTAAGCGGGCCGCCTTTCCACCGCAAAGGAAACTCACGTGGCCAAACCCGAACTTGGCACGAAGCGCCAATGCCGTAGCTGCGGCAATCGGTTCTACGATCTGAACCGCGATCCGATCCTTTGTCCGAAATGCGGCGCCGTGTTCCAGCTCCAAGACATCAAGCCGATCTCGCCCGAAGTCGGCGAGGCTGCTGCCGAGGACGAGACGAAGCTCGAAGCGGCCACCGGCCCCGAGATCGTTTCGCTCGAAGAAGCCGAGGGAACGACGACCGACAAGGCCATCGAAACCGATGATGAGGTGGAGGCGGCCGAGGATAGTGGGGCAGACGAGGCTTTCCTCGAGGAGGAAGAGGAAGGCGATGATGATGTCTCGACGCTTATCGATGGCGACATCGAAGACGACGAGGAAGCTTGAGATCGGCGCTTTGCTCCGCTAAATAAGGATATCCGGGCGTTCCCCAAAGCGCCGCAGTCCGTGGGGTCATAGCTCAGTTGGGAGAGCGCTTGAATGGCATTCAAGAGGTCGGCGGTTCGATTCCGCCTGGCTCCACCAACATTCTCCCGCATCGCTCTGCGAAGGCACTGCTGAAGTCGCGCCAGTCCTGTGAGGCCCATGACCGCGGGCGAAGTGCGACGATCGGGTCGCCCCCTGTGCGCCCATGCTCCTGCCGAAGCTTTTGCATTGCGTTCGCGAGCCAATTCGAGGCCGGCGCAAAGCGATCCGATCAGACGCTCCTCAGGGCTTCGCCGATGAAGGACGGCCCAGAGGCGGCAGGCTCTTCAGGTAAGTGGCGATCGCCTCGAGATCGGATTTGGGCAGCTCGGCCAAGTTCCGCACCACGCCTGCCATGCCGCCGCCAAGCACGTCCCCATCCGGCGTGAATCCGCTACTCAACGCCTCGACGATATCGGCATCTGTCCATTTCGCGAGAGACTGCGTCAGATTGGGGGCGTTGCCCTTCCCATCCGGAACGGGGGCGCCAGTGAGGCGCAGGTGGCGTTTCATGGCACCGAGAAGATTGCGGGGCGTATGGCATTCGCCGCAATGTCCCGGACCTTCCACGAGGTAGCGGCCAAGATTCCACTCGGCGCTTTGGCGCGGATCGGATGGAAGGCCGGCATTCTCGAAGAACAACAATTTCCACAAACCGATCCCGCGCCGCACCGAAAAGGGAAAATGGAGCCGATGGGCCGGCGGGCGGCCGGGGACGGCTGGAAGCGTGCGAAGAAACGCGATGAGATCGGCCACGTCGCTTGGCATCATGTGCTGATAGGAAGTGTAGGGAAAAGCGGGGTACAAGTGTTCGCCCTTCGGCGACACGCCCGAAAGAAGCGCATTGGCGAGATCGACATCGCTCCAGGCGCCGATTGCGAAATCGCGATCATTGGAGATGTTGGGTGGATAAAAGGATCCGAAGGGCGTCCTGAGCTTCAGCCCGCCGCCAAGCTGGAGCGGATCGATCTGTCCGGGCGTGATGTGGCAGGACTCGCAGCCGCCCGCGAAAAACATGCGCCGTCCGCGAGCTGCGTCGCCGGATAATCCGAGCGCTTGCCATTCAGCCGATGAAAATCGCGACTTGGGCGCGGAAACGAACCAGGCGAGCAAGGCAGCTGTCAGAGCCAGGCAGGCGAGGATGAAGTATCTCGGCTTCATCCGGACCCGGTCGCGCTGAGATCAGCTGCTCTTTGCCTTGTAGAGCTCGTGACAGCCGCCGCAATTCTCGAAGACCTTTGGTGCGACCGCCTTGAAGCTCGCCTCGTCATTGATTTTCGCGAGGGCCTCGGCAACATCTTTGCTGAATTTCGTGAAGCGCGCGTTGAAATCCGGTTTGTTCTGCCAAATGGCAGGAAGCGCTGCGGTGCCGCCCCCGGTCTTGCTGTCGTCGGGAAATAGAGCCGGTGTTTTCTCCGCACCGTTTGCCAATGTTTTGAGGGATGCCTGCACCACGGCAAGATCGAAGGGAATGGTGCCTTTCGACATGTCGAACAGCTTCTTGGCTGCGATCCCATCATCATGCATCAGGGCGCGGCGCTGTGCGATCGCATCGGCTGCCCAAACGCCACCCGCTCCACACACGGAGAGGGTCATCAGGAGTAGGACCAAACGCTTCATCTCTTGCTCCTTCACAAAATAAGCGCGCGAGAGCGCTCAATTACAGGGCGAGCATGACTCCTTCGAAAGAGCGGCGATCATACTAGAGCCATTCAGAAGGGAAATTGAGAACATCAACTTGGCAAGATTCGGTCCGGCAATTCGCAATACACGTCGATGAAGATTAGAGATTGGCGAGCGAAAAAACAGCGGGGCAATCGCGCGGCAGGAATGCATCAGCGATGCGGCGCGTGTGTTGAGCCGTATTCTTTCGAGCGTCGTCGCAAATCGATATCATACAGCCTCGGCAATCCCTCGACTTGAGACGACACCGAGGAGACCGGCGAGCGCAATCATGATGAGCACGGCCACGAAGCCGCCGAATGCGAAGGCTGCGGCTCCAAGCGCCACACCCGCGCTGCCGCCAAGGAAAGTGCAGGCGTTCACGATGCCGGAGCCTTGTCCCGTTTGCGCCGGCGAAAGAGCGGCCAAGGCGAGCCTCGGCGCCAAGGCGTAAGGCACGGCGAGCCCCGCGCCCATCAAAAGGAACCCGATCGTCAAGAGCGCCATCTCGCCGCCTCTGGAAACGGCGAAGCCGATGAGGAGGCTCGCGATCGCGACGACCGCCATCCCTCCCGCCATGGAGCCGCGCGCTCCGATCCGATCGGCCACCTGCGACGCCGAAAGGGAGAGCGCCAGCAACGCCGCGCTCAGCGGAAGCAACGAGGCGCCGGCCTGCAGCGCGGTCAGTCCGAGCCCTGCCGGACTTTGCGCGTAGAGATTGAAGTAAAGCAAGAGGCTCATGATGCTGAACATCGAAAGCGAGCCGATCGTGATGCTCGCGGTAAAGCCGCGCCGCGAGAAGAAGCTCCGATCGACGAGCGGCGCCTCGACACGGGCTTCGACCTTCAGCAGAAGGAGCAGAGCAAGGCTTGCGAGCGCGAACAGAGAGATCACCTGCAGCGGCGCTGCCCTTGCATTGGGCAAAGCATGCAGGTCGAAGACCAGCGCCACCATGACGATGGCGAGGAGGATGAAGCCGATCCAGTCCGTCCTCCGCTTTGTGGAAATGCTGGGCGGCCGCGTCCCACGAAGGGCGAAAAGCAGGCCGCCGATGGCGCAAAGCATGAGAATGGCATTGACCCAGAAGATCACACGCCAACCGCTGAAGTGGGTGAGGGCGCCGCCGACAAGAGGGCCGATGCTGAAGCCGAGCATC
>JAFBAK010000178.1 GCA_019247795.1 Hyphomicrobiales bacterium | reverse complement strand
CGAGGCCGATCTCACCGAGATCCAGAAGGCCCACGCCCTGGGTGCGGTCGAGGTTCAGGTCGTCGTGCCGACCGAGACCGAAGCGCACCATAAGGGCGAGCTCACCTTCCTCGACAATGTGGTGGATCGCGCGACCGGCACCATCACGGCGCGCGCCACGATCAAAAACGATGATTTCACGCTTCTGCCCGGCCAATACGTCCGGGCGCGACTACACCTCAAGGATGAGCCCGACGCGCTCCTCGTGCCGCAAACCGCTCTCGGCTCGAGCCAGCTCGGCAAATACGTTTATGTGGTGGGTGCCGAAAACAAGGCCGAGCAGCGCCTCGTCACGCTCGGTCCCACGGTGGGAGAGCTCGTCGTGGTGACGAAAGGCGTGAATGAGGGCGATCAGATCATCACGGGTAATCTTCAGAAGATCGGACCCGGTGCGCCGGTTCAGCCCATGCCCGCAAAACCGCAATCGGGTACGTGAGTTGATTGAGCGATCGCGATATCTTTTCCTCCTGCTCCGCTCAGCCCGCTCTTAATCCAAACATGAAAAGTCAGCGTTAGATCGCGATCTTGGTTTCGATCACGTCATAATCCGCGCGCACGCAGCCATTTGGCGCATCGAGTAGACCTGCAGAAAGCAACGCCCTCACATCGGCATGCACATTGCTGTAGTCGCGTTTTAGCGCTTTGGCCAAGGCGCGCACACTAGTGACGTTGTGGCTATGCACGTGGCGTAAGAGCTCGATCCGCTTACTTGTGAGAACGCGGGTGAGAGCATCCCAGCTCTCAAAAGACAATCGGCGTTCATGGAACCTCTCGCCCTTCTCCGCGCGATGCCAAGCGTCCATGAACCGGTGCGAAGCTTCTCTTTCGATCGCGCCGCCAACCATGATTTTCACGCGACTCATTCCCGATCACCTCGCAGCTTCGAAACATCAGACCAAAAGTCGGCCATCAGTTGATCGACTCCTCGGAAAACGTAGCCCGTTTGAACTCCCCTAAAGTGCCGATGATCGCCCTTTCCACGCTCGTTATCGTAGCCCACCTCTCGTACGCCCGGACGGACATAAAAAAGAGAATACTTCAGGCGGTGCATTGACGGTTTAACGGGAACCGGCACGCGCCAAAGCACCAATTCAACTATGTCGCCGTCATCATAATCGATACGCTCATGAAAAAGCAGTTCGGCCTTCATTGGATAAGATCATATGCGCAACTCGCCATATGGTGTCAAGAACCATATACTGCAGAATTTCCATCAAACCGCTCAATAAGGCGTGCCATCCTTGCGCTTGACGGCGAGCGCTTGCGCATACCACTCGAACTCGGCGAGGAAACGCGAAGCAGCCTTGTCGATCCACGCTTCGTTCGAGTGCCCGTCCTCGGTCAGGATGCTGCCGATCGTCGGGATCGAAAGAACCGACGGCAGGCTCGGCATGCCGAGCTCGGCGAGGATGGTCCTGAGCGCCACGGCGGCACGCACGCCGGCGAAACGCCCTGCCGAATAGGAGACGATCGTCGATGGCCGCCAGAAATACTCTTCGAGAAAATGGTCGAGGAGGTTCTTGAGGGCCGGCTGCACGGATTGATTGTACTCGCCCGTCACGATCACAAAACCGTCAGCGCGGCGATAAAGCGCGGCGAGGTCCCCGAGAACCTTCGGCGCCTTTCCCTTCGGAAATTCCTTGTACATCCGGTCGAGCAGAGGGAGCTTCTTCTCCAAGGGGTCGACCAGGACCGGCTCGTGTCCGCGCGCCTCGAGCAGCCTGACGATATATCGCGCAGCCTTGATGCCTTGGCGGTCCGAACGGACCGATCCGAGAAGAACGGGGAACGTGAGACCCATCATCATCTCCTGCGCCGAATGGGGCCGGTCTTGCGTTTATAGCGCTTTCGATGCTTGAGCGCTGCCGGAGAAGGGGAGCGCGCTCCCGCGAGATCGCCCGCGCTCTTCATCCGAAACGGAGAATTCCTAACAATGATCGATCCCACTTCGCTCGCCGGCAAGGCGGCGCTTGTCATCGGCGGCTCAGGCGGCATAGGCGCCGCGACGGCGGAACTCTTCGCAAAGGCGGGTGCTCGGGTCGCGATCACACATCGTCCGGGAACCGAGAAGGAAACCATCGCGAAGGCGATCCTCGCCAAGCTTCCCGGGAAGGGACACGCGGCGTTCCCGGCGGACGTGGCCGACACGCCCTCGCTCATCACATTGCGGGAAGCGATCGAGACTTCCTTCTCTCGCCTCGACATTCTGGTGAACACGTCAGGCTTCACCAAGCCCGTGCCGCATGGCGACCTCGAGGCGCTCGACGACGATTTCATCGACCGGATGTTCGCGGTCAATTGGCGCGGCCAATTCGCCGCGATCCGCACCTTTGCGCCGCTTCTCGAGTCATCAGGTGATGGCCTCATCGTCTCGGTGTCCTCGGTCGCGGGCAGCTCGGGCAGCGGCTCCAATATCGCCTATGGTGCGGCAAAGGCCGGCATCGACGTGATGACCAAATCGCTCGCGCGCGTTCTCGCCCCTCGGGTGAGAGTCGTCGGCGTGGCACCCGGCGCGGTCGACACCACTTTCGTTCCGGGTCGCGGGGCGGAATTCAACGCCAAGGCCGCCGCTGCCACGCCACTCAAGCGAATCGCGAGCGCCAAGGACGTCGCCGCAACTATTCTCGCTTGCGCGACGCACATGACCTTCATCACCGGCACGACGATACGCGTCGACGGCGGCCGGTCGCTGTAAGGCGGGCTTGAGCGGCGTTGGCGGCGAGCGCCAATTCACCAACACCCTCGTACCTGATAAGAGCAGGCGCGCGGGCCTATCTCACAGCTTGCTTGTCGAGACCTCCGAATGAATCACGCCCAAAGCGCGAATAAAGCGGCGGCGGCGCGGCTGGAGACCGCGCTTATGAGTGTCGATGGCGTCACGCTTCAATACAAGACGCCGAACCACCTCGTCACGGCGACTTACCGCGTGAGCCTCGACATCCACAAGACCGATCGGCTCGTTCTGCTCGGACCCTCCGGATGCGGGAAATCGACGCTGCTCAAAGCCATCGCTGGATTTCTCACGCCGGTGGAAGGTACGATCACCGTGAAAGGCAAGCCGGTCACCGGGCCCGGCCCTGATCGCATGATGGTCTTCCAGGAGTTCGATCAGCTTTTGCCATGGAAGACGGTAAACGCCAATGTGATGTTCCCGATGCTCGTGAACGGCGTGCCGCACGAGGAGGCGAGAGCGCGCGCGAGCGACGCGATCACCATGGTCAACCTTGCGAAATTCGCCGACGCCTACCCGCATATGCTCTCGGGCGGCATGAAGCAGCGCGTCGCCATCGCGCGCGCCATGGCGATGAAGCCCGACGTGCTCCTCATGGACGAGCCCTACGCGGCGCTCGATGCGCTCACGCGGCGCAAGATGCAGGACGAGCTCTTGCAGCTCTGGCAAGATGTGCGCTTCACCCTTGTCTTCGTCACGCATTCGATCGAGGAAGCCATCGTGGTGGGCTCGCGAATCGTCGTGCTCTCACCTCATCCGGGACAGGTGAGAGCCGAACTCAACAGCGGCTTTGCGCAAAACGACAGAGGCGGTCCGGCTTTCCAGCAACTGACGACGCGCATCTCGCACATGCTGTTCGACGATGAGGCCACCTCGCAAGCCACGGAGCCGGCGCGATGAGCGAGACCAACACCATGTTCGCCTCACCCCGCCCGGAATTCGAGCACAAAGTCACGGCGCCCGTCGGGCTCGGCGATGTGGCGAAGCCCCTCTCCTTTGCCGAAAAGCTCGGCGCCAACCCCGCTTTCCGGCGGGGGGTGATTCTCGTCGTTCTTGCGCTCACCTGGGAGCTATACGCGCGCTGGCTCGCAAGTCCCCTCACCTTCCCGACTTTTCTCGAGACGCTGCAAGCTCTTCTTGACGGCATCGCCTCGGGGATCATCCCGCAACGCCTCGCCGTGACGCTCGAGACGCTCGTCGTCGGTTATGCGATCGGCCTCACGATCGCGGCGCTCTTCACCACCGCCGCGGTGACGACCAGGATCGGCACCGATCTGCTTTCAACCTTCACGGCGATGTTCAACCCGTTGCCCGCGATCGCGCTCCTGCCGCTCGCCCTTCTCTGGTTCGGGCTCGGGCGTCCTTCGCTGATCTTCGTGATCGTGCATTCAGTGTTGTGGGCGGTCGCGCTCAACATGCATTCCGGGTTTCTTTCCGTTTCCGAGACGCTTCGCATGGCCGGCCGCACCTTCGGGTTGCGAGGCATGAGCTTCGTCTTCAAGATTCTCGTTCCCGCCGCTTTTCCTGCGATCCTTGCCGGCCTGAAGATCGGTTGGGCATTCGCCTGGCGCACGCTCATCGCGGCCGAACTCGTCTTCGGCGTCTCATCCGGGCAGGGCGGACTCGGGTGGTTCATCTTCGAGAACCGCAACACACTGGACACCGCCTCGGTGTTCGCCGGTCTTCTCACGGTGATGGCGGTCGGCCTCGTGGTCGAGGGAGTGATCTTCCGATCCCTCGAGGCACACACGATCAGGCGCTGGGGAATGCAAAGCGCATGACACGAAGCTCGGGCATCGTTCAGGCCGGCAAATCTGCCGATCAGGTGCCTGTGTCGGGGATCACGGCCGTTGCATCGACCTCGACCAGCCATTCGGGACGAGCGAGCGCCGAGACCACGATCCCCGTCGAGACCGGATACACGCCTTTGAGCCATTTACCGACTGCGCGGTAGACCGGCTCCCGATAGCGCGGATCGATGATGTAGATCGTAATTTTGCAGATGTGCTCGAGCTTGGCGCCCGCCTCCTCGAGCAGCGTCTTGATGTTGGCCATGGCCTTCTCGGCTTGACCAGCGGGATCGCCGACGGCGACGCTTTTCGAGGTGTCGAGATCCTGGCCGACCTGACCGCGCACGAACACCAAGGTGCCGCGCGCGACGACCGTCTGACAAAGATCATTGTCGAGCTTCTGCTCGGGATAGGTGTCCCGCGTGTTGAACTTGCGAATACGCTTATGCGCCATGGGCCTGCTCCGCCGCTGCCTTTGGCAGGTGATTGCGTAGCAAACCATTGCCTGACAGCCCTGTCACGCGAGACTCGCGACTTTTGCAGCAGGAATTTGTCGGAATGCCCGACCGATTCCACAAAGAATCGAGCGGCCCGTTGCGACGGAACACGTCGCTTGCTGTAGCCCGAAGGGCGTCGCCCCTCGAGATCAATAACCTTTGATCCGCACTCCGGCGTAATGGCGCGCGCAACGCTCGATCTGAGCCTCTCGAACCGCTTTCGTCCCTCTCGGGCACGTGCCTGTCGGGCAGAATTTCGATCGCACTTCGTGGCGACAAATGTTGTAATAGCTGTTCGCTCCGTAGCCGGCGCCGCCATAGCCGCCGCCAGCGCCGCTTCCGCCGCCTTCGGCGAGGCAAGGCGAGGTGAATGCGATCATCGTCGAGGCAAGAAGCGCAAGGGTCATTTTCGACATGAGCAGCCTCCATGCGGGTGACGGCATAGATTGGCACGTTTCCGGCTGCGGGATAAACTCGATTTTTACTCCGCGAAACTTGGCGAGCGCATGACTTTCTCGATCCTTGGACACTGCCCGCGTGGCGGCATGCTCGGTATGGCGGTCTCCTCATCGAGCCCGGCGGTCGCGGCACGCTGCGCCTATGCGCGCGCGCACACCGGCGTCGTTGCGACGCAGAACATAACCGACCCGACGCTCGGGCCCAAAGGCCTGACGCTCATGGAAGCGGGGCTCGACGCCGAGCGCGCGCTCGAGCGCCTCAAGGAGGAAGCTCCCCATATCGAATATCGTCAGCTCGTCCTTCTCGATCGAGGCGGGAAGACCGCGGGCTTCTCCGGAACGAAGACGCTCGGGACGCATGCGCTGGCGCTCGCGCAAAACGCGGCCGCGGCCGGCAACCTTCTCGCGGATGCCGAGGTCCCCTTCCGCATGCTGGCGCGCTTCGAGGAGACCGAAGCTCTCGATCTGGGCGACCGTCTCATCGAAGCGATGCTCGCGGGGGTGCGCGCCGGCGGAGAGGCAGGACCTGTGCATTCGGCCGGCCTCGTCATGGTTCGCGACGTTCCCTGGCCGATCGCCGATCTGCGGGTCGACTGGCATGACACGGACCCGATCGGCGCACTCGCCGCGCTATGGCAGCGCTACAAGCCGCAAATGGACGATTACGTGACGCGCGCGCTCAATCCCGAAAAGGCGCCTTCCTACAGCGTGCCCGGAGACAAATAGAGCGCCGCCTGCTGACCGCCCGGCCAAACGTCATCCCGGCAGGACGCGGAAGAGAGGCTCGCGCCCGAGAAGCCTGCCGAGTGTCTTCATGCGGCTCATGAGGCGTTCGCCCGCGAGCGAGCCGAGCCCGGCGGGAAGCGTGAGGACCAGCCTCCCGCCCTCGAGCACCAAAGGCGCGCGTCCAAGGACGCCCGACATCCCGGCCGCGATCAGCGATGCGACGCGGAAGGCGGCGCCGATCACACGCGCCCGATCGAGACCGCGCGCGCTTGCGAGCTCCCGGATGCTCGGCGTGCTGCGCGCATCG
>JAFBAK010000169.1 GCA_019247795.1 Hyphomicrobiales bacterium | reverse complement strand
CTCGCCGCGATGAAAAGGACCACAGCGGTTTCGCGGCGCTTGAACCACAAGCTGATGAATTGAGCGAGGAAGCTCACCGCCAGAAGGAAGGGAAGCGCCATCAAGAACAGATCGAAAAGCCGCCCGAGCGTCGAAAAGCCGTAGATTCGTGGCAGGATGATCAGATAAAGGGCAAGCCCGGGCAGAGCGAGGCAGACATGGGCGAGAGCTTGCCCGATGATGACGCGAGCGCCTGCGCGGCGGCGACGTCCCTGGCTGCCGCTTTGCTCGAAGGCGACGGCACCCATGGTGGCGCCTCCAAAGAACAGGGTCTGTTGCAGGATCAGCACGAATGCGGCTGGCACGACATAGCTCGCATAACCGCCAGTCGGGTTGAAGAGCGGCTGCGTCAACAGCTCGACCGGTGAGCTCCTGATCACCGCCGCTCGGGTGAGGCTGCCATCGGCTCGCGCTCCGTGCGAAGCGATCTCGACGTTGACGGCGCCGCTCGCCTCGGAGATGCCCTGCAGCACGCGGTTATAAAGGAGGAAATAGGCCGAATCGACATAGGCCGGCAGACGCGCCTGGTTGCCTTTCAGCACCTCCCTTTCCGTCCCTTCAGGAATGCCCAGGATCGCGAAGACCTCGCGTCGCGCCAGCGCATCCTGCGCCTGGGCGAGCGTGTCCGTCCGGACCGCGACCGTGACGGCCTCATCGGCGTTCAGGGTCTGGACGAGATTGCGGCTGAGCTCGGTATGATCCTGATCGACGACCGCGACCGGAATGCGGCGCAGAAGCTGCCCGAGATAGGGTTGCGGATAGAGAAGACCATAAACGACTGGCGCGAGCACGATGAAGCCGAAAACGCCGCGGTCGTTGAGGACACGGCGCATCTCGGCAAGCATTGCAGTGCCCATGCCGAAAGGACCGATCTGCGTTTCGACCGGAACCTTCTCGCTACGGCGCACAGGCATGGCGCGCGCGAGGGCGCGCAAGCGCAGCCAAGCAAGCCCGAACAAGACGGATGCGAGCGCACCAAGGATCATGAAGGGTTCGACGGAAGCCGCTGCCGGCAGGCCGCGCACGGCCTGGTCGAACAGGATCTGCATGTACCAGCGCAACGGCAACATGTCGCCCCAGATCCGTGGAAACTCTCCCATCGCCAGCAGCGGGAAACCGACCCCTGCAAAGCCGAAGGCCGGATTGCAGAAGATGGCGGTGAGGCTCATGCCGGTCGCAAGCTCGCCCACCAGGAGCTGAAGCAAGCTGCCGAGCGAGAGATAGGCGATGAGCAGGAGGCAAGCTGCCGCCCCCATGAACACCGAGCTGCCGCGGAAGGGGACCTCGAAGATGCCGTGGATGATCCCGGCATCGGCGACCATCATGAGAATGAAGATGCCAAAGAGCGGCGCGAGCTTTCCAACAAGCGCGGTGAGAGGGCTGCCGCCGGCAGTCCGCAGCCAGGCACGCCGGCTGCGCCGCGAGAGCTCGGAGCCGACCGCGTATCCCGCGGCGATGGCGACGATCACATGGAGGACGTGAGGCAATATGGCACGCAGAAGGAATTGCGCGTAATTCAGTGCCGGGTTGGTCAGGACATATTGCTCGACGACCAGTGAGCCGGGCACGAAAGATTTTCCGTCGGCCGGCGAAGTGTCGGGAAGTGTCGCCGTGGCTGCGGCAATCGCGTTGGAGATGGCCGCCGAAGCACTGTTGCCCGGCGTGAAATATTGCCTGTTGTAGAGCACGACGATTTGCGGGCGCTTGCGGTCGATCAGATCGCGCTCGAAATTGCGAGGGATATAGATCGCCGCGATGGCGTCACCCGAGCGGATCGCGTGCATCGCGCTCGTCATATCGCCTGAGCGCTCCGCGACGCTCACTCCCGGCGCCGACCCGACGGCCTGCACATAGATCAGCGATGTCGGTGAGCGGTCTTCATCGACGACACTGACCTTGAGATTGCGGATCACGGCGCTGCTGAAAGTCAGCGCCAGGATCGTGAAGGCGATGATCGGCACGCCCACTGCCAGGAACAATGCAAGCCGGTCGCGCCACATCCAGCGCAGCTCGCGCGCCGCGACCAGAAGCATGCCTGGCTGCGGGGGCGCCCTCATCGCCGATCATCCGGCCAGGTTGCATAGACGCTCATGCCGGGCCGCAGCTCCGCCACGGGCGCGACCGGGTAGGCGCGGATCTCGAAAGTGCGCAGATCGAAATCGCCGGTTGCGCGCGTCGCACGCCAACCGGCATATTCTCCCTTGGTGGCGATTACCTTTACTTGCGCCGGGATCACCCGATCACCAAGCGCCGGGACTCGCATCTGGAAGCCGTCCCCGACCTTCAGCCCTTTCGCCAGATCCTCTCGAAGATCGAAGCGTAGCCACACGTCGCTCAAGTTGACGAGGGACAGGAGCGGCACGCCGGGCGAAACATATTCGCCGAGCTCGGCGCCGATCTGATAGACCTGCGCGGCGATCGGCGCCTTGACCACGAGCTCATCGACTTCTGCCTTGATGGTGTCGATCGAGGCTTGCGCGTTCGCGACATTGGCGCGCGCTATGGCGCGTTCCTCGATCGTGTAGCCGTTGACGGCGGCCTCGTAGGCAGATTTGGTCTGATCCAGGCTGCGCTCCGCGACTTGAAGAGA
This sequence comes from Hyphomicrobiales bacterium, assembly GCA_019247795.1. Taxonomy (GTDB): domain Bacteria; phylum Pseudomonadota; class Alphaproteobacteria; order Rhizobiales; family Beijerinckiaceae; genus GAS188. The sequence continues at coordinate 15,388 of JAFBAK010000169.1, read as the reverse complement.
ATTGGTGCTTTCGTCGAGCCGCTGCATCGGCGCATTGCCGGTAGCGGCGAGCTCCTTGACGCGGTCATAGGTCTGCTGCGACAGGGTCAGATTGGCGGACGCGCTCGCGACCTCGGCCTTGCGCTGCGCGATCACCTCCGCGCGCGTGCCCGCCTCGATGTTGGCGAGCTGCGCCTTCGCCACGGCCAATCCAGCCTCGGCTTCTTGAAGCTTGGTTAGAAGCTCGGGATTGTCGATATCGAACAAGATCTGTCCCGCAGCCACGTTATCGCCGCGCTCAACAGGTCGCTTGCCCACGCGGCCGTCGACGCGCGCGGCGATGTCGATGCGGGTGGCATCCGCCTCGCCTTGGATGATGAGCGGCTGTGGCTGGACGAGGTACCATAGCGACAGCCCGACGATCGCGCAGACGATCACCGTCGCGATGAAAGCGGGCGCCCGCGCGACCTTGGGCGCCGGCTTGGAAGGAGAACTTCCGACTTCAGGCTGCATTGGAGCCGCGGGTTCGGCTCTGTTCGTTGGCGAGGGAGATTCTTCGGTATACCTGCTGCGGAGATCATTCTTTTCGATGCTGGTCATCTGAGCCTCCACCGCGTTCTGCCGGCGCGCCTATGCACCTTCGCCGCGCAGCCTCCAGCTCAAGCAAACGAAGTATCCGCTCGAGGGACCAACCCTCAGCCCGCGGTGCAGCTCGTCGCGATCCGGTCCCGTGCGATCAATGTTTGGCCCGCAGCCTGACGCTCCGTGAGAGCGTGACCCAGCTCGTGAAGGATTTCAGGCCTCTACTCGAGAATAGACGCAAGATCGGATCCCGCGAGCTCATAGACGATTGACGGAGCAACGGCAGTAATGTTCGCGCTTGCGGCTCTGCCGGTCAACAGCCAAAACTGTCCATGATGATCGTGCGGGCCGAAGCGCAAAACGAAGCGGATCGGCACGACAGTCCTGGATAGTGATTACCCTCTGCTTACCTTCGTGCTTCGACTAAAGGTTCTCATCTTATAATGTCATTCCGAGAGCAAAGGGAAGCAACCCGCGCCTCTCTTCGGTATTCAACAAGGTTTGCCCTGATGCGGAGAGGGCTGCTCTTCGCTGTCGCGCTCCGCTGCCTGCACGATCCGCTCGAGCATTTCCGCTTGCCCGAGGAGCTTTGCGCGGCTCTTCTCATCAGCGCCGTTGGCCTTCCTTCGAAGCTCGGCGGCTCTCTCCTTGAAACGGGCAATGCGCCGGATCGCGGTCTTGCGGCTCGTGTGCGACATGCATCACATCTCTCATCCGCGTGAGATACCGACTTGATGCACGCGCAGTTCCCGCAACCTTGAGCGGCTGGGCGAGGGCTTGGAATCTCGGGCGGCTGTCTTGGGCAGTACGCACGCGATCCCGAAGCGGCACGATGCAAGACGGCCCGAGGCAAGGCGGGCCGAGGCAAGGCGGGCTGAGGTTAAGCGCATGGTCTGGGGGGCGCGGGGTGCTCCCTCTGATGCGGTCTCGGTCCGCTACGCGTAACTGCAGCGTGGAAGCTCTCGATTCGTGGCAACGGCCTGGCGGCTAAGCTCGCCCGCCATGACCAACTGTGATCCGTTATGTCTTGCATTCATAAGCATAGGTGATAGCCCCTTCTTGATTCTGCGAGCTAATGCCGCCGATCTGCGCGCTTTATATCGGAGGCATGCTTGCAAAGGTTCATGGCACAGCGGCGATCCCGGAGAGGGTAACACCCGACAAACCCGTTATCAGGCTGCTTCCCATCATGGGTGCGGTCCTGATCGCCTTCCTGGTCATCGGTCTCGCGCTCCCCGTGCTGCCCTTGCATGTGCATGACGGGCTTCGTCTGAATACCTTCGTGGTCGGTCTCGTCACCGGCAGCCAGTTCGGCGCCTCGCTCATCTCTCGCGTTTGGGCCGGCCGCTATTCAGACGGAGCCGGGCCGAAATCGGCGGTACTTGCGGGCCTGATGGCGGCGGTCTTCTCCGGAGCGCTCTATCTCGCCTCGCTCGCATTCGCAGGCGCTCCCTCTTTGTCCGTCTCGATACTTTTGCTCGGTCGCGCTCTTCTGGGAGCAGCCGAGAGCTTTATCATCACCGGAGCTATCACCTGGGGACTCGCGCTTGCCGGGCCTTCCAATGCCGGAAGAGTGATCGCCTGGATGGGCATGGCGATGTTCGCGGCGCTTGCGTTCGGTGCGCCGGTCGGCACCGAGCTATATGCAACGGGTGGTTTTGCCGCGGTGGCCTCGGCGACAGCCATCATTCCTCTCGTCGCGATGCTGATGGTCGCGCCGCTTGCGAAGGTCGCCCCGCGGCACGGAAGCCAGGCAGGAATCTTGACCGTTGTGCGCGCCGTCTGGATGCCGGGTCTCGGGTCCGCCTTGAGCAGCATCGGGTTTGGAGCTTTGATCAGCTTTAGCTCATTGCTGGCCGTTCGCCGCGAATGGAGTCCGGTCTGGCTCCCGTTCAGCGCTTTCGCGCTCGCCTTGGTGGCAGCCCGTTTGTTCTTCGGTCACCTCCCGGACAAGCTCGGGGGCGCAAAGGTCGCCCTCGTGTCGATCGTCATCGAGGCGATCGGCTTGGCTCTCCTCGGGGCGGCCTGGGATCGCAATATGGGCACACTTGGGGCTGCGCTCACCGGAATGGGATATGCGCTCGTCTATCCGGGTCTCGGCGTCGAGGCCGTCCGTCGGGCTCCCCCTGAAAGCCGGGGTCTCGGCATGGGAGCTTACACGGTTTTCCTCGACGTTGCGCTTGGCTTCGGCAGCCCTGTGCTGGGCCTGATCGCCGGCTGGGCAGGGCTGGGCGCCGTGTTTTCAGCGAGCGCGGTCGCTGTGCTGGCCGCAGCGGGAATCGCCGTTCGCCTCCTCGTGATGTCACACAAGGGAGCAATGTGATGCGATTCTCTTGAGTTGCCGCCACATTGCTCTCGCTAACGCAATGCTTCTTCACGCGGAGAAACGCGCCAGATGGTCAAATCTTTCAAAGCTCGTCCGCTCGCTCCCATCGTGGCCGTCTTCAGGTGAACACGTCATCGGCGATAGCGAAGCGCCGTTACGATGAGATTGAAAGCTGCCGAGGATTGCCGGCGGCTCGGATAAAAAAGGTGATACCCGGAAAAGGGCGGACACCAATCGGCGAGCACGCGAATGAGGCGGCGCTTTGCGACATGGGGGTCAGCCATGCCTTCGGGAATATAGGCGAGACCGAGCCCGGCCAATGCCGCGTTCAGCATTTGGGCGGTAGCGTTGCAGGTGACCTGGCCTTCAACTCGCACTTTGAGCTCGCGGCTCCCTTTTTCGAATTCCCAGGCGTAGAGACTGCCACCATGCGTGGGAAGGTGCAGCTTGATGCAGCTATGTCCGACAAGGTCTTGCGGTCTCATGGGTTCGCCGCGCGCCTGGAAATAGGCCGGTGTCCCCACCACAGCCATGCGCATGTCAGGCCCGATGCGCACCGCAATCATGTCCTTGGCCACTTGTTCGCCGCTGCGCACACCTGCATCGTAGCGCTCCGCAACGATATTGGTGAGCCCATAGTCGACGATGAACTCGACCTTCACATCGGGATTGTCCCGCAACACGGGCGCAAGCTTGGGCACCAAGATCGTGTCGATCGCAAATTCAGTCGCAGTGATGCGAACGGTCCCGGCTGGCCTTTGGCGTAGCTCGGTGATCGCGGCGAGCTCCGACTCGATCTCCTCGAAGCGGGGCCTTGCGACGCGCAACAGGCGTTCTCCGGCGTCGGTCGGCGACACGCTCCGGGTCGTGCGCGTCAGAAGCCTCACTCCAAGGCGGCCTTCGAGCTGACGGATCGTTTGGCTCAAGGCGGATTGAGAGACACCGAGCTTTGCCGCCGCCTTGGTGAAGCTGGCTTCCCGGCTTACCGCCACAAAGGCTGCAAGGTCGTCAAGATTGCCCCTCTGCATTCATTGTCCTTGCTTATGAGTGCATGCCGATTGTGACGCCTGGTTCTCGACCTTTCACACTCTAGATTGTGAAAAGCAACTCGACGCACCTGCACGAAAGAGGCGGTCAGGAACCGGCTCCAACTGGTCTGCACGGGTCCTGTTCTGGTGGGCATCTCGCCGTCAGAATCGCTCGCACGGCGCATGAAAGGAAGGGACATGGAAATCAAACGTGTCGGCACACAAGCATCGCGAAAGCCGCCGACGGAATACTTCACCGGAACGGTACGGTTGGACCCGCTATTCCAGATGCCGGATCCCGCCCGCGTCAGCGGCGCAAGCGTGACGTTCGAGCCCGGCGCGCGGACGGCGTGGCATATGCACCCGCTCGGACAGACACTCATCGTGACCGTCGGCGTTGGTCTCGCGCAGCGCGAAGGCGGCCCGATCGAGGAAATCCGCCCGGGAGACGTCGTCTGGTTTCCGCCGGGCGAGAAGCATTGGCATGGCGCGGCGCCAACGACGGCGCTCACCCATATCGCCATTCAGGAGGCGCTCGACGGCAAAAATGTCGAGTGGCTGGAGAAGGTCAGCGACCGGGAGTACCAGCCTTGATCACGCTCAGAAGACAAAAATCCCGCGTTCACAGATAGGCTGCCATACGGTTCGATCTGAGTTGGTGCAATCGTCCGCCGCTGCAAGGAACATCGCACCCTGCCTGCGATGGCCGAATATTCCCGCTTGCCACAATCACGAGACTGTCTGGATTAGTTCCGACGACCGGTCGGGGAGGGGCGCGATCACCAACTTGCAATCGAGTTTGTCACGCCCGCAATGTGATCAATCGTCACCTGCGGCGGTTGTCGCGCTCCCCCTGGATCGAACGTGTCAATTGCGCGATCTTCCGCGTGTCGTTCACATGCCTCTTCAACCGCTCTGTCTGGCGTTTCACTTCCGATATGGCCCCGCGCAGTCGCGCAATCGCCTCTCGTAGCCTTGGGTGCATGCTCGTGATCCCGTGGAAGCCTAGCTCTCTTGTGGCAAACCGCCTCCAGGCTCGATCCGTTCCCGGTATCTCGAAACTATCCGAATGGCACGAAGAAGATACGCTTCGAATTGAAGCTTCTACTTTGACGAAGTTTCACAGAATTCTTGCTCATATCACCCGGCCAGGGCAGGACATTGGGAGGCAAGGCCGATGCCCTTCTATCACTTCCGCTTCATTGAAGAGGGAGGACGCGTCGTCCTCGGTGAAGACCAGGATTGCATCGACGAGGAAGAAGCTGTCATGCGCGGCCGGCTCGAGCTCGGGCAGCGTTCCTATCGCCAGGTGGAAGTCTGGTTACGTGATCGGAGAATTGTGAGCCTGCCCGACGAAGCGCAGGCGAAGCAGCCTCAGCCGCTCGTGAGCTGCTCATTGCGAGAGGGCTGATGCTGAAATTTGGCGCGCGGAGCAAGATCGCTCAGCTCACCTTGCTCGAGCATGTCTTAATTGTCGTTTCGTTCACCCCCATTTAGATCGGAGTTCGCGGCGTTGACGCGGGCATCCGCATACATTATGACCATATGGTCATTTTGAGTGGACGCCATGAAGAACGTGACGGTCGTCGAGGCAAAGTCGCACTTCTCCGCCTTGCTGGCCGAGGTCGAGGCGGGCGAGGAAATTGCCGTTACGCGGCATGGGAGGGTCGTGGCCCGGCTGGTGCCGGATCGTCCGCGTATGGCGGTCGACGCCTTTCGCGATTTCTGGACGGACAGCGATATTGACCTGGTCGCGCCGGAGGACATGCCAGCCGAAGACGTGGCCTCGCTGGACGAATAGGCTGTGGCAGCGCTCTATCTTTTGGATACCAACATTCTGATTGCGGCGCTGAAGGGACGGGCGGAAGTTCGAGAGAGGCTCAAATCCCTGCCCCTGAGCGCCATGCGCCTATCGGTAGTCGTGCTAGGCGAGCTCGAATTTGGTGCTGAGAAATCCGCACAAGGCGAGCGTAATCGGCTCCGGCTTGCTGCACTGGTTACACGGTTACCGCTTATCGGGATCGATACCGAAACGACGCGCCACTATGCACGGCTTCGGGCGTTACTCGAACGAAAGGGAATGACGATCGGGGCGAATGATACATGGATCGCTGCGCAGGCGCTGACCATCCACGCTACCCTGGTCACCGACAATGAGCGCGAATTCTCTCGGGTGCCCGGGTTGGCGCTTGAAAACTGGTTCGCAGCAGCGCGGTAAATTGAATGCTGCTGGCCAGCTTCCCCGGATGGAGCGCGAGAAGATCGCGATCTTTAGAATCAATTGTGAGAGCCGCTCGTCCATAGGTGATGGTTTGATGGCGCGATTACAGGGCGGGGCAATCAGGGCCCGTCAGCTCGAGGCAGTCGGAAAGGGTTCGACCCGCTCGAGGATGTCCTCGCTGTCGTTGCGTGGCGCGTTCACGCGCGTCGAGATCGGCCAGATCGTCATCGGCTCGGAAGGATAGGGCGCCAGAAGGTCTCGCGGGTCGGGCTCGAGGGGAGAAAGCCAGCGGTCGTAATTCTCGGGCGCGATGATCACCGGCATTCGATGATGGATCTCGGCAACGAGGTCGTTTGCGGGACAGGTGATGACGGCGAAGCTGCGGACCACCGCGTCGTCCTCTCGGTAGCTCGTCCAGATGCCCGCAAGCGCGAAAGGTGAGCCGTCCTTCATCGCGACCGCATAAGGCCGCCGCGCCTTTTTCCCGATCTCGGATTTCCATTCGAAGAAATTGTCCACCGGAAGCAGGCAGCGGCGCTTTTCATAAGCCGCGCGGAACGTCGGCGCGCTCGAGAGCCGCTCGGCTGTGGCATTGATCTGGCCGGCCGATCCGTTGTCGCGCATCCAGGCCGTCTTGAAGCCCCAGATGAGGCGGTCGCGCCGATATTCCCCGGTCGCCGGGTCGCGGCGGATCACCCAGAAGTCCTGGCTCGGCGCACCATTCCAGCGCGCAGGAAGCTGTTCGACAAGGCTCACCGTAACGAGTCCGGGGAGTTCACCCCCTTTTTGTGTGACACGCCCGCACATGCCGACTGTGTAATGGCGACGGGAAAACTTAACAAGGCAGTCTTGACGGTGCTGCAGGTAAGGAACAAAGTGAGAACAGACAAAGAGGAGCAGAAATGAGAAATGAATTACATGGTCCTGTCGCGACACCCCAAAAAGAACGGCGGGCTTTGGGCCCAGCGGAGCTCGCGCGCGCCATCATCGCGGATTGCAAAGGAGATGCCGGAGCGGCCGTGCTTGCCTTGGTCAGGATCAACTCAGCGTTGATGTTGGAGCTTGAGGCGCTGACCGTCACGCGGTTTCCGGGAGCCGGGAGGCCGCGGCCGACACTGAAGATTTGAGGCTCTCAGCGATGGCCGGTCGGAGGGCTCACCGCACGGCGTTATCGCCGCTCGTCACTCCGCGGCTTCGATCGCGGGGCGGCCTCTCGCCTGGCGCTCCTTTTTCAGGAGCTCGGCCATGAGGAAAGCGAGCTCGAGCGCCTGTTCGGCATTGAGCCGCGGATCACAATGCGTGTGATAACGATCGGCGAGCTCGGCGTCCGAGACGGCACGCGCGCCACCGGTGCACTCCGTGACGTTCTTGCCCGTCATCTCCAAATGCACGCCGCCCGCATGTGTCCCCTCGGCTTGGTGCACCGCGAAGAAGTTCCGCACCTCGCTCGCGATCTGGTCGAAAGGCCGGGTCTTGAAGCCGCTACCAGTCTTGACCGTGTTGCCGTGCATGGGATCGCAGGACCAGACCACGTGCCGGCCTTCGGCCTTGACGCTGCGCACCAGCTTCGGGAGATGATCGAAGACCTTGCCCGCCCCGAAACGACAGATGAGCGTCAAACGGCCCGGCTCATTCGCCGGGTTGAGGATATCGGTGAGCCGCAACAGCCCATCCGGGGTGAGCGATGGCCCGCATTTGAGGCCGAGCGGGTTCTTCACACCGCGGCAGAACTCCACATGGGCGTGGTCGGGCTGACGCGTCCGGTCGCCGATCCAGAGCATATGGCCCGAGGTCGCGTAAGGATCACCGCTCGTCGAATCGATGCGCGTGAAGGCCTGCTCATAGCCGAGCAGGAGCGCCTCGTGGCTGGTGTAGAAATCGGTGACCCGCATCTCTTGATGCATGTCGGCGCCGATCCCGATGGCGCGCATGAAGTCGAGCGTCTCGCTGATGCGATCGGCAAGCTCGGTGAAGCGCGAGGAGGCGGGCGAGTCCTTGACGAAGCCGAGCATCCAGCGGTGCACGTTCTCGAGGCTCGCATAGCCTCCGGTCGCAAAGGCGCGCAACAGATTGAGCGTCGCCGCCGATTGGCGGTAGGCGTCGATCTGGCGCGCCGGATCCGGGGTGCGCGCCTCGCGGGTGAACTCGATGCCATTGATCACATCGCCTCGATAGCTCGGCAGCTCGACATCACCGATCGTCTCGGTCGGCCCCGAACGAGGCTTGGCGAACTGTCCGGCGATGCGTCCGACCTTCACCACGGGGGAGGCACCCGCGAAGGTCAGGACGACGGCCATCTGCAGGAAGACGCGAAAGAAGTCGCGGATATTGTCCGCCGAATGCTCCGCGAAGCTTTCGGCACAATCCCCACCTTGCAGCAAGAAGGCATCGCCCGATGCCACTTTTGCAAGCGCCGCTTTCAGCTTCCTTGCTTCGCCGGCGAAGACGAGCGGCGGAAACCCGGCAAGCTGTTGCTCGATCGCGGCGAGGCTTTCCCGATCGGGGTAGACGGGGACTTGCTCGATCGGCAGCGCCCGCCAAGAGGCGGGAGACCAGCTTTTCACCTTCGGTCCTTGGTCCATGGGAGAACTCCTGGGAGCCGAAGTGAGCAGCGCGCGTCAAAGAACCGCCAATCGTCGCGCCTTCGGCAGCATCGCAGGCTCTATACACGATCAATCGTCGCGATCCACGTAGCTCAAGGTGTTTTGGCTCAAGGCGCTTGAAACGCCTTGACCCCCTGCCCACGCACCGGTTCGCCAGAACGCGCTATGATTTTGACAATCCCCGGATCGGCCGCTCGACTTTCGAATTCGTCGGCCATTTTCGACCAAAGGCGGCATACGAGGTTGTCTTGGGGAATGGCCCTTCGGAGTTGGCAACTTTGTCGCGACGACTTGTCGCGCCCCGGCGAGGAATAAAGCCGTCTCGGCGTCAGTCTCATCGCCAGAAGCATCCAAGCTTCGGAAGGAGATGGACATGACGCATGATGCTCACGATCACGAAGAGGGCGCCACGCGGCGCAAGGTCCTCGAATGCATGACTTGGGCCGGGACCGGCGTTTTGTGGACGCTCGCCGGCGGCATTCCCCGCTCGACCGGCCTGATCGGCGAAGCGAAGGCAGACGAATCCAAGGCGTTCAGCTTTCTCCAGCTCAGCGACAGCCATATCGGCTTCGACAAGCCGGCGAATCCCAACGCCAACGGAACGCTGACAGAGGCGATCACGAAGGTTAACGCCCTTCCGGCCAAGCCGTCGTTCATGATCCACACGGGCGATATCAGCCATCTCTCGAAGCCCGCCGAATTCGACACCGCCGACCAGATCATCGGTCAATCTCGCCTCGATGTGCATTATGTGCCGGGCGAGCACGACGTGCTCGACGACGATCGCAAGATCTACCTCGATCGCTACGGCAAGGGCGCAAAGGGCGCCGGCTGGTATTCCTTCGATGCCGGCGGGGCTCATTTCGTCGGTCTCGTGAACGTCGTCGACCTCAAGGGAGGCGGCATGGGCAATCTCGGTGCCGATCAGCTCGCTTGGCTGCAGGCCGATCTCGCCGCGCGCACCGCGAGCACGCCGATCGTCGTCTTCGCGCATATTCCGCTCTGGACGATCTATGCCGACTGGGGCTGGGGCACGCAGGATTCCGAGCAGGCTCTTGGCATGCTCAAGAAGTTCGGCTCGGTCACGGTGCTCAACGGGCATATCCATCAGGTGATGCAGAAGGTCGAGGGCAATGTGGCGTTCCACACGGCGCGTTCGACCGCCTTCCCGCAGCCCGCGCCGGGAACTGCACCTTCGCCCGGCCCCATGAAGGTCGAAGATTCGAAGCTGCGCACCGTGCTTGGCATCCGGCAGGTGAATTTCGTGCCCGGCGCGGAGCGTCTGGCCGTGATCGACACCCCGCTCGCCGGCTGAGAAGCCCCGAGCTCATCCATTCGATGACGCCGCCCGACGCAAGCGGGGCGGCGGCACTCACGAAAACCGAACGAGGCTCGACGAACATGACTTTCGTTTTCAACTGCGCGCGTGCTGCACTGATCGTGGCCGCGCTGATGGGCGCATCGGCTGTCAGGGCCGCCGACATGCCGGTCAGCATCGACAACTTCGTCTTCACCCCGGCCGAGACGCAAGTCTCCGTGGGAACGACCGTGATATGGACCAACAACGACGACATCCCGCACACGGTCGTCGATGCCGATCACAAATATAAGTCCTCCGCGCTCGATACCGGAGACAAATTCTCCCATACTTTCACCGAGCCGGGCACATACGAGTATTTTTGTTCGCTTCATCCTCACATGACCGGTAAGATCATCGTGAAATGAGCTCGATCGCTTATTCCTTGCTCTACCCGAACAACATGTTAGCACGTGGCCCGCGAGTCGCGTGTCGATCGGCGGGAGGGTTTCGGAATGGCCGAAGCGGATCAGCGAGAAAGCGAGCGCTTTCGCAAGCTCGCTCTCCCGCTGCTGGACGAGGTCTATACTTTCGCGCGCTATCTGACGCGCAACGCGGATGAAGCGGAAGATGCTGCGCAGGAGACTTATCTCAGGGCGCTTCGATATTTCTCCGGGTTCTCGGGAGAATCGATCAAGCCTTGGCTGTTCACTATCCTGCGCAATGTTCTGCGCTCGCGCGATCCGCGTCGTTTCGACCCCTTGCCGGAGAACGATGCCGGCGAGGCTGGGCAGGTCGATCCGCTTTGGGGAGATGCGGAACCCGATCCGGAAACACATTTGGCACGCGCCGATGATGCTCGCCAGCTTCGCGAGCTCATCGCGCGGTTGCCCACGGTTTATCGAGAGGCGCTTGTGCTCAAGGAGTTCAACGATTTCAGCTACCGCCAGATCGCCGAAGTGACGGGAGTGCCGATCGGAACGGTCATGTCGCGGTTGGCCCGGGCGAGGGAGGAATTGCAGACGGCTTGGTTCGCGCTTGAGAAGAAGGCAAAAACAACATGACTTGCGACGACAAAAAGCCGCTCGTTCATGCGCTGGCCGACGGGGAGCTGGACGTTGTGCATGCTCGCGAGATCGAAGCTCATATCGCGAGCTGCGCGAATTGCGCCGAAAGCTATGCCGAGATCATGTCGCTCAAGCAGAGGCTGGCCACGGCCGGCCTGCGGCTGCAGGCACCAGCGGGCTTGGCTGAGCGCATCCTGCAAGCGCTCCCTCCGCCCGAAGCTGTCGAAGAGCCCGTCCGGCGACCCGTCAGGGTTCGGCAGGCGTGGTGGCGTGCGCCGGCGAATGCGTGGCGCTTGCGCCTGCAGGGCGCGCTGGCCGGCGGTGCCGGTGCTTTCGCGCTCGCCGCCTGCCTTGCCTTTTTCGTGATGCGCGCCGACACCGGCAACGAGATCGCGCGAAGTCTCGTCGATGGGCATTTGCGTTCGCTTGCCGGCCAGCATCTCTTCGACGTGCAATCGACGGATCAGCACACCGTCAAGCCTTGGTTCGCGGGTAAGCTCGATGTCACTCCTCCGGTACCTGATCTCGCCTTGAAAGGATTCACCTTGGTCGGAGGGCGAGTGGATTATGTCGAGGGTCGCGCCGCGGCCGTCGTCGTTTATCGTCGCCGCACGCATGTGATCAATCTCTTTGTCTGGCCGGGCACGGATCCCGCGCCACCATCGATCGAGCTCAGCGGCTATATGCTTCGCCACTGGACGAAGGATGGTCTCACCTTTTGGGCCGTGAGCGATATTGCCGGTTCGGAGCTTGGCGAATTCGCCGAGGCCTATCGAGCAGCGACCTGAACCGCCCCGATTGGCGGTGGGCGAGCGGACGCAGCGTTGCCAGATCATCGATGCCGCTTGCGAACGGCGTGTCCGAGCAGTGTGGATTGGCTTCAAGACTTCGCGCGATCACGACGCAACCGCGCCGCCGGCGTCCGCATGGTGACGATCTCCTCGGCGGCCGTCGGATGGAGCGCGACGGTGCGGTCGAAATCGGCCTTGGTCGCCCCCATCTTGATGGCGATCGCGGCAAGCTGGACCATTTCGCCTGCGCCCTCGCCTGAAATGTGCAAACCGAGCACCTTGTCGGTTTCGCCATCGACCAGAAGCTTCATGAAAACTTTTTCGTCCCGCTCGGAGAGCGTCGCGAGCATGGGGCGGAAATTCGCGACATACACATCGACGGACTGATACCGCTCGCACGCTTGCGCCTGCGTCAGGCCGACAGTGCCGATCTCGGGCGTGATGAACACCGCCGAGGGCACGTCGGCGTGGTCGACCGTCCAAGGCCTGTCACCGAAAACGCTCTCCGCGAAGGCGTGACCTTCCCGAATGGCCACCGGCGTGAGCTGCAGCCGGTTCGTGACGTCGCCGATCGCATAGACCGAAGGGACATTGCTGCGGCTTTGCGCATCGACCTCGACTTCGCCCTTCTCGCCAAGGACGAGACCGGCATTTTCGAGGCCGAGCTTATTCGTATTGGGAACGCGCCCGGTGGCGATCAGCACGACCTCTCCGTCAAGCGTCTCGCCATTTTGCAAATGCACGCGCCGTATTCCGTCGCGGCCGAGCTCGATCTTCACGAAATTGCGCGCAAAGTGAAATTTGACGCCACGCGCGGCAAGTGTATGCGCCGCGATCCTGCGCAGATCCTCGTCGAAGCCGCGCAAAACCGCGTCGCCGCGATGCACGAGGTGGACCTCGGTTCCCAATCCCGCAAAGACGCTCGCGAATTCGAGGGCGATATACCCGGCGCCCACCACGATCATCCGTCGCGGGAGGTTCGGCAGATGAAAGACATCGTCCGAAACGATCGCGAGATCCGCGCCGACCACACCACCCTGCCGTGACGGCCTGCCTCCGGTGGCGACGAGGATCGTCCCCGCGCTGATCTTTTGCCCGGAAGCGAGACGCACCTCGTGCGGCCCGCGGATCTCGGCGCGTTCTTCGCGGATGGCGACGCCCGCGCCCTGGAGGCCCTTGCGATAAAGACCGGAAAGCCGCGTCACCTCCGCTTCCACGCGGTCGCGCAGACGCTCCCAGGAGAATTCCGGCTTGGCCTCGGAGAAGCCGAATCCCACGGCATCCTCGAAGGCATGAGGAAAGCGGCTCGCGTAAACAAGCAGCTTCTTCGGCACGCAACCACGGATCACGCATGTGCCCCCAATCCGGCTCTGTTCGGCGATCATCACCTTTGCGCCGAGCCCCGCGGCAACGCGCGCCGCGCGCACTCCGCCCGAACCGGCGCCAATCACAAACAGGTCCACATCGAATTTCGTCATGGAGCGTGCACCACTTCCCCCAGGAAGCGAATCGCGTCGAGCGGAATCGCCGAGCCGCAAGGCTCAAGAGGGCTCTCGATATCGCCGGGACGGCTTTATCGCAAACGTTCTTTCGCATTCTCGGGAGCGATCGTCCGCCGACCCGCGTGGGAAGGGCAACGCCTGCGATTTGAGGGTTTCGCGATCACAGGGCGGTGGGCCAATAACCTCTCAACCCGGATGAGGATCGACCTGCGAGACGACGCGAATGAGCGCGGCGCCGACGAAAACCACCGACAGCCACCACGCTTGCCAAGCGCCATGGCCGACGAGCATCGTCGAGGCGACCGTCGTGAACAATCCTATTCGCGACCAAAGCGCTGGCCCTGAAAGATTTCGCCAGCTCCACAGCATCATCCCCACGATCACGAGCGCCAATGTGCACCCAATGGCGCCAAGTTCAACGCCTATCTGCAGGTAGCCGTTGTGCGGGTGACCGACCGACAACATGCGGCGGAACTCGCCGGCGACTTCGGTCGCGACCACGGTGTCACCAAGGGTGACGGAGGTTCCAAGTCCCGTCCCAAGGATCGGATGAAAGAGCGCGGCCGCACCGAAGCTGCGCCAGATCTCCACACGGTCCGCGGCATGAGCCCAAGCGAGGAGATCGTAGGTGGCCGGGGGCAAGAAGCGCCAGGCGAGATCGCCGAATGCGTAGACAGAGAGGAAGACGAGCGTCACCGCGATACCGGTCACGGCGAGCGAGAGGCGCGGGAAGCGCGACGCCGCGAAGGCGGCAACGATCGAGAGGGCTTGTGCAAACATCGCCGTCCCGCTCTGCGAGGTCCAGATGGCGAGGGTCGTCAATATAAGCGCCGCCCAGAGCACGAGGCGTGCGAGCCTCGTTCCGGACGTGATCTGCCGCTGCGCCAAGCTTTCGCGCCTCGGCGGATCGTCGTCCATCGGTCCCGGCGCTGACGTCTTGCGCCGCGTCAGGGCAACCTCGCAAAGCGGCCAGAACAGCGCGAGCAGGGTCAACACCGGCCGATTATATTCGAAAGCCGCGACCCGTAGATGCAGCGCCTTGCGAATCGGCATCCCCGATCGCAGCTCGGCAATCGGAACAAGTGCGGCGGCTATCACGCCGATCGCCACGGCAAGAACCGTCCAGCGCGGCGCGAGGCGAGGCAGAAAACACAACAACAAAGCGCCGGCACCAAGTGGCAATACGCCCTCCTCGAGCGTTCGCCAGGTCTCCGTCCGATCGACGCTCCAGCTCCAGGATATGAGCGCAAGCGCGACGAAACCCGCGCTTGCCCAGGCGAGAGGGGAGAGGCTTACCTTTGCCAGTGCGGATCCGATCCTTCCCCATCCCCCTTCGGCAATGAGGGATGCGATGCAGGTCACGCATGCGAGGAGGAGAAGCACCGGAGCCGAGCGGTTGGCGAGAGCCATGGCGACCGGCAATGCCGCGACAAGAATTGCGGCGCCGGCGGCGAGGCGCGCAGCGGCGGGTTTGGCGGAGATCGGCTCGCTCTCGGCGGGGCCAAGAAGCCTCGCGGTCACTGACATCTTCGGAGCGAAGGGCTTCGAGCCAGGAGCACGGTTGCGCTCGATGCGGCGAGCGCGCTAGCGGCCGAGGTCGACACCGCGCTTTTTCATCTCCTCGACCACGTGCTCGCCCATCATCGTCGCCACCTCCTTTGACCAATTGTCGGTGAGCGTCGAGACTTCGTTGAGCACCTGCGGCAAGGCTTGCGTATATTTCATGCCGGCGGGGCTTTGAAAAAAGGTGAGAGCCTCCTTGAGGGATGGTTCATCGATTTTCCGCGCATAGATTTCCGCTGCCCTGACGATGAGCTCGTTCTTTTTCGCATCGAGCTGCGGTTTCATGCCCGCAAGGATTTCCTCGAAGTCCCTGGCATTGGCGGGTCGCTTCTGCGTGTAGGCGTGCAGCAGCTGGAGCGCGATGTTGCTGAGGATCGGATCCAGGCTGTCGGCGATGCCCGATGCGATCATGACCTGCTTCGCCAAGGC